>JAJDBT010000100.1 GCA_029261215.1 Nitrospirota bacterium | reverse complement strand
TGCCCAAAACAAAGAAGGTGAATATCCGATTCCCTGAACAATTACTTGATGCGGTGCGGGAAAAAGCAAAGAATGAAGGAATGTCTTATCAGAAATACATCCGCAGAGCCGTTGAGGAATCCTTAACGTCACACTGACACGGCCCATAAAAAAAGCTCAAAAACCGGAGAGTTGAAACAGAATGACCTATCCTGTTTCAGCCCAGGTGAACAGGGTTACGGCCACCTTTTTTTCCTAAGTACATATTGGCGATCATTCCAGAGCCACGGCAAGAATTCCTGCATTTGTGGAAACGCTGGGATTGATAACCCCAACCCATACCCTCGATGACTTAGAGATGATATTAAATCACGTAAAGGCGAAAGTATATTTATGATATGCAGTACAGCATGCTTCACGGCCTGATCGTGTAAACTTGGCAAAGAAAACAAATCTTTTGTATTGAGAGGCGTTTGATCCAGCCCATGCATTAGAACAGATGAACTCTTCTCTACTTCTTTGGCCACGCGGTGAGCCTGGGCAAGTATTTTTTCTCTCTGTTTTTCTGTTACATCTTGGCTCAGAATTAAAATTATTATTTCTCCCCACTTCGAAAGAGGATCTGTGCCTCCTTGTGAAGAACTGAGTGCATCAAGATTGTAGTATCTCGTAGTATTACGAGCAAACTCGTTTAGAAGATCCAATATTTCTTGTTGTATTTCGTTTAGCGCCCCTCTTTTTTCAACTTGAACATTATATGATTTTGCTATTTCTGTACATTTGTCATAGAGGTCATGAATATTGTGCCCGTAAGCTTGGAGCTGTTTCTGACTTGGTACGGATAATTTATTTTGAAACATATGTTCAATTATGACAGTTGCCTTAAGTAACCGCTCAACCCCAATAGAAAGGTTAAACAAAGCAGAATAGAATGCTCCTTTATTATGAACCCCAGCACTTCGAAGCTCATTTAAGCCGAGCGAAAGAGTTGAGCTGATTAAATAACCTTCCTGCTGTAAAAGCATAAATGACGGCGGAAACATAGGATTCTGTCTAATTCCTCACCATATACATACAGAATTTTGGTAAACGCTACCAGAGATTAGGGTGTTTCTCAACGAGATTAAACGATTTTTCTAAAAATGCATAAGCGGAGCCTTGAGACAAAATGACCAATTCTGTCTCAAGGGGAAAATATGACAATAGTGTTTGTTATACACTTTGTATATGGTAAAGACTTATACGGGAAAAGGTCTGGAAAAGTCCAAATTGAGCGAGTCATCAAATTTCACAAGGATTAGAGAATGAATAATAAAAGAATAGTACTTTTTATTATTTTGGTTTTTGGGCTTTCCAGTCCAGCTTTTGCGAAAACCATTTCTTGTTTACCTAAAACGGAAATGGGAGAGGCTATTGGAGATTCACATATTTATGAGAGAGATGAGACTTTAAATATAAAGAATTTATCTGGTTTTGATTTTGAAAAATTGACTGTTACAAGTGCAGAGGGGAATGTAAATAAAATAGTCAAAATTGAAGATAATATATATAAGTCTGAGGGTGGTAAATTTACCTACTACTTTATTACTAATGACAAAAAAACGATAATGACTGAGCTTTCTGTGGACAACATAGCGGCTTATGTTAAAGTTCTGTTTTGCAAATAAATCATCGCATGATAGAGATTAATAACCTTCTTAATACCCCTTCTATTCCTTACCGGCAACCATTCCGCTGAGACAGAATTACCCATTCTGTTTCAAGGGTATGATTTATCGATCTCGTCTGAGCGTGGGCGAATTAGCCCCGAGTTTTCACACCGTCTGATGCCTTGTTGGGCTTATCCATTTATTCAATTATTTCTCTTCATACTCTGGGTAAGGGAGCGGTTCGGCAGCAGTCCAGCCTTCTCTCTTTGGCGCATTGTGCGCTGTTCGCTTACCGCCATCCTCTGTAGTTATGACCTTTCCACCCCTATGGATAAATGCACGAACTACCGACTTTCTTGGGTGGTCTTTATCTGCTTTTGCCGCACTTACAATTGCTGTAAATATTGATGTGTTTCCGTCAGGTTGTTCGTTTAATCGAGGCCCCAGCCATCGATCTAATATTTCAGTCGAAACATTGTGTCTTGATCCGTGATGCGGAACTTGAATTCGGTCGATTCCGGGTAGGGTTAAACCAACGTACGGCGCATAGTCTGCTGCCTCCTCAAGAGCAGAACGCCCAGCATCTCCCGTTAGCAAAATATTTTTTTTACACAAGTTTGCATATTGAATAACGCTCATATTATTCTCAGAACTAGTATCCTCTTCTGGAAATGTCTCTTGACCCCACGCAGCGCGAATGAACGCAATTGCTTTTTTGATTAATAGGCCAGCAGCCTCAGCGAGTGACTGTTCTTCATCTTTCGTCGCCTCAGGCGTTTTTTCTGACTCTACGATAAGATCTAGGTAACGACTCTTAGTAGGCGCCATCACGTAAAAATCGCCGATGGCAGAGCCTTGAAAGGGCTCAAAAATATTAACTCCATGCTCCTCTGCAAGTTCTTCAAGAGCAACCAGATTGGGATAAATTTCTTTTAATCGTTTGATCAGATTATCAACCGAAGTGAAACGGCTAAATCTATCAATCAACTCATCAGCATATAGCCAGGGGCGAAGCATCCAAAGCTCGCCAATCGCATATGCATCAAAAAGTTTTCTTAGCCCTCCAGCGTGATCTCCGTCTGGGTGAGTCACGACAACTGCATCGATAAATAAAGGTGAATCGTAGTATTCATTGATATGTTTGATAACGACATCGCCTGTATCCTGAAACCCACCATCCGTGACGTGAATGCGAGTAATTTCATTAAGTGAATAACGAAGGGATATAGCGTCACCGCTTTTCTTGGATTCAACGTCTAAGAAATCAATTTCAAAAAAATCTTCCATATATCAATCCTTTTCCATCGCACGTTGTATGCGTTTATTAACGTATTGTGTTTGCTTTCGGTAAGACAAGCAGAAAAGTGAAAATAGACCAACAATAACCAACTCGCCAGTCCAATTTTTTAAAACCGGAAAATAAATCGAAACATATTCAAATGCCTTTAAAATAAACAGCGATGCAAAGAGCGAACAAAATGTCCTATGCATATTGTTCGCTTCAGATAGGACTTCAAGGAATTTATCCTCTTTAGACGCAGGGACAAAATCCGCATAAGAGGAAAAGCGAACAAATTTCATCCATTTTAGAACCGGCTCGATAATTATTGAGCCAAGCCTGCTGATAATCAGGCCGATAAAGTAATAGAAAAAGACCCCAACAACGATGTCCTGTTGCACAAAGTGGTAGGCCGTAAGTGCATCAGCGATAACGACAAATACAACTCCCGGTAATAGGTAGTTAAAGATGTTGTATGACGATAGCTTATCAAGAAAATCTTTCATTAAATATCCTACTGGCTCTCAATATTCTCTGCGCCCAACCATTGGTTAACACGCTGTTTTGTCTGACAATATGATATCAGCGGCATAAGCGGGCAAGTTTTCCCGATCTCTACAATCAACGATCTAAAAGCACCGCAGAATCAGAGTTCAAGGAATTTCAAAATATAAGAGATTTATACTGATAGCATTTTAGAAAAAAATGAACAAGGTTAAAGGAGCTGTATGAGACATCCTGTCTCATACAGCTCCTCATGGTTACCCCCCGAAAAACAACTTAAATAATCCCTGAGCACATATTTTTTGATCCCAGAAAAAGGATTAAAGTTGCTTGGGATCTTCACGGCCTAAAATCCGCATAATCTCTACGGTGTCTCCTGCGATACGATAATAAATCGAATGAACCCCGTAAACACTGCGGCGGTACCCCTTGCGGATCTGGTCAACGGCTTGCCATCGTTTAGGGTTTTCGGCCAACTCAGAAAAGCGATCAATGAGGCCGTCATAATAAGAATCCGCCTGATCCAGTCCAAAAGAGAGAATGCCGTATTCATAGAGACGCTCTAAATCCTCGTCCGCTTTTTCGTTCAGTTTATAGCGGGGCATTTTCTTTTAATCGTTTTTGTACGGCTTGCCTGATTTGATCGGGTGTGCGGTCACTGAAACCGCTCTTTTCGGCCTCAATGAGCTTGGCGCGGATGGCCTCTATTTCCGCAGCTTGGCTTTGCTCCTTACGAATCAAATCACGAATAATCTCGCTTTCATTGCCAAAATCACCCTTGGCGATTTGGGCCTTGATCCAATCGTTTTGTTGATCGGTCACGGTAATGCTTTTTTTAACCATTGCCATCGTTTTATCCTCCAAGAAATGCGAACACAATACCACTTAATCCTACTATATACTACCTTTCATCAATCAGAAAGAACAATTTATCCGTCGATTTTTGGGCATTTGATCGCCTTGGGGCGTCAGAGAATGGGCCATCGAGGACGCCGAAAATGGGGTCTATTTTCATCAAAAAAAAACCCTGAATCCGGCCCTTCGCGCCACAAACTCAAGGAGTTTGTATCAGTACCCTTTGACCCTTTGGGTATTTTTTTGTCATGGGCTTTTTCCGGCCCACTCGATCACACACCCCGTGTGTTTTAAGAAAAAAACAAAACTTAAAACGCACCTTAGCGCCTCAGCCATTTAAGGAAAAAACGGGAAAAATCCTTAAATCGATTTAAGGGAATTTGTGCCCTTTTAAGACACCAAGCCGCACATTTTTACCGACTTTCTCGGATAAAGCGCCCGTGATTTTGCCAATAGAATCAAGGGCGAGGGAAGCAAACGCCTCTTTTCAATCGAAAAGC
>JAJDBT010000099.1 GCA_029261215.1 Nitrospirota bacterium | reverse complement strand
AATTCTACAGATTTTGAGCGTCACCGTATTCGATAAAATGCCATTAAATCAAGTCGTTGCAGATTCAAAATACAAACCAGAGGACTTCTCCATGTCTAACCAATTGAATTTATTCAACTATTTAACCGGACAGTAGTGATCAGCTCCTTAAAAAACGGATGCCCATTTCTCTGGGTAAGTTGCAGGATCTTAAAAATAGTAAGAAGGGGTGCCATGAGGCGCTTCATAAAAAAGGGAGAAAAAATATGAAAATGGAAGGCATCACATTCGACAGCAAGACAAATTCATTCTTATTGGGTCTCACTTCGCTACTGGGATTTTTATTGTTCAGCCTTAGTACAGGACATGCCAAAGGGGCGGAAGAGATGGCCCTGATCCCCCATGGTGAGTTCACCATGGGGGACGCAATGCATTATGACAGTCCGCCTCACCAGGTGGTGCTAGACGCTTATTACATTGATAAATATGAAGTATCCAACGCGCGCTATGCCAAATTTATGGAAGCCACCGGCCATGCCGCGCCAGCCTATTGGGACAATCGCACACTCAATAAACCGAAGCAGCCTGTGGTTGGCGTGAACTGGTTTGATGCCACGGCTTTTTGTGGTTGGGAAGGCAAGCGTCTTCCGACCGAAGCGGAATGGGAAAAAGCTGCAAAAGGCCCGGATGCGAATCACTATCCCTGGGGGCATGAATATGCCGAAGAGAAATCTAACTGCTGCCAAAATGTACGCACAACCAGTGATGTGGATGCCTACCCTGAAGGGGCGAGTGGTTACGGTGTATTGAACATGGGCGGAAATGTCTACGAATGGGTACAGGACTGGTATGACCCGAAGTACTTTAAAAAAAGCCAGGCTCTGAACCCAAGAGGTCCAGAAAAAGCCTACAAATGGGGTGCAATGGGGGAAATGAAGGTGCTGCGCGGTGGTTCATGGTTTGCCCCAAGTTCTTCCCAGCACACGAGTCACAGGTTCTGGAACAAACCCGAAAATAATTCCTACGGTATTGGTCTGGGTTTTCGTTGCGCAAAAAACGCTTCCGGGAATGTGACAGAAGAAACACAACAGGCTTTTATGCAAAGCCTTATTTTTATGGGCTCCAAAAAGACAGACGAAGCCCTTGTTTCGATTAACACCGCTTTGGAGCTTGATCCTGAAAATACAGAGTTTCTCGAAACCAAGGCGATGATCCTGAAAATGGCGAGTAACAAGTAGGATTTATTTCTTCATCCTTCACGGAAACGCATGAAGCGTTTTCGTGAAGGAGAAGGGATGAAAAAATACAAGGCTCTATTCGGCTTAAAGAAATCGGGAGAAAAAATGAATACACAGAAAAAATGGAAAAAGACAGCATCTCTATTCTTCTTTTTTGGGTTATTAATCCTGATTGTTGCGACAGAAGGCTGGAGTCACGCAGGTTCACTCAAGAGCATCCAAGTGGCCCAAAAACGGGTGGATCATGCTTGGGAGGTCTACCACACTGCGGCCTTGTCCGGCACGCTTGCTTCACCGGAAATTCAGATGAGGATTGAAAAAGACCTACATCTTGCCAGGACGCGGCTGGTCGAAGCCCGTGATGCGAAAGAGGCAAAACAAAAACAGATGCTCCGTGAAAAACTGGATGAAATCGAATCTATCACCGAACGCGTGATTATGGATAGTCAGGAGCAAAAACGATGACTGTGTACTGCAAGATCAATAGGGTTCTTTTATTGATCTTCTTTCTGGGGCTTTTGACCGGTATTTTGATAAAGGGACTCGGTCCAGAAATACTTTGGGCAGTGGAGTCCGCGCCTCCACTGAGAGACTCTGCACCCATGATTGTTATTCCTGAAGGTGATTTTGTAATGGGTAGTGCACAGGGTGAGGGGCGCGCGGATGAAAGGCCTCAACGCAAAATCAGCCTTGCGGCCTTTGAGATTGATGTGTTTGAAATTACAAACAAACAGTATCTGGGTTTTATAAAAGCAACAGGACATAAAGCGCCTCCCAATCCCTACCGTGAAGGTCCTTTGTCTGAAATGGAGGGCATCGAAAATTTACCCGTTGTACAAGTCACCTGGTATGACGCCTTTGATTATTGTCATTGGGCGGGAAAACGTCTTCCGAGTGAAGCGGAATGGGAAAAGGCCGCAAGGGGACCCAATGGCAATATCTTCCCCTGGGGCAAGGCGCTGCCAGGGCCGGAACAGGCAAACTTCGGAATCGATTGGGAAGATCTCAAGACCCTGAAAGCCGTCGGATCTTTTCCAAAAGGAGAATCTTTTTATGAGGTTCAGGATATGGCAGGCAATGTAAGGGAGTGGGTGCAGGATTGGTATCATCCGGATACCTACCAGAATGCAAAACAAACAAATCCAGCAGGTCCTTCGGATGGCATTCTCAAGGTCATCCGTGGCGGTTCATGGCACCACAAGGGAAGAGGCCTTCGCGCTGCGGCCCGTGACAAAGGGGGTTTTGCCCTAAAAACAGACGGCATCGGGTTTCGATGTGCGAAAGCGATTCCGTAATCTCAAGACCCAAAGTTTTTGCTGAAATGACCGGTTTGGCAGTTCAGCGGATCACCCCATAAAAGTTCACTTTAAAAACAGGAGAAATACCATGAAAAAGAAGTTGAGTCATTTCAGGACAGGTTTGTCGATTTCCATTTTTTCGCTATCCCTTATGGGCCAAACCCATACTGTTTCGGCGGCAGCGTTGAACGTTCCCGAGGGCATGGTGCATGTCCCTTCCGGTTTTTTTGTCATGGGGGTGGATCAGAAACCCGGCCCGGATATGGAAAGCATGAGTCCCATCAAGCAATTGAAATTCAAAGTATCCAAAGAAGCTTTTCACGATGAAGGCCCTGCACATGTCGTGATGCTGGATGATTATTTTATCGATCAATATGAAGTTTCCGTCAAACAGTATGGCGAATTTATGCAGGCGACAGGTCATGCGACCCCGGCGTACTGGGATGACCATCGTTTTAATAAACCGACTCAGCCTGTGACTGGGGTGAACTGGTTTGATGCCAATGCATTCTGTGCCTGGTCCAACAAACGCCTGCCCACTGAAGCAGAATGGGAAAAAGCCGCGCGCGGCCCTGAAGGTTTGCGGTACCCCTGGGGGGATGTGTTTAAAACAGGTCATGCCAATTTTGACCGTCAAGAGAAGGTGACGAGCGATGTGGACAGTTTTCCGGAAGGAAAAAGTTTTTATGGCGTATACAATATGGCCGGTAACGTTTTTGAATGGGTCTCAGATTGGTATGACCCTAACTATTATGGCAAGACAAAACAGGCACTGAACCCAAAGGGACCTGAGGATGGCGTTGTTTTGGGAAGCACAGGAACCTATGTTGATCGCGTTTCGGCAGGTGCCAAAAAGGTGATCCGGGGCGGATCCTGGTACACTCCGGCGCAGAGTATTACCAGTACACACCGTTTTTGGAACAATCCGATGAACAACAGCTATGGGATTGGCCTGGGGTTTCGTTGCGCAAGGGATGTTTCGACTGACAAGCCGATGCAGGCTCGGGATCATTATATGAACGCGCTAATCAATATGGGTGCCATGAAATTTAAGGCAGCCACGATGGCCATTGATAAGGCCATCAGCATCGATCCATCCAATGTCGAGTACCAAAAACTGAAAACCAGCATCACTGAAATGGGAAACTAAATTATTTACTGGATTTGATTTAAAGTACGCAGGGGGACAGCCGAACAGGGGCTGTTCCCCTGCGTACACCCGAATGAAATTCAGGACAGAGAGATTCAAAGGAAAACGATGAGAATATGGGACATTCATCCGGGATATTTAAATCGACAAAGTTTATTGGGGGAACATCGGGAACTCCATGGTCTTGTTTCGATTTTTATGAACAACAAAACAGGATATGCACGTCACCCTGAAACATTGCGCTGGGTGGGTTATGGCTGGGCGATTCAGAAACGTCACGCCTTGCTCGCTTCCGAAATGGCCTTGCGAGGATATATGGATCAATCCCCCGTTGATTTATGCTCCAAGCCGTTCTGTTGGCCGGAGCGCTTCATTGATGCGCCCCATCTTCAGTTTAATCTGTTAAAAGAAAAATACATCGAAAAAGAAAAAGGTCGAATCCCGCTCCCCAAAACAGCCCAGCAATTATGGCGTCAGCACAAATATTCCGTTATGGCGAGAGATCCCTCGCTTTACCAGAAAATAGGAAGAGCACTTTCCAAAATATCGCCCGATGAAGATTTCTGCGAGTTATCAAACCTGTTATCAATGACATTGAGAAAGCAACCCTCCTCTGGCGGGATTTATAACAGTGTTCAGCACATGTGGGGCCATGTTTCCTCATCATACGATGGCCACAAAAGTGAAACACAAAGATGGACCCCCAAAAGGCTCTTACAGGAAACGCAAAAATTGGCGAAAACCAGCGATGAAACCTACTTAATGTCCTCAACCGCCCTTTCTGAATTAGAGGTCTGGATATCATTGTAGTGAGGTATTGAGTCAGAAGGTAAGTCCTGCAGGTATTATATCTCCCCTGGGGTTTTAATGGATCCATTGACTCTTAAGTGCCCCACTATCTAACCCCCTTCTTTTTTTTGACTTTTATCGATTCTCCTGCCATATTTCAGTCGCGACATTCTTTTTCATTCAAGGGTATTATGAAGAAATATAAAGTCAAAGTGATCGGTCTTATAAATACGTCATGTAAATCCATCTTACTCTCGGTCTGTCCCTACTTTTTATAAAAGGAATCTAGTGAAAACAATCTATTTTTACAGAGGAAGGATGAAAGCTTTTCTCTTATCTGTCGTTATCGCAGTGCTATTTACGGGTTGCATTAGCGGTCCGCAATCCATTTCATCTCGATATGAGATTCTCCCTGAAAAACCTGACGGACTGGCGGTATCCAAGCGTGTGTTACTTGTGGCGGATAATCAGCTGAACAATCTTTACGGTGACCCGATATGGCTACGAAACCAATTGTTTGATCATATCGTTACCGTGACCATCCGGCCCGTACAGCAAGATCTTTTTGGTCAGGATGTTTTGAAGTGGGTGCTTGAATATTACGCGAAACGTATTCCTGTAGTGCATCTTGGAGACGGTGCAAACATGGCCTGTGCCGGTGAATTTAAATCATTCAGTGACATTATGAAAACAGCGCGCCGTCCATGGGTCATGGCGCTCGGAAATCATGATGCCTATCTGCTGGGCAACTTGCACAATGTGAATACGGATGGGTGGAAAAATGCCTGCAAACATGCGGATGGCCCCATGACCAAAGACCGTATGGTGATGAGCTATCTGATGCATTTAAAAGAACAGCACCCTGACTTTGGTCAATATTATACCGATCATCCAGAGGGGGGAGAGTGGCGAAATCCAAATAACGAGGGTGTCTTCCTGCAGGCCGTTGCCTGGAAAATAAATCGAGAGAAGCCTTACCAGTCCTATATTTTACAGGAACTTAATTTGGATATGCCCGGTTCAGGCATGGCCATTTCGGCCATATTAATGGACAGCACCCAGTTTGAAAAGCCACCCAACCTGGTGCCGGTTCCGCCACTATCCTATAACGCGGGCATCACCGGCAGCATGCTTTCCGATCAGATATCGCTTACGGAACAGTGGCTCAAGAGAGAGAAGACGGAAAAGAAGATGACGGTCATCATGGCCCATCATCCCTATGCGACCTTGAAGAAAGACGCAAGGCGCGGCATTGACAAATTCAGGGAAAAGTACAGCGTTCCGCTCTATGTTTCAGGGCATACACATCACGGTGAATACCTGGTGAGAGGAGGCGATAACGGATGGATCGAATTAAACGTCGGTTCGATCGTCGATTGGCCGATTGAATTCAGAACATTTGAAATTCATCAAATCAAGGATGATCCTGACAACCTTGTTTTTCGAACCCCTTTATTTCGAATTCCGGAGATCTGGGATCATCATGTTCCGCCCCAAAAACCTGTGTGCAATACAGACTGGGAAATCAAGGAAACCGCTGCAAAGGATTTTTATCTTGCACATAATTATAAATCCAGTCCAAATCCTGAAAAAAACCAGAAAGACATTTTGATTGCCCTGTTGCATACCTACAAAAACCTTCTGACCGTGGTTGAAAGCGCAGGTGACAATACGGTATGGCCTAAAGGATTTTCCAGTGACCGGGACGTGCTGACTGAGATAGAAAATACCTTAAATAAGGGAAGGGTGGATGAAATGACCTCTTTTTTGATTACACTGGGTGAGTTTGAAAAGAACAGAAAACCCGAGAAAACTTTAATGCAAAGGGATTACCGCTTGTGTCAGGCGGTGTGGGCCAGCAAGTATGATCATCTCGAGGGCCGAAAACCGGTCATTTCAGACCCTTATATCCAATTTTCAAAAGGAGAGAGAAATGAGTGATGCACTCGTGACTTATAACGCGACGAGTAAAGAGCTGAGAAATATTCCCGAAACATTTGCGAAGAAAGAGGACTATGTCGCATCAATCCTTTGGGAAATCAAGGTGGGTGATCCTGTCTCTCCCGGTGTCAAGCTGGGCATTATTCAATGGGGGAACGGCGTGCTGGATGCCTTGAATACCCCGGAAGGTTGCACCGGAAAAGTGCAGAGCCTGAACAGGAACATTATGTATGAAAATCTTGAATATGCGCCCTCACAGTTATTTGCAATGATCGGCTGATCCTGCATGTATTTTGCTTCATAACATCATCCCCATGTTCTGACTGAAGACATGCAGATCTGCGTGTCGGATGACTCCTGAACATTTCCTGCAACACATTATAATTTCCTCAAAACACTGACTATTTCTTCTGAAAATATCTGCTTCTGGATATATTTCGTTTTTCTGATAGTCTTACTATATGCAGAGTCTTGGTAGAAAATGATGTGTCAGATTATAGGATAATCTATTCAATATCGATTCATGTATTGAACGACAGGAGCATTAAAAAATGAACAAAATAATTGGTCTGATACAACACGTTGCCCCGACTTTGGCCTCTGCCTTGGGCGGTCCACTTGCGGGCATGGCAACGAATATGATTAGCAAGCAGTTTTTTGGAGAGGATCAGGCTTCACCCGACAAGATGGAAGCGCTTCTGGAAACGGCCTTAAGTAGCCCAGAGAAACTTCATGAATTGAAAGAACTGGAAAATACCTTCAAAAAAGAAATGGAACAGCTCAATGTGGATGTCTTTGCGCTGGAGGTGGATGACCGAAAAAGCGCCAGGGACCTCGCAAAAGTCAATCAGCGCCCGCAAATCATGATCAGCGCCTGTTTTCTCGGTTCCTATTTTCTGATGTTGCTCATCATGTTTTCTGTAGAAGTGACGCCCTGGTTTGAAGCGACGAAAGGGGAAGGATCCATCATGGGTGAGCTGCAGATTCTTCTTGGGGTCCTGACCGCCGGGGTGGGGCAGATTTTGAGTTTCTGGTTTGGCGGCGTCATGGGAAAAAACTCCGGAAGTAGACAGAATGACAGGGTAGGGTAGGGTGACTCGCTCCAATAAACAGGATCCTTCTCGGATGATCTGTAAGAAGGATGGCGACCGAAACATGACATTGATCATCTTATTGGATACTTTTTAACACCATCACTTTGTTGTACGCGCCCTTTCAAATTGGATCAATTTGAGTTTGAATCTTTTCTCCCGTAAAAATATCTTCAGGGTTTCCGTCGTTTCCTCGATCATCACCCTCTGTGGCGGTTTTGCCCTGGTTTACAATTATTTCAACATGAGGGACGGGGTCATTATTCCGGCACAGGAAGAAGCTTTAAAGCAAACCATCGCGCTCTCGGAAAAAATTCACAACACCTTAAATCAATCGATCCCTGTTGCCACGGCACTTTCCGAAGACTTGTTCAGTCAGGAGGGCACGACATCGGATTTAATTAAACGCCTGAAACAGGTCTTAAGCTCGAACCCTAAGCTGATTGGTGTTGGGCTCGCTTACGAACCCTTTGCGTATGATTCGGATGTGCGTCTTTTTGCCCCCTATCTTATGCGTCGGGACAAGGACGTTAAAGAGGTGCAACTTGAAAATCAGGTTGATTACACGCTTGAAACATACGACTGGTATCACCAGCCTTTAAAAAATGGCGCGCAATGGAATGAACCGCGCTTCAGTCAGGCCGCAGAACGCAACGTGATTGAATATGCCCTTCCCTTTTTTCAAAAAGATCCTGAAACAGGTCAAAAGCAAAAAATGGGAATTGTCTTTATTCACTTCGCCCTGGAAGAGCTCTTCGAGCAAATCAATTTACTGAACATGGGTAAAACAGGGTATGGCATCTTGTTTTCAAAAAATGGGGTCGTTCTTTCTCATCCAATAAAGGAATATGTTGAAGAGGAGCGGCTTCTTGAAGGTATCGCCCGGGAAGAGACCAATGTCTTGCTCGAATCGATTTACCGACAAGCGATTTCCGGGAAAAATGGCACACTGGAAGGCATGAGCGCCCTCACCGGTCAGGCAACATGGGCCAATGTCCAGAGAATCGATAGCACTGGATGGACTTTGGCCATGCTCTATAGCAAGGAAGATCTTACGAAAGGGAATCAGACGCTGCGCCGTCGCCTGATTTGGATTAGCATCTTGTTTATCGTATTTGCAGTCAGCCTCATCACGATGGATCTTTCCCGTCGGGAAAAAAGATCTGATCCCATTTTATGGCTTCGCGCATTGAATGCTTCGATCCTCTTTACATTGGGGATCGGGCTGATCTGGTTTCTCTCCACAGAGGATGTGACCTGGAAAAATCTCGAACGGACTGTCATTCTGAATCAAAGCGATTTGTCCACCTTTAAAACAAACAACATTCGGACAGCACTGCGCAACCGTCAGCCCTTGCCAATTTATATTCCCACAGGTGTTTTTGTTCAGTCCATTGAATTTACCAGCGCAAATAACGTCATTCTGACCGGGTACATTTGGCAAGAATACAACCGACATGTGCCCGACGATTTGTCCCGTGGTTTTGTTCTTCCGGAAGCCGAATCAGCAGATATTGTTGAATCTTACCGCCGACAAGAAAAAGACGGAGAAGTGATCGGCTGGTATTTTCATGTCACATTGCGGCAGGATTTTGATTACACCCAATATCCCTTTGATCAGCAAACCGTCTGGATGCGTTTATGGCACAAAGACTTTGATAAAAACGTTGTCCTGATTCCAGCACTTGATTCCTATAATCTGATGCACCCGGAGCGGCTGCCGGGCATTGAACAGGATTTTGTATTGCCGGGCTGGACGGTCTCCAGCAGCTTTTTCAACTACCGCTTCAACAGCTATAATACCGATTTTGGCATCCCGCGCTATGTGGGACAGAACAAGTTCCCGGAGCTTTATTTTCAAATCGGCGTAAAACGGCGCTTTCTCAATCCCTTCATCTCAAACTTGACTCCCATCATTGTTGTGCTCCTCATGTTATTTGCGGTTCTGATTACCAGCTCCAAGGAAAGCGGAAAAATCGAACTGCTTGGATTTAACGCCTCAACCATTCTGGCCTCCAGTTCGGCCCTTTTTTTTGTTGTTTTGATCTCGCACATTGATTTAAGAAATTCGCTTTCAGCCAATGAAATCTTTTATATGGAATATTTCTATGTCGTGACCTATGGCGCAATCCTCGCCATTTCCATTAATTCGATTCTCTTCAGTTGGGGAATCAATATCCCTTTTGTGCAGTATCGTGACAACCTGCTGCCCAAACTTTTTTATTGGCCTGTGATTACGCTGACGATGTGGGTGGTCACCCTGGTTAAATTCTATTAAATGGATATGAGATCACTCAAAAAACTAAAACGAAGGTATTGGATCATCGGCCTTTTTTTAATCTTCCTGATTCCAGTCGAAGGTTTCAGTAAGGGGGAGAAGCCCCTGCGTATTGGCATGACGACCGCATTAAGCGGCCCGGCCAAAGACCTGGGCCAGTCGATGAGACGCGGGATCGAGGCTTATTTTCACCATGTCAATTTACAAGGCGGAGTACACGGCCACCCCCTGAAATTGGAAGTCCTTGATGACGGTTATCAACCCATCAGCGCTGCGCTGAATATGCGGCGGCTCACAGAGCAAAATGATGTGATTGCCATTATGGGAAATGTCGGCACCCCCACTGCTATGGTGACCGTTCCGATTGCAAATCGTGAAAAAATTTTATTTTTCGGGGCCTTTAGCGGGGCAAAGGTTCTCAGAAAAACACCACCCGACCGTTATGTCATCAATTTTCGCGCAAGTTATAAAGAAGAAACGGCTACGATGATCGACGATATCCTGGATCGTGGGGTCAAAGCTGACGAGATTGCTTTTTTTACCCAGAACGATACATATGGGGACGCAGGTTATTCCGGTGCCGTAAAAGCCTTGGAAGCGAGAGGGTATGCGCAAGCGAAAAATCTGCCACATGGCCGCTACGCACGCAATACCCTCAACGTAGAAGAAGGCCTGCTGACCATTCTTGATTCCCCCGTCGAGCCCAAAGCCATTATCCTGGTGGGCACGTATACCGCCTGTGCAAAATTCATCAAATACGCAAAGACGATTTGGCCGAATACCACATTTTTAAATGTCTCTTTTGTCGGAAGCATTCCTCTGGCCAAGGCGCTTGGAAAGGACAGTGAAGGCGTGATCGTCACCCAGGTCGTCCCTCATTTTGATGCCGATTTGTCTGGTCTTGACGAATACCGCCGCTTGCTCAAGGCTTATGATCCCGGTCCCTCGCCTGACTTCGTCTCTCTCGAAGGTTTTCTTATGGCCAAAGTTTTTGTAGAAGGCTTAAAGCGTGCCCCGAAAAAAATCACACGTGAAAACCTGATTGATGCCATAGAATCGATCAAAAATCTGGACATCGGGATCGGCGAGCAGATCACTTACAGCACAAAGGAGCACCAGGCGCTTCATCGCGTTTGGGTGACAGAAATCAAAAATCAAAAATTCGTCCCATTGAACAAATAGACGCTTTTTCTTTTCCCACTAGATTTCTTCAATAAGTAAGGTTGTCTGCGGCGGCCAACCTAAGGGAGCGGAGCTTTTATATATTATGATGTGTTGTTGGTGATCGATTTTTAAAGAGATATCTTTCAGTCAATCATGAGGACAAATCGCTTTCCCCAAAACCCCCACCACCGGGTGTTTCTATCACAAAGAGGTCTCCGGGGCCAACTTCTGTTTGATCGCAGGCGGAAAGTGGTGTCACGGTGCCGTCTTTCCGTTTAACCCAGTTTTTCCCCGTGCTGCCCGGCTTGCCGCCCGACAAGCCGAAAGGCGGGACTGTTCTGCGATTCGATAAAATGGAAAGATGCATGGGTTCTAAAAAACGGATGGCGCGGCGTACGCCGTCTCCACCGCGAAACAAACCCTGCCCGCCGCTGCCGTGGCGAATTTCAAAACGTTCAACCCGGACGGGAAATCGGGATTCCAGTACTTCCGGGTCGGTGAGGCGGCTGTTGGTCATGTGGGTGTGCACGGCGGATGCGCCCTGAAAATTCGGCCCGGCCCCGGCACCGCCGCAAATCGTTTCGTAATATTGATGTTGGTCGTTGCCAAAACAAAGGTTATTCATTGTGCCCTGTGATCCGGCCAGGACGCCGAGCGCGCCGAAGAGCGCATCCGTGACAACCTGCGAGGTTTCGACGTTGCCAGCCACCACCGCCGCAGGGGAAAGGGGAGCGAGCATCGACCCTTTTGGCAGCAAGATTTCAATGGGTTTGAGACAACCTTCGTTCAATGGAATATCGTCCGAGACGAGACTTCTAAAAACATACAGTACGGCGGCGTATGTGACGGCGGCGGGGGTGTTGAAGTTATCTGTCCGCTGTGCGCTCGTGCCGTTGAAATCAATTCGCGCAGCGCGGCCAAGCTTGTCGATTGTGATTTGCAGTTTGATATGACTGCCGTTGTCGAGGCCATACACAAAGGTGCTGTCGTTGAGTCGGTCGATGACTCGGCGGACGGCCTCTTCGGCGAAATCCTGCACATGTTGCATGTAAGCCAGAACCGTCTTCACGCCATATTGTCCGCAAATCTGCCGGAGCGCATCGACCCCTTTTTGATTCGCGGCGATTTGGGCCTTCAAGTCTGCAATGTTTTGCTTGGGGTTGCGGGAGGGGTATTTCGCTGTCGTGAGCCGTTTGAGGATGCGGTTTTCATCGAAATGACCGGCCTGAACAAGGCGCATGGGGGGAAGTACAACACCCTCCTCCGAAAGATCTACGCTGTTCGGCGGCATGGAGCCGGGCGTGATGCCCCCGATATCGGCGTGATGGCCCCGGCTGCCCGTAAAAAAAAGCAGGCCGCCCTTTTCAAAGACGGGGGTGATGACGGTGATATCAGGCAAATGGGTTCCGCCGTTGTAGGGATCGTTCATGACGAAAACATCCCCCGAAACAATCTCTCCTTCAAATTGGGTCATAACAGCGCGGACGGATGCGCCCATTGAACCGAGGTGGACGGGGATGTGCGGCGCATTGGCGACGAGATTGCCGTTCTGATCAAAGAGTGCGCATGAAAAATCGAGCCGCTCTTTGATATTGACTGAGGTTGCGGTGTTTTGAAAGCACAGGCCCATCTGATCTGCGATGGACATAAAGAGATTATTGAAGACTTCCAGCATGACCGGGTCGCAGCGTGTGCCAATGCTGAAATGCTCAGGTTCTGCATTGATACGGCTTAAGATAAGATTATGGTGCTGAGTCAATTGGGCAGACCACTCTGAGGTCAGCAGCGTGGTGCTGAAAGGTTCGTAAAGAATGGCCGGGCCTGTGATGGTATCTCCCGGTTTGAGTCTCACCCGTTCAAAAACAGGCATCTGGGTTTTCTCGCCTTGAGAAAAGACCGTGGCAAAAGAAGTCGAAGGGGAATGCCCTGTTCGGGGGTCGGTGGATTGTTCCGGTTCGGTTTGTGTGTGCTCTTCAGGCGGGACGGCTTTTCCAATGATTTCAACCGAGGCCATCTCAATGACAAGGTTTTTGGGCGGCATCTCGAAACCAAAATGCGCTTGATAGGCGTTTTTAAAGGCCAGACGCATCTTGTCTTCTGTGTCAAAATCGACACGCAATGGGCTGTCCGTGCCTTCCACTTTGAGGTCGATTTTTTTCAAAAGGGTGATGCGTTTTTGAGGAAGCCCCTGTAGAAGCATCTCCTCAGTGCCGCTTTGTGCCAGTCGCCCAAGCGTGTCATGAAGCAGGACCATGCCTTGTGTGTCGAGTGGGGCTTCGATCGATTTCTCGCGCAGCAGTCGCTGGTCTGCACGGCCAATGCCATAGGCGGAAAGCAGGCCGGAAAAGGGATGAATCAGGATTGTTTTGATGCCGAGCCGGTCGGCGACCTGCACGGCATGTTGACCGCCCGCACCCCCAAAGGCGCAGAGCGTGTAAGGGCTGAGGTCAAATCCGCGCTGAACGGATATCTTTTTAATTGCATTTGCCATGTTTTCCACGGCGATTTGAAGAAAACCCGCAGCCACCGCTTCGGGCGAACGGTTGTCGCCCGTGGCGATTTTAATTTCATCTGCGAGCTGTGAAAACTTTTGCCGGACGATGTCCACATCCAAAGGCTCATTCTGCGCCGGGCCGAAAATATGCGGGAAAAACGCGGGCTGCAGGCTGCCCAGCATTACGTGGCAGTCCGTGACGGTCAAGGGGCCACCCCGGCGGTAAGATGCGGGGCCGGGGTTGGCTCCGGCAGAGCCCGGTCCGACCCGGTATCGGCTGCCGTCAAAAGTACAGATCGATCCACCGCCTGCAGCGACCGTGTGGATATTCATCATTGGCGCACGCAGGCGAATGCCAGCGACTTTTGATTCAAAACTCCGTTCGAATTCACCGGCGAAGTGGGCCACGTCGGTGGAGGTGCCGCCCATGTCAAAAGTAATGACTTTTTTAAACCCGGCGGAAAGGCAGGCTTCAACAGCGCCGACGACCCCGCCTGCCGGGCCGGAGAGGATGGCGTCTTTTCCGCGAAACCATTCAGGCGCCGCCAGGCCCCCGTGAGATTGCATAAAAAGAATGCCTGCGCCGCCCAGTGCGTCGGAGACCTGATTTACATATCGCCGGAGAATCGGGGAGAGGTAGGCATCGACCACGGTGGTATCGCCCCGTCCGACGAGTTTAATCAAGGGGATGGTATTGTGGCTGGTAGAAACTTGTGTAAAACCGATGGTTTTCGCGAGCGTCGCAACGGCCTGTTCATGCTCAGGGTAGCGGTCACCGTGAAGGCATACAATGGCGACGGCGCGGATGCCGGTATCAAAAGCGCTTTGAAGTCCACCCCTCAAGGCATCCAGATCAATCGAGTTTATGATTTCGCCTTCCGCTGAGATGCGTTCGTCGATTTCGATAACTTCTTCGTAGAGCATCTCCGGTAAGATGATTTCACGTGCAAAAAGGTCCGGTCGGCTTTGGTCACCGATGCGCAGCGCATCCCGAAAACCGCGTGTGATCGCGAGCAAGAGCCGTTCGCCCTTGCGCTCCAGCAGTGCATTGGTCGCGACCGTGGTTCCCATGCGCACGACTTCAATGCTTTTGGCGGGGATGGTTTGATCGGGCCCGAGCTGCATCAGATCGCGAATACCTTGAATCGCCGCATCTGCGTATTGCTCAGGATTTTCAGAAAGCAGTTTATGGCCGGTCAAGCGTCCGTCGGGCTGTCGGGCAATAAGGTCCGTGAAGGTGCCGCCCCGGTCAATCCAGAATTGCCAGCGGCCTTTTGTGTTGCTTTCCTTCAAGCTTTTCCCTCGGGGTTTCAAATCAAGTGCAACCAACAGGATTCTATATTAACAAGGCTCTGATAAAATCACTAGACATCAAAACGCGGAATCAGGTACTTTTTAGTTCAAGTCTCTTGTTCTTTAATCAGGTGTTCATAAAAATATGGAAATCAACGAACGCATGATCTCTCCGGATTCCAATGACGAAGAGCGACGTTTTGATGGTAATTTGCGGCCTTCGACGCTTGAAGAATATGTCGGACAGACCAAGATTAAAGAAAACTTAAGTGTCTACATTCAGGCCGCAAAGCAGCGAGGGGATGTGCTTGATCATGTGATTTTCTACGGACCGCCGGGGCTGGGCAAAACGACGCTTGCTAATATTATTGCGAAAGAAATGGGTGTGAGTATCAAAGGCACTTCCGGCCCGGCGATTGAACGGCCCGGAGATTTGGTCGCGATTCTAAGCAATCTTTCCGAAGGAGATGTTTTTTTTATCGATGAGATTCACCGCCTGCATCCGACGGTAGAGGAAATTCTATATCCGGCAATGGAGGATTATCAGGTGGATATTGTCATCGGGCAGGGGCCGTCTGCGCGATCGCTTAAATTGAACCTGCCCCGTTTTACTTTGGTGGCGGCCACAACGCGTGCGGGCTTGTTGACCTCGCCGCTGCGCGACCGTTTTGGGGTGATCAGCCGCCTTGAGTTTTATAGCCCGGAGGAACTTCAAAAAATTGTATTGCGTTCCGCCAATATTTTGAACGTAACGATTACCTCGGACGCCGCCCTCGAAATCGCCAGCCGAACCCGGGGCACACCGCGTATTGCCAATCGAATTTTGCGCCGCGTGCGGGATTTTGCTGAAGTGCAGTCCGATGGCGAGATCAACCGGGAGGTGACACGGCAGGCGCTTTCTCAAATGGAAATTGATGCCGCAGGCTTTGATCCGATTGACCGGAAACTGCTTTTATTGATTATTGAAAAATTTAACGGCGGCCCTGTGGGAGTTGAGACCTTGGCGACGGCAGTGGGCGAAGCGCGGGATGCGATTGAAGATGTCTATGAGCCTTTTTTAATTCAGGAGGGTTTTCTGGCCCGAACCCCGCGCGGGCGCGTGGTGACGGATTCGGCTTATGCGCATTTTGGTTTAAAACGGCCGGATGCCTCGGATCAATCCAGACTTTTTTAAGAAAGTATTTTGAGGGTTTCAGTTTTTTGCAAGATGGAGGCGTGTGCATGATTTCAGTGGGTATTTTGACCATGAGCGATAAAGGCTCGGCGGGGAAGCGCGAAGATGAGAGCGGCCGTGTCCTGCATGAGCTGGTTGAAACACTGCCGGGGAAGGTGGTGGTTTATCGTATTATTCCCGATGACAGAGCGGCCATTCGCGAGGCCCTGATTTCTTTTTCGGATGAATGGCATGCGAACCTGGTTTTGACGACGGGTGGCACGGGCATTTCGCCGAGAGATGTGACGCCGGATGTGACGGAGAAGGTGATTGATTATCTGATTCCGGGGATTGGAGAAATTATGCGCATGGAAGGGTATAAAATCAACCCACGTGCGATTATTTCGCGCGCGGTCGCGGGTGTGCGCGGGAAGACCTTGATTGTGAATTTACCGGGCAGTCCTCGCGCTGTTCGTGAAAATTTTGAGATATTATTACCGGTGCTTCCTCACGCCATTGAAAAAATGCTGGGAGAAGAAAGTGATTGCGGCTGAGTTTTTGATCCATTAAGCAGGTGAGGTTCATGAAAGAAAACAAGGCTTTTTCGGTTCCAGATTGTTTTAAATGTGAAGTGCAGGCGGACTCTCCTTTTTGTGGCATGTTAAGCGAGGCGGAGCTTGCGCTTTTCATGAAGGCGAAAAAAGCCCAATTTTATGAAAACGAACAGGCCTTGTTTTATCAGGGAAATGCTTGTGAAGGGGTTTATTTGCTCTGCTCCGGCAGCGTTAAAATGGTTCAGTCTTCACATACGGGTCAGCAGCAGATTATCGAGATCATCGTGCCAGGGGATTGGATTGACAAAGGGAGTTTTTTTTCATCGGGCCGACATTCTGCGACGGCCCAGGCTTTGGAGCCCTCCGAAGTGTGTCTCTTGTCGGGGACTGATGTCACAGCGATCATCAAATCACTGCCCAGTCTTGCGATGACGATGATTGAAGCCTTGAGTCACGCAGTGGAAAAAGGTCGGGAGCAAAACAATCAACTTGTTTCAAAAACTGCCATGGCGCGGCTTGCAGGCGTTTTGATCGACTTGGGACAGAAACATGGTTTTAAGGAAAATCATCAAATTCGCATTCACCTTTTATTAAAACGAGAAGAGCTGGCCGAAATGGTCGGTATAACACAAGAGACCGTCGTGCGTTTGTTGACCACCCTCAAAAAAAAGAAGCTCATTGCTTTGAACGGCCGGGAAATTTCCATTCTTGAACTGGAGAAACTCAGGGCATTGTCCCATTAGACGGGTCGGTTTCCTTTTTTGATTCTCCGCGTTTCAGCGTTTATTTGACGTATTGAATTAATCCTCCAAAAAATTTTCTGACACTCCGGTCTCATTTTAAAATGTGATCCTTCTGTCTCGGTCTGTCTAAACAAAGTGTCTATGTGTCTAGACATTTAGACATCTCCTCTTTTCTCTCTCATCACAATATGACGTATTTTGAATGTAAACCCATTGATTTTATTGATGTATTTTTTATTTAATTTTATGGCATGTTGTTTGCTAAATATCGTGTTGTCTCGGTTTAGAGTCGGGTGTTCGTCGATATCTGGCCTCTGTGTCAGAAAGAGCGGCGTTCGGTGAGAGCAGTGATGAGACTATTTTAGAAGCACCTGAAGTGAACACATAAACTTTAGTAATCAGGATAATGAGGGAGGAATGATGGAGAGATCAGGGAGAAACATATTAAGGGGGCTTTTAGCACTCTTACTGACTTTCTCTGCACAGGGTTGGGCCCTGGCGAGCGGAGATGATCATGAGCATTCACATTCGGAAAAGACGGATGCTCAAATGGTTGCTTCTGCGGACTGGAAGGCGAAATTAAAAGCCCAGATCAAGCGAGAAGAGACGAAAGAGGGAGATACCGGTCGTACATCCCAG
>JAJDBT010000098.1 GCA_029261215.1 Nitrospirota bacterium | reverse complement strand
CGGCATGCCAACCTGAAAAGGATGACCCCAGACCAGGTTTATTATAAGCTGCCTTCCGGGCTTCCAGAGGCCGCATGACAATGCCCCAGGATTTCACTTATAAAAAGCGATTCACTGTGTCAGGCTTGGGGTCCACCTCTGACCAAGGTTTTCTAAACATTTACGCAGATGGTTTTGTATGGAAAGTAGATCGGTGTTGCCAGATTTCTGAGCATCTGCGATCTTATATTTCGCGTAACCATCAATGTCCTGTGACGTGTCTCTCCCATAGCAATCCAGCACAATTTTCTTTAGGGCTTCTTTTGCTTGCTGTGAAGTTGTGATTTTCAAATTTGGGTCTATTATATGTAGGGCAACCGCTTCTGGACAGCATCTAGGAAGAAACCGAACTTTATCGTACAAAAATCTCAGATATTTTCGTTGAAGGTCAAACGATTTGGGTTCTGCATCTGGATCGTTTCCGCCATCCGCACCTATTTGTATTTTTTTTCCACAGCGGGTGAGACTTTTAAGTTTTTCCATTAATGTGTCATTTTCGCTGGAAGGGATAGTATCGGGGTCTGGGTATGAACCTCCAGTCGGGGTTTTATCTCCATCAAGGAAAATATAGGTATGTTCACTTTGTAGCATTAGAGTTGGAATTCGTTGAGTGAAATAAGTCTCAGAGCCTCCGGGAAGATATTCGACGACAAAAAGTTCTCGTTCAGAATCTTCCAATGTTAAAAGAGCAATCTCGACAAGGTCGGCCGCTAATCTGTCTTCAACCAGGACCCTAATCTGCTTGGGAGCTTCAGCTCCGAGCCGTCTAAATGCAACATAAGGATGGCAAGATTCCAATACGTCAAACCGACCACCATCACTTTCGTTAAATACTTTGATCGCCTCAGGAGGCAAGTGTTCTATCATCCCTGGTGCATGGGTTGTGAATACAATTTGGTGTTTCCCTTTGATAGCTTCGTCCATTAAGAAGGTTAATAATTGCTCCTGTGCTCCTGGGTGTAAAGAAACTTCTGGTTCGTCCAAGAGCACCAGAGAGTGCTCTTGATTTTCGGTTGCATCGCAAAGTTGTGCAACCAAACTGGTTACAGCAAGCTCCCCACTGCCAGCAAATGCCTCTGAGTAGGTTGCATGGGATGTTGTAAATCTCACACTGAGTCCCTCTTCCTTTCCATAATATTCGTGCCGTACAAGTTTTGCAGAAGTGTAATTTTTCCCAAGAATTCGACAGACAAGTTGAAGTTCTTTATCGGATAAAATACGATTTTCGTGAACAATATTTTTACCCATAAATATTTCCGAATTTGGTTTATCTTCGAAGACCTTTTTGAGTCTCTTCGCATCTCTTTTAAGCCGTTCTTGTTTGTCACGCAGAGTTTTCGTGGGTTGGTGACGATGATGACCAAAAAAAAAGAACTTGTCGAACGCGCTAAGTTCGCTTCGAAAATTAATATAGAGAACATTCCGCTTAGCGGGATTCCATCGATCTGTTGACTGGCCCTCAATTTCTCCGGTTGCAGGGAAGGGAGTACGATCCATTTTGTCGCCAACGGTCGGTTTTGTTGGTTCCCAATACTCAGATCTTCGGCTTTCACTCTGCCCAACCCTTGCTTTCCTTGTTTCTACTATCTGTTTTTGCCCTTGAAGCCAATGTCCATAAATGAATCGATGGGGATCTTTGGTTTTGATGGGGTCCATATCGGTTGAGAACCAGAATTCACCCGTACTTTGGTTAAGAGGTGCCCCATAAAGTGCATGTAATACCGATGTTTTTCCGCACCCGTTTGGTCCAACTAAAGCGGTGACGGGGAAATTAAAATCGATTCGGGTGTCTTTTTGAATATTTTTAAAATGCGGAAACCTAATGTGAGATATATAGGGGCCCATCCGGTTGGTCCTCAATAGATTTTTGAGATCTTGGATTGGGTTGCTTTTTTTCTGGTTTTTTGTGCTCATTACTAAAGTCCGAAATTAGAGGGATTTGCAACTTTTTCAATCATTTTAGGCGGGAAAGCGTTTCCGATTTGAAGCGCAAGGTGCCCTTTTCCCCGTTTTGATGAGAACCAATAATCTTCCGGGAAAGATTGTAGTAATGCTGCTTCTCTAGGTGTGATTGCTCTGTTTTGAGAAGGATGAAGAAATCTCCCTTTTGAGGGATTGAGGCACCCGCTGGTCATTGTGGGGGCAACGGAGTCCCACGCCAGACGCCCATAAATATCATGAAAACCTCGTATACGTTGATGGCACTTGAGTTGATACTCATCAGGGAGATCGCCTCGGCTCCCTCCGTCTTTAGGAATGAGTTCGATAATTTTTCGGACTGATTCTTTACGATTTTCTCGAACATTGTGGAGGGGATCTGTTGACGTGTTTGGTTCAATCAGGCTCCCAATTATCTCTCTCACTGTTACTTTTTGAAAAGATAATTGAGGGAACCGGATATCACCGACGCGACTCGCAAGCATCACCAAGCGTTTCCGTCGTTGGGCGACCCCGTAATTTTCTGCATTTAGAACTGCCCACTTGACGGTGTAACTAGATTTCTCAAGATCCTGAATAAAAATGGTGAAACGTTTATCACGAGCGAGGCCAGGAACGTTTTCGAGCATAATCGCTTTTGGTTGGAGTCCACGGATGAACCGACTCATTTGTTTGACTAGGTCATTTCGAGGGTCGTGATTGGCACGCCGACCGTTTTTAGTTCTAAGAGTTGAGAAGCCTTGGCATGGCGGACAGCCAGCGAGTAAGTCCAACTCCCCTGTTTTTAGTCGAAGCTCTTGTAAGATCGATTTAGGAGAAATTGTTCGTATGTCGTCATTCCAAACCTGTACCTCAGGGTGGTTGTGAGAATATGAGAGCGTAGCAACAGGGTCAATCTCAATCGCGCCGATGGTTTTGAACCCTGCCCAGCGGAGCCCGAGCGATAGACCTCCAGCACCAGCAAAAAGATCAAGTGAAAGTGGTCTTTTCATGTCAAACTCCATCTAAATTTATAAAAAGGTATCGTTGTCGCGAGGGAGTACCAATCGGGTAGTTAATTTTCTTGCATATTACAAGAATAAAATAAAAATTTACAATCTATTTGTTCTTTTTAATCTTACAGCGGTTCCCACTGAAAGGTTATTTTTGTGAGGATACTTAAGGTATTCCCGTCGCGCTGATGGGCGGGGTTGATGATGAAATAAAACCAGCTGCGCTCGTAATATTCCCATGAAAGACGGAGATTGGCGGCCGTCGAGTTTTCTTCCTTGTCCCATTGAAACAACCCCTGAAGCAGCAGCCTGTTGCTGAGGGACCAGGCGATGTCTGCACTGAGGATCTGAGCCGAGAAATCCCCTTGCGGCAGACGGATCCAATCGATCTCCCAGCCTGCCCCGACTTTTACGCCTTCTCTTGGGGCCGTCGTCAGGATAATGTCGAGCGAGGTTCTCCGGCCGCCGTAATAACCGCCCCACAAAAGACTGACAATGCTGGAAAGTGGCCGCCGCGTATCGCTGCTGAAATAAATATTGGTGTGTGTGTATTCATACGTTCTCTGAGGAATTGTGATCCCCGGCCGAATATCAAATTCTTCGGGCCGCTCGCGTTGCGGGTCCACACTGATTAATAAAAAATCTCCAGAACGAAAATCGGCCTGAAAGCGGTTGTAGTTGCTTTGATAAAGAAAACCGCCGCGATCATCCGTTTGATAGGTTATTTCTGTTTTAAACCCATATTCTCGCACGATCCCGCCTTCGGGCTGCGGCCGGATATCCACATATCCATACGTCTCGCGCAGATCCGTTTGCTGAACAAAACCCAGCGCGGGGTCGAAATCTTCATCGATACGCAAATGATTTAACTGAATCCGCCAAAAGGGATCGCGCCAGGTGATCTCGCCAAAAGAAGCCTCTCCCTGCTCTGTGGGATCGCTGCTGTCTGAAGACAACCAGAACGCATTTGTGCTTAAGTATTGATTGGGTGCAAAAACGCCGTCAAAACCGAGTGTCTCCTTGTGAGGATTGTCCGGGTCTTTGCGTCCTGTCGCAATCATCCCAATATTGGAACGAAGCCCCAGATCTCTTGAAAGCCGGAAGACGCCAAAACGCTCGCCGGGATTCCCATGCTCCGATTCTGTTTTCATAAAGAGGGTGCCGATGCCGTAAGGGCCGACCTTCCCGCTCATTTTTCCCCCGCCGAGAATCGGAATGGCTTCCCGGTTGATGAGTCCGATGCGTCGGCTGAAAAAAGGCTGTACCCGGCCGGAGAGGCCAAAATCATAATACCCCTTGCCTTCCAAAAAGAACTCGCGTTTTTCCGGAAAAAAAAGGGGGAAGCGCGTGAGGTTGGCCTGAAAGCGGTCCACCTCTGTTTCCGCAAAATCCGTGTTGTAGGTGAGATCTAGGGTCAGGTTTGTGCGGAAGCGATATCGAAAATCCATGCCCCCGTCAAATTCGGTGTCGGAGCGGTCGTTTCCCGTTGTCGTGTCTTTTTGATAGGATTCTTTGACGTAAGGTTTAATGATTAAAGGCCGAATGCGCTGGGTGGGTTCAATGCCTTCCAGATGTCCGGAACGCGAGATTTCAAAAAAATCCTGCTCCGAGGTGAGAGGGTTCCAAAAGGAAATTTCTTTCAAATGCGGCACGCGGCGGCGAAATTGTACGCCCCAGGTTTGCGCATCGCCCGGCCGAAAACGCAGCGTTTCAAAGGGAATACGAAACTCCGCCGACCAGCCCGTCGGGGTTCGGCGCGCCGAAACGCGCCAGGAACCGTCCCAGTCCCGATTCACTTGGGTGCCTTCCTGGCTCACGAGGGCGTCGGAGACCGCTGAAAGCGGATTTGTTTCAAAGAAAAAGGCGTTTTGGTGATCGTGATAGCTGTCGATGAGCACGGCAAAGGAATCGCTTCGATCAAACAGCCCGTCCTCCTGCCGCTCGTCCGCCTGAACCGCGTCCGGTTCGGGATCATTTAACAGCGCTCCGATGTAAAGATATTGTGCATCGTAAGCCATGCGAACAACAGAGACTGCCTTTGCGTCGGTGCCGACATGCGGCTCCTGTTGTATGAATTGCGTTGCCGCCGCCCCGGTCTGCCAAAGACGTTCATTAAGCAGCCCATCGATTTCGATGACTTCATCACCGACAGGAATCGCCGTGAGTGTGCGTTTAGGGAGTTCCTGGGCGTGGCTTGTTTTCGGCGGAGTAGAAAGAACAATTAATGAGATAAGGAAAAAGCAGGTTGTTGCGTGGCGGGACTTCATTGAAGTTGTGGGTATCGTGTTGGTGTCATTAAAATCAATTACTCTTTTGATCTAAAACCGTGTCTCTTAGTTTCGTTAACTTTTCAATTCCAAGAATTTCTTGAAAATGATTAATCACCAAGTTATATCCTTGGTGTTCCTTTGTTTTAACTTCAGGGGAACTACGGTTTTTTTTATCCAAGTGTGTTATCTCTAAAAACAATTCATTAGCCTCGTCGAGCTTTTTATGAGAACCGTCTTCGCCTCGTGTTGCGGCCCATACCAAATGGGAAGTACCCATTTTCAGCATCTTTCCTTCAAATTCATCGAGAGCCGTTGCCGTATCCGAAGAAATCCAAAGTCGATATTTTCTTCTAACGTCGTATAATGGTTGTGTATAGCCAATTGCCTTTTCGGTTGGACCTTCAGCAATAATTTTCCCCAATACGTTCAGCAATTCCTCTATGTAAGCTTCGCCAAACGCGACATGCTTATCAAAAACCACTTTTGACATATGAGAAGTAGCCGCGACTACAAAAGCATGCTCTCGACGTTGTTTTACTGTGTCATTAATAAATGAAGACTTGTCCCTTATTAATTGGAATAAAGCGGAAAATAAAGCACCAACAAAGGGCAAAGCTACAATCGATTTTGATATTTCATTTATAGGTAGATACCATGCCGCTACAAGAGAAGAAACTCCGATAGCAAGAAGAGAACCGTATAGTATCGGACGATATTGCGACATTTTTTTCTTTGACTCGTTTCCCAATGTGTAGACACACTTCCTTTTAATCTAATTCCAATGCCGCCAGCCTTTGAGGTAATAGCTCAGGATGACGGGTTGATCCAGGGTGCTGGGTTCGGTTTCTTCTTCCATCATGTCTTTGGAAAAGGCGAAGAGGCTTTGCAGGATGTTTTCTTCTAAATATTGTGTGGGGACTTCTATTTTAACCGCCGTTGGGTCTAGGGCATCCCGTGCGGCGAGGACAAAGCCCCAATCTCCGAAAGAGGGAATGTAGAGATGATAAGGTGCCGTTTTGAGTCCGGCAGATTGAATAGTGGTGTTGATACACCAAAAGGCCTGTTTTGCATAATACGGACTGGTTGCCTGTGTCAGAAAGATTCCGTGCGGTGAAAGGCGTGCGCGCACGAGTTGATAAAAGGTTTGGCTGTAGAGCCGTGAAAGGCTGGTGTTGTTGGGATCGGGCAGGTCGGCGATGATGAGGTCATAGTCTTCCTGTCCTTCTTTTAAGAAGATAAAGGCATCGGCATTCACAATCTTGACGCGCGGATTTTGCAGGCTGTCTTTGTTCATGTGGCGGATGTGCCGGTTTTCTTTTGAAATTTGGGTCATTGCGGGGTCGATATCCACGACGGTGATGTGTTCGACATCCGGGTATTTTAGCATTTCCCGAATCGCCAGTCCGTCGCCCCCGCCTAAAAGCAGGACACGGGATCGTTTTTTTGCGAGCCCGAAGGGGATGTGCACGAGGGCTTCGTGGTAGCGGTATTCGTCGATGGAAGAGAATTGAAGATTGCCATCTAAAAACAAACGAATGTCGTCCTTGTTTTTGGTGAGGATGATTTTTTGATAGCGGGTTTGCTGTGAAAAAATAATGCGGTCTTCATAGAGGCTGTTGCTCCATTGCTTGAGGAAAAAGGGCGCGGAGAGAAAGACGGTCAAAAGCGCGAGGGAAACCACGAGCGAGGCCATCATATAAACCCGGCGCCGCTGAAGTTGCAGCGTTTCCCGGAAACACCAAAGGTTTAAAAAGCCGATGCCCATGTTGATCAAGCCAAAAAAGAGCGAGCTTTTAAAAGTGCCCAGAAAGGGCAGCAATATAAATGGAAAAAGCAGGGTGGCGATGAGCGCACCCAGGTAATCGATGGAAAGTACGGTGGAGATATTGATCTTCAGGGTGTAATAACGCTGCATGATGCGCGTGAGCAGCGGAATTTCAAGGCCGATTAAAACACCAATGGCCAGTATGACGATGACCATGTAGAGCGAGTACATGTCGGTATAGGCGTAACAAAAATAGAGGATGGGGACGCTCATGCCGCCTAAAAACCCGAGCAGGATTTCGACGGCGATAAATTTGGAGAGCAGGTTTGTCTTGATCAGGCGTGAAAAATAGGAACCGATGCCCATCGCGGCCATGTACAGCCCGATGGTGATGGAAAATTGTTTGACGCTGTCGCCCAGAAAATAGGAGGAGGCGGTACTGATAAGCAGTTCGTAAATAATCGAACAGAGGCCCGCGATGAAAATCGAAATAATGAGGATGGAAACTTCTTTCCGCGACCCGGTTTCGGGTGCGGCGGTGTTTATGTCTGGCACTTATTTTCCGGCCCCTGGGCCGCCTCCCATGCGACTGGGGCCGCCAGTGCTGCCGGTGCGCACGCTTGGGCCGCCGCCGTAATAACGCGGGCCGCCCCAATACCAAAATGAGGGCCCGTAGGCATAACCGCCATAAAACATGGGATAGCCCCACCCACGAAAGCTGAGTGAAAGCAGGAAAATATAGATCACCACGAGAAAGAGTCCGACGCCCAAAATAATGCCGCCTTTTTGATTATTCAAAACAGGTTTCTTTTTTATTCCCATCGATTTGCCCCTGTGTCCATACTTTTTAAGCCTCGACTGATGGTGCCTTTTGCCATTTCGTTCATGACCACGCCTATTATGAGGGCGATAATGCCCGCTGTGAAAAAGGGGACGGCGCTGCCCCCTTTTTTCTTGACGCTCACCCGAACCTGACTGAGGCTGGCATCCTGATTTTCGGATTCCAGGCCCAGAAAATAGGTGCCCTTTTGCAGCGTGATCTTGATATCGTAGTCCGTTTTCTGTTCCGACCATCGACCACCATCGTCATAGCCTGATTCGGCCCAGAATTCTTCTCCAAAACTAAAGAGGGGTTCTTTCTTTTCATCCAGGATTTCTCCGGTCACCTGGTTCCAGGCCCCGTCACGACCAACGCTTTGCTCGACTTTAATCTGGTAAACCGTGCGATCTTTTTCAACCTGGATTGGCCCGACGACGCCGCCTGCGGCAGGCAGGACTTCCGAGATGAGTGTGCCTGTGGTCAAATTGAAGGCTAGGGCGGTCACAAAACTAAGCATGGCAAAACCGATGAGAGCCATTGCGGTCTGGACTTTATCTTTTTGGTCGATCTTGTTCATTGAAGCTCCAAAGGGAAGGTCAATCTGATGTGCTTATCCCATGACAAACAGCAAAATAATTGAAAAAGAGATCGCGCCGATCACTTCCAAAAAACCCGCGCCCAGATTACGGTCGTGTTGAATCTCATGATCAAGCGAGGTGCGCGGCATAATCACTTTGTCAAAAAAGAATCGTACGACGGGCAAAAGAATGAAGATGAGCGCAGCGTCCATAACAAAAATGGAAAGGTTATGCCCCCAACTGACAAAATCCCCGGAGGCGCCTTTCATTAATATAATCCCAACGGCGGTTAAGGTACCGCCAAAGGCCACCCCGACGGCGGCGTTGTCCTGTTCGATTTCATCATGAATGTCGAAAGGCGTGATCCAGTTATAAAAGGCCGTGAAGAGAATCAGGGCGGCCTGACCGAGAATATAAAAGACGAGAATTGATCCGATGCCGCCGCCTTCGCCGTGAATCGATCCGGCGACGACGAGGCCTGAAGCCATGTAGGAGCCGAATTGCACCGCGCCTGCGCCGATGTTACGGTCTTCAATGATTTCTTTCACATTACAAAAGCGATGCAGGATAAAGCGGTCGTTGATTTCATGGGAGAGATTTAAAAGGACAATCCCCAGCAGGGCGTAGCCGCCCACGTTCATGAGATCTGCCAAAATGCCTTTGGTCGGGCCTAAAAGTGCCCCAATAAAAATAACGGTTGTGGCGGAAAGGTAACCCGCGATGCTTGTGGCAAGGGCGACATTGTCTTTCTCGTGCAGCTCTTCATCCAGCTTGTAGGGCGTAAAAAAGTCATTGGCCGCTTTGGATATCAGCAGGATCAGCATAAAGAGCAGGATGAGGCTTATGCCATGCAGGATTTCGTAGCCAAGGTTTTCCATGATGTGATCCTTTTGGGGCAGGCCCTTTATGTTTTGAGATTAAAAACACTGACTTGATGGGATGCAATGGGTTCACTGTATGAGACATCATACTCGCCATCTTCCCACTTCTCAACGCTGATGAATTTATTCCCGGCTTCGTTTTCAAAATCCCAATAATAGAAAGGCTCTCCATTGGATTCATCGCCATATTTATAAAAAATGGCGCGGTCGGAGTCCTCATAGATGTAGGTTTCTCCTTCAAAGGTGATTTCGCCTTCTTCTTCATCGTCTATGCGTTCGAGGTCTTTTTTAGACAAGCCGGCTTCCCGGAGTTTGATCTTTTTAAGTGTAATGTTGAGTTCCAGCTCGTCGTCTTCCTCCAGATCAATCCATACTTTGCCCTCGGTGGACTCTCCCTCGAGTTCGTACCATGATGAAGTGCCTTCCCGGTAGAGATGTTTGGCAAGGATCTTGACATCAAATTCATCCAGGTTTGGCCCGATGCCGGAAATATGAATCATCCCGCCCGCTTCCACATTTTCGATGCGCAGTTCGTCTTTTGCATAGGGGCGTTTGCCCGAAGCGCCGATGAGCGCTCCCTGCTCGGATGTTACTTGTTCAGGTTTTTTCTTGTTCATTCTGTAAAAAAGAAAGCCACAGACGGCAAGCAGAATGATGATCGCAGTACTCATACTCAGTCCTTTCTAATAAGGAAGTATTTTTTTGAACATCATTGAATTTGTTTGATGCCCATTTTGGCTTTCAAGGCTTCCAGTTGTGCACTGGCAGGACTGGTTGAGCCGGTGTTCAAGGCGGCATTGATTTCATCATCGACACTTTTATCGACGGCAGCGATCTCGCCATAGGATTCCGCGAGGGCTTCATCTTCCTCGACTTTTGCCTTCATTTTTTCCAGCATGGAAATCGTGCCTGAAGAATCAACTTTGGCCATTTGCTCGTTGATTTTTCGCGTGGCTGAAGCCGTTTTTGCTCTGGCCCGAAGGGTGATTAAATCGTTTTCGTAGGCGGACACGGTTGATTTCAGCTTTTCCACACTGCGCTGAAGCTGCGCGGCCATTTTATCCTGCCGTTCCCAGTCCTGCATCAGTTTCACTGCTTTTTGGCTGACCTCTTCTTTGCGGGCCAAAGACTCCGAGGCCAGACGTTCGGCCTGAACAGGCTCCAATTCACCATTTTGCATCTTTTGCAATAAAAGCATGGCTTTTCGTTCGTAGTCCGCCGCCCGTTTTTTATCTTCTTCGGCTTCCCGCTTCAGGCGAATGGCCACTCCCTTTACCTCTGCGAGGGAGCGCATGGACTCCTGTAAATCTTTTTTGAGATCCCGTATACCTTGTTCCGTTAATTTGATCGGATTTTCAAACTGATCGATTGCGCTATGAGCTTCGGCCTGTCCGACTTTAAATAATCTCTGAAATATTCCCGCCATCTGATTTCTCCTTCTTCCTGATTTTTATGAAGCAATAACCCACGTTTGGAGTCTGCTATTATCCCTTCGAGCCATCCTTGCTAAAGGCGATCAACTCGCTGGCATTTTCCGCCAGAGCGAGACTCAAGGCGTTAATGGTGCCTTCCAACTCATTTAAGTCGAGGTTTTCGAGTTGCAGGGTGTCCCGAAAGATAAGGTATTTTCCCTCATCATCCAGCGCAAAGGCCCCATGTACGAGGGTGCGATTCATCTGAAGCAGACGTTTGTAAAACAGGTCTGTTGTTGCCGGTACGGCCATAATTCTTTGCTCAATGACCAGAATCGGGTCTTCGCAATCAATGATCAGGTTTTTGATGCCCTTGTCTTCGTCATCCACAAAGACCAGGGCTTCTTTCTCATTTTCACTGGAAATGGACAAGCCCAGCTCCAGAAGATAGTTTTTTACTTTTTCAAAATGTTCAGACATGATTTGACTCCTATTTTATTGCGTTATTTTATCTGTTTAAGTCACTTCAGGGCGCTGTTTGGAAATAATGACAAAAAGATCGTCCGGCTGAATTTTATACATCATGGATGGGTTTGAAATAAACTTGTGGTCATTACTGGATTCAATCGCGATGGGAATGGCATCGTGATCCTGTTTCATCATGGTGAGGGCCTCGATAAAAGGCCGGCCGATCAGATTTTTCGGCGGCGTTACTTTGAAAAGATTACTGCCGGAGCGGTTGCTGATTAATTCGGTAATCATGTGTGTAATGCCGTGATCTAGGGCGGCCTGTACCAATAGATTGCTGCTGAGCGCGCCGATGACTACAATTTCATTCGCCCCCGCCATTTTACAATGCGGTTCATTTTGAGGGTCGGTGATTTCAGCGCAAATGTAAACTGTGGGATGCAGCGCTCTAATGGTGAGGGTATTGAAGACCGTTTTGGCATCTCGTGACTGAGCATCCAGGGCTTCGTCTGATAAAATTAAAACCCCTGCGGCTTCGGAGAGTTTTGCTTTTTCGAGACTGTCGTTTGTTACAGTACCTGAGACAAAGTGGAGGTTTTCATCCCGGAGGGGTTTTTCAGGCAAGTTGGCAATCAGAACGATAGGGCGGTGCTCGATCTTCCGGTCTGCCCGCAGTTCTTCAATAATTTCTTCTACCTTATAACTCCATCCGCAGATAATAAAATGCTCCGTCACCTTCACTGTTTTTAAACCCTTTCCCTCATTCAGTTTGCCTTCTACAAAGATGCTGGCGACGGTTGCGGTAAACATCCCCAGCATCCCGATTCCGAAGACCATGACAATCACCCCGGTGATTCTTCCGCCGATTGTAGAGGGTGTCACATCTCCATAGCCGACGGTTGTAATGGTGACAAAGCTCCACCACAAAGCATCAAGCGGGGAGGAGGTGTCCTCAAAATAACTCAGTCCGACCGCGCCAAACACCAGGATGAAGATGGTTAACAAAGCGAGTCTTAAGATCTTATGATCAAACATTTAGAAGATCAAGTCCTTCTACAAACCCTTTTGCAATAAAACGGTGATCAAGGTCAGAAAATGAAATGATCTTTACAAAAGAAAAGTTGATAGCGTATACCCTTTTGGATATACGCCCTATATGTTTATTGTAATATCTTGGATATGATAAAAAATTTAGACCAGAATTATATCAAAGAATTTCACAGGTGGATAGAGGAGAAGGCATGAATAAAAAATTGGCGCTGATAACCGTACTCATATTAATGATAGGCCGCCCGTGTTTTGCTGGCGGTTTTGTCAAAAATCCTGATCGATATCCGAGTGTGGGGCTTTCATTCGGTTTGGCAGATCTCGAAGGCACGAGAAGTGAAACAACCAGTGGGGCTTCTTTCGGGCCTCGATCACAAAATTCCGGATTAAAAACGAGAGATGTGACGATCGATTTACGTCTTCCCGTTTCGCACGAGGTGACGCTTTTTGGCGCTTTTTCAGTGCTCTCTCAGGAAACGTCTCAGGAAAGCGCTTTTTTACTAGATGAAGCGGATAACAATCTGGATGGCTATGGTTTTCGTATCGGGGCACGGTACTATTTTAACCGTTGAGTGGGCGGTATTATTTAAGGGTTACCCACAATTCGTTTTTTCTCTGTTCCCAGGAATAGGTCACCGGCAGATTCAGATCAAGCACGAGCCGAAGCTTTTTGGGGTGTCGGCCAAAACGAACTCTCCGTACGAACAAGCCGTCCCCGGGGTGGGTCTCTTCTTTTATGGTCGTACGAACCCCGGGAAAGTCGATGACGAGTCGTTCCTTTTTTTCACCAACAAAAAAAATGTTGGGGGAGAGCCGCCCGTCGGAGGTGATGACCAATTGCAGAGAATCTCCCTCTATAAACTTCACTCCTGAGACGAATTGGGCTGGAGAGGTCATGACCACTTCTTTTTTAATCTTTTTTTTGTCTACGAGAGGTAATGGCATTTTCTCCATTTTTTGATCCGTGACAGGGGCTTCTTTTTTTACATCTGTGGGCGATGGGGGTATTTCTGCTACAGTGGGAAGCGCCATTTCAGGAATTGCGGGAGCCAGCGCCGGGGGATTTAAAGGCATATCTATAGACGGGATGTCTGCATCCAGCGGTTCTTCCCGAATTGTTTCTATGCCAGGGTTGGGCTCAAGTTCATTTGGCGCCTGGTTTTCTTTGTCCCCAAAAAAAATAAAACTTTTTTTGTGGTTCGATTCGACTTGATTCGCCTTGCCTGGCCCGCTTGCCTGTTCGATGCGTGTGACTTCAATGACAATATTCAGGCCTTCTGGTCGTACATCCGTCTTCACCAGGCCATTGAGTTTAAACTCAAGTCGTGAAACATCAAGCTCCCCACTGGAGGCCAGCATAATTGAGCGTACCGGACCTTCCGAGATTTTAATTTCATCCTGATATTGCCCAAAAGTGACATCCGCCATTTCGATGACCAGACGATCGGGGTCAGAAAGGCGAAAAGAGGTATATAAAATGGGTTCTTCTGACTCTAGCTCGATAATGGTTTTATCCGTGCCTTCGGCAACCCGGATGTCCTGTATTTTTATCGGATCAGGCGCACTCAAGGATCTGCGTGTGTTTTTGACCGTACAGGAAAGGCTGAGCCCTACAATGATGGAAAGACATACAATTCGGGGTATTCGGCTCAGCACGATATTTTTTAGGTCCACTATGGTTTCTCCTCCTGATTGGGTTCTAAGAATGAGGCCGCAGGATTTAAATGTAGGAAAAACCCGTACCCTTATCAAGTATCAATCCCCTAATGTTTATCCCATTACGGTGAAAAAATCAATAATTTCATTTCAAAGTGATGCTCGAAATGTTTTGAAATGGGGTGGTTCGTTCTCACTAAAAACAAGGAAAGGTGGGTGGTCAATGTCAATCGAACTTCTTGTTAAGGATCTTGCGCCAACCTTGAGCCGGGGTATTTTAAAAGATAAACCGAATCAAGTGCCATGGATTTCTCCGATCAGGGGATCATCAGGTTTTGAATGCCAATCGCTTTGTCGCGATTGCCCAGGATGACCTAAAAGGCATCTCGATGTGATGGATTGCGCCTTATTTTTCGGCATGTTATGCTTGTTTCCCATGATCAGAAGATATTTCCAATTCATTGTAAATCATGCCTATGCCGTCATGTTATTGATTGCAGGCGTGACCCTCTTTTTTTTGACGCAGGTCGGATCTGTTCAGACAGAGATCGATCCCAAGCAGATTCTGCCAAAAGCTCATCCCTACATCGAAACGAATACCCGAATTGAAGAACTCTTTGGTGGCGGCCGTGTGATTGTCGTCGGTGTTGTCGCGAAAAAAGGAAATATTTTCACCCCCACTTTCCTGGCCAAAATTGATCGACTGACCGCCGAGATCAAAAAAACACCAGGTATTTATTCAGACAATGTGCTCAGTATCGCATCCCGAAAGGTAAAAAATCTTCGTTTTAACGCTCAGGGGTTTAATGTCGAACGACTCATGCCTGCTGTCCCCAAAACCCAGGCTGAGGCTGACGCTATTCGGGAGCAGGTCTTTAACAATCCGCTGTATGTCGGTGCCTTGGTTTCCTACGATGCCACAGCGGCCGCCATTATTATTGATGTTCAGGATCCCGAAGCGGCGAAACAAAGTGGCGTCATCAGCGGAGAAAAAATAAGACAACCCTTGAGTGATTTGGAGCTGTACGAGGTTTTGCATCGTGTTGTGGCCCAAGAAGAAGATGCCGAGGCCAAAATTCATTTAGGCGGTCTCCCCATTTCTCTGGCCTTCCTTGAAAAAGATGCTGAATTAATGAACAGGCTCATTTTCCCCATTGCCTTTATCGTCATTATGCTGGTGCATTACCGTGCCTTTAGGACCCTGCAAGGTATGTTTATTCCTACGCTCACCGCTTTATTAAGTGGCCTATGGGCCCTGGGCCTGGTCGGATTTCTGGATATAAAAATTGACCTCTGGACGAAGGGACTCACGCCGATCCTCATTGTAGCTACGGCGGCAGGGCATTCGGTCCAGATTCTTCGCCGTTTTTATGAAGCGCTGGAGTACGCGATCGGGATGGACGTTCCCGAACCTGCGCAGAAAAGCGCCGTCGTTGAAGCCACCTCCAAAATGGCGCCCGTGACGCTTTCTGCCGGATTTGTCGCGGCCGCAAGTTTTGCCTCATTGGTAACTTTTAAGCTCCCGACGTTTCAATCTTTTGGGCTCATGACGGCCTTTGGTATTTTAAGTGCGCTCGTGCTTGAAATGACGCTTATTCCGGCGCTGCGTTCGCTGATCCCGCCTCCGAGCGGAGAAGAAATGGCAACGGTCCTGCGTCATCCCGCATCGGATCGACTGCTCAGCGCTATTGGTGAATGGGCGCTCAGTCCAACACGAAAAAAGGTGCTTTGGGGGGGTGTAATCGCCCTGCTGGTTCCGCTTGTTTTTGCGACCCAGGTTCCCATCGCCAACAGTCTGAGAAGCCTTTTTTTTGAACGGACGGATTTAAGGCGGGACGATGCGGTCTTAAATGAAAAGTTTGGCGGGACATCGACTCTAAATCTGCTCATCACCACCCAAAAACCGGGTGGACTCAAAAACCCCGAAGTCATGCGCGCGATTGATGGGCTGCAGTCCAAACTGAAAGAACACCCTATGGTGGGGCGTACAGAATCCTATGTTGATTATGTCAAAGGCATGCGGCGGTCTTTTTATGGCGGAAATCGAGCAGAAGCGCAAGTTCCGGCCACACGTGAAGAAGCCGCGCAGTTTTTGTTTTTGTATTCCGTTTCGGGAAACCCGGACGATTTCAAGCGGGTCGCGGATATTTCATTCCAGCATGCGGTGCTGATGACTTTTCTTAAGTCCGATGCGACCGAGCTGGGTGAAGAATTGATCTCAGTGGTTCAGGCTTATGCCGCTGAGCATTTTCCAGCGGATGTTTCCATTGGCATTGCGGGATCAGTCCCTGTGACGCTTGCGCTGAATCAGGTGATTATCCGGGGAAAACTACAGAACATCGCGCAAATGATTATCATTTGTTTTCTCATGGCCGCCCTGGTGTTTAAATCCTTTACGGCAGGTCTGTTTGTGCTGATTCCTCTCTTGATTGCCGTCGCCTGGAATTTTGGTTTTCTCGGTCTCACCGGCATTCCTTTGGGTGTTTCCACGGCTGCGGCCTCGGCGATGGCTGTGGGGCTGGGAGCGGATTATGCAATTTACATTTTATACCGGCTTCGCGACGAACTTTCTGTGAATCGCCATTTGGAACGCGTCGTGAAGGTCACACTCACCACTGCGGGCCGGGCCATTTTTCTCGTCGCATCGGCTTTCGGCGTCGGCACATTTCTTGTCGCCTTTTCCGGTTATTATCTTCATATCGAAGGCATTTTAATGCCGCTGGCCATGTTGACCAGTGCCCTTTCAGCTGTGATTATTTTGCCTTCTCTTGTGATGGTCTTCCGTCCAAAATTTATGTTTCGGGTGCGTCCCAGTGAATGGATCGAATTGCACACCCGTGGCGAGCTTCAAAAATACAATGTCGATGGCGACATGCTCAGACCACCCGCCAAGACCCCAAAACCTGATTAGAATTCATCGGTTTCCGCAGCAGAATTCATGATGCATGATTGTCTGTTGATTGAGGACAATCGGTTTCATGTCGTGGATGTGTTTGTTAGACGTTATTTCTCTTAGAAGGATTATTTGGAAGTTTACAAAAACCTTGAGGCGGCACATCCAGAGCGCTGTTAAACTTGCTGGATAAATTTTGAAAAGCGATCAGCCCGGTTAATTCCACAATACCATCCTCGTCAAAAAAAACCTTTAAGCGATCGACCAATTCATCCGTTACCCGTTGCTCCGAATAAGTGACCGCTTCCGTGTATTCAAGCACCACTTGTTCTTTTTTGTCGAAGAGGCTGCTTTCTTTCCATGCGGCAAGTTGCGTGACTTTTTCCATAGAGTCAGCGCGTTTGGCCAGGGTGGCAGAATTGATGTCCACGCAGAAACGGCAGTCATTTATTTGCGAGACCCTTACGGTCACCAATGAACGCAAAACGGGACTCAGGGGAGAACTTTTTCTATCGAGCACCCCATAAAGCATGGCCACTGCGCCGAACAATTTGGGCACCCTTGCCCAAAGTAATCCTGGTTGAAGGATTGCGCCATATTTTCTTTTTTGATTCCAAAAAAATGGCCGTAGAATCCATGGGTACTCTTTTAATGTTTTAACTGAAACCCTCATATTTTTCCTTTAAGCGTCAAAAATAACGGCTCAGCGGCTGTTGAAATGCAGTGTAGGTCTTGCGGCGGCCGGATTTTTTGTGATGACGTACCCGTTATTCGCTTGTTGTGCTTATTTTAAAAAGGCATTTGTATCAACTCGGACACCTCAAGTGAGCCGCCAATCTTAAGAAAGGGGCAGGTTTTTGCCATTTCCAGTGCCCTCTCCATACTATCGGCTTGAATGATTGTATAACCAGACATTGAAGTGGCGCTTTCAGCGGTGACCGTGCCGTCAGAATGGACCGTGCTTGTATTCTTTAACGGATTTGCAGGGCTCACTGCTGCGTCGCCCAGTGAAGATAACCATGCTTTATATTTCTCGAAATGTCGCTTCCCTTCTTCCGGGCTTGCTGGCTGATCGCCGCCCAGGTAAGTGATGATGTATCGCGTCATGTTCGTATCTCCTTATATCAGATCGCTATGAGCTGCGGCAAAAGGTAGAGTGAGTGAAATGAACGAAGCTTTTTGCCAGCAATTGTATCACTTTGTTAGGGGAAAAACAACTATGAAAATATCAACTTGGGGAGACAGTCTACACTGTGATGTGCCTATATTTTGAAGTCGAGATTCATGGATAGAAAAACACAACACGGTTATTCCTTACAAATAAAGTTTTTAACAAGGCAAGGTTTTGAGGGTCTTCAGAATGGCTGCTGTTCTGCATCGTTTTTCCTGGAAGGATGTCCCTGGTTTTTCGGACAACGACAAGGAATACAAGAGGGCGAGGGCCATGTCTTTGTTAGATTATATCGGGACCGGGGCTTGCCAAATTCACGTGCTACCGGTGGCCTTAAAGCAAAGGGCTTCTCTATTCACTTAGTTTCAGGTGTGGATTAGGGTTTAGATTGAGCGGTGCAAAACGGCCCTGTTCAAATGCGATGTGGCCGGCCATTGCGATCATTGCGCCGTTGTCTGTGCAGTAGCGGGGAGATGGGATGTGGACTGCCATGCTTTGTTTTGCAGCCTCTGCTTGCATGCGGGTTCTGAGCAGGCTGTTTGAAGCTACGCCGCCGCAAACGATGATGCTTTCTACCTTTTCTTTTTCTGCGGCTTGCAGGGTTTTTTCGACGAGACTGCCGACAATGGCTTCCTGAAAACCCGCTGCGATGTCATTTTGAAAGTGTTCTGATTTTTTCTCTGATTGAGGCATTTTGGCGAGACACTGTTTCAGGGCCGTTTTTAGTCCGCTGAAACTGAAGTTGGTATGTTCCAAAGACCGATAGGGGCGGGTAAAGGGGTACTTCTCCGGATTTCCTTTTTTGGCCAGGCGGTCAATGATCGGTCCGCCAGGGTAGTCGAGCCCCATCATACGCGCCCCTTTATCGAAGGCTTCTCCCGCAGCGTCGTCCACGGTTTTTCCAATCAATCGATAATGTCCCCGCTCCGGCATGGCATACAGGTTGGTGTGACCACCTGAAACCACGAGTGCAAGGGCCGGGAAGACAATATCCGGATGTTCAATAAAAGCGGCGTTGATGTGTCCGGCCAAATGATGTACGGCCAAAAGCGGTTTTCCCAGCGCATAGGCCAGCGATTTCGCAAAGGAGACACCTACAAGCAGCGCGCCAATAAGTCCCGGCCCGGCGGTGACGGCGACAGCGTCTACTTGATTGAGGGGCACCCCGGCTTTTGTGAGCGCTTCGGTTAAAAGCGGCCCGATGGTTTCGATGTGCCGACGGCAGGCCAATTCCGGCACCACGCCGCCGTACCGTTTATGCAGGTCGATTTGTGAAGAGAGCAGGTCGCTGAGGATGGTGTGTCCATCTTTGAGCACGGCCACAGCCGTTTCGTCGCAGGAGGTTTCGATGGAGAGCAATATCAAATTCAAGTGCCTCTGTTTACGGGTTGTCTAGCGATAATTTACAAATTGCAGGTCAATTTCATAATCTTTTGATTTGAGCAATTGAATCACTTCCTGAAGGTCATCCCTGCTTTTCCCGGTCACGCGCAGCTGTTCGCCCTGGATCTGGGCCTGAACTTTGATCTTGCTGTCCCGGATTTCCTTGCTTATTTTTTTCGCTTTTTCAGCATCAATCCCTTGTGTGAGGGTGATCTTTTGCCGTGCCGTGCCGCCCAGCGCTTTTTCGATTTTGTGATACTCCAGAGATTTTAAGGAAATGCCCCGTTTTACGAGCTTGGATTGAAGCACATCCAGCACAGCCTTTAATTTAAAGTCGTCGGCGGAACTGATAATGATGTCTTTGTCGTCCACAAATTTAATGGCGCTGTTGGAACCTTTTAAGTCGTAACGCTGTGATAATTCTTTTGATGCGGCATCAATCGCATTTTTGGCCTCTTGAATGTCGACCTTTGAAACAACATCAAATGAACAGGATGTAGCCATAGCGAACTCCTTTCGTTAAAGAATAGAAGTCCCGAATCGGGTCTTCTTGAATTTGATTGAAACGTGCGTCTAGTGTCCTACAACTTCCCCTTTTGTTTCAAGCCTTTCTTTGGAAATAGGTGAATGTGTCAGAGGCTGCCCCTTGTTGTGTTGTGTTGACTGCGGGTGCATGTCTATAATGTCCCCCTTTTCAGACTGAAAGGTCAATTGATGATTCCATTGAAGGCTGATTTACCCACGCGAACGGTTCCTTTAATTACCCTGGGTTTGATTTTCAGCAACGTGGCGCTCTACTTGTTTACCCTCTCAATTGGCCCAAATGTCAACGCGCTGTTTTTCAAATACGGGGCGATCCCGAATCAAATGGTGCATAGCTTCGACCTGACGGGTCTGCCAGCACCTGTCATCAAAAGCATTTTTACGTCGATGTTTCTTCATGCAGGTTTTTTCCATGTGTCGGGTAATATGCTCTATCTCTGGATTTTTGGTAATAATGTTGAAGATGAATTGGGTCATACCAAGTTTCTCATTTTTTATCTGGTCTGCGGCGTGATTGCAGCCTATTCTCACGCTTTCATTGACTCGGTTTCCAGAGTCCCCATGATTGGCGCGAGCGGCGCGGTTTCCGGTGTATTGGGCGCCTATTTTCTGTTGTTCCCTCGCGCAAAAATTCTGACGCTGCTTCCCATTGGTTTTTTTATCACCACCGTTCGCATTCCAGCACTTGTCGTGATCGGCCTCTGGGTCGTGGGACAGTTTATGTGGGCCTTTACATCAGGGCAGGCTCAAGGCGGGGTCGCCTGGTTTGCACATATCGGTGGTTTCATTGCCGGTATGGTGCTGCTGCAATTTTTCAGAAAAAAACGGCCAAGGTGGCAGCGCCGGTTTTAGGGGATCATCTGGTTTTACGTTCACTGTTTTAATATATTTTGGCCAATAGCCAGCCGAAGATGTTTCAGGCCTGCCCCTTTTGCCTTCAAGTTGTTTGTATGTTTGTTGCTTCATCCCGTTGTTTTTTCTGAAGATCCTGAAGCTTGACATCTGAATAAATTATTCGCTATAGGTCCACTTTCTAAAAATCTTGCCTATTAGTCTGATGGTGGTTCCTTATTGTTACGATCTTTTGTCAAAATTTGACCTAAGGTTTCTGCCAAGACAGATACGTCTTTTCTGAGTGGGACCTTTTGTGTTACGAGGTTCTGTTTGGTCGATTAAAGGAGATATAATGCATTACAGCCGGATTATTTTTAATTGTTTTATTTCTATTTTTTAATTTTTTTTTCTGGAAATGACAATCCTTCCTTTTAGTGTCGACTTTGCTACACAAACTGTTTTCGCATCCGGAGGTGAGGACGACGACGATGACACCGATGGAGTCGCTGATTTTCAAGATCTCGATTCTGATAATGATGCCATTCTGGATTCCGTTGAACGCGGCACTGGCCATTCGCCGGCCGATACCGATAGAGATGGCATTCCCGATTACCTTGATCTTGATGCAGACAATGATGGTATCCGAGACCTGCATGAGACGGGCCTTTCTCTGGAGAGACGTTCCATCCTCGACAAGGACAACAATGGCCGTATTGACGGCAGTTTTTCGGTCGAGAAAAACGGCTTGGCGAATACACTGGAAACCGCATCTGAAAGTGGCCGGCCGGACTACGACGGTGATGGGAAAACAGACAACCCTGTAGACTCCGATGGTGATGGTACGGCAGATTTTCGCGATGCCGATTCCGACAATGACGGCTTCCCTGATGGAAAAGACTCTGCACCCACAAATCCCTGTATTCCCAACGCGGACAGTGTTCCTTGCGGTGCAAAAGATAACGACGGCGACGGCTTAAGCAACGCCGAGGAAAAACGGCTAGGCACGGATCCGGACAAAGCCGACAGTGACGGGGACGGCACGAACGACAAAACAGAAGTGGGCGACGTGAATAATCCCACGGACAGCGACGGCGTGATGGATCAGACTGACCCGGCGAACGACAATCCCTGTATTCCAGATGCAACAAGCGGTGCCTGTGTTTCCATTGATTTGGATGGGGATGGCGTGCCGGATGAACTGGATTTCGATGATGATGGAGATGGCATCCCCGATGGCGCAGAAGGTGATGGCGGGACAGATACCGACAACGACGGCATTCTCGACCTGTATGAAGCCGGTGTTGTCTTTGCACCTGTGGCATTGCTGGATACGGATCAGGATGGAAGAATTGATTCGGGCAATGCCGTGGGGAAAAACGGCTTGGCCGATGTGCTGGAAACTGCGCCCGATTCTGGTGTGGCAGATTACGATGCCGACGAGAGTCCCGACAATCCGGTCGATACGGCGGATGGTGACGGCACTCCGGGTTTTAAGAATCTCGACAGCGACGGAGACTTGATTAATGACGTGCTTGAAGCCGGAGGAAGTGATCGGGACAACGACGGAATCCTGGGAGAAAGCCCGGTTGTGGTGGATGCGAATGGCATTCCAGATGGTGGCCCCTTGTTTCCGGGTGACCAGGATGGAGACGGGCGTCCTAATTTTGTAGATCTGGATAGTGATGGCGACGGCGTCCCTGACGTGACTGAGGGAACGGGTGATGACGACGGAGACGGGCTTCCCAACTACCTTGACAGTGGGCATCTTGACGGAGACGGCTTGTCAGATGATGCCGATGTGGATACCGATGGCGACGGTATCCTGAATGCCGTCGAGGGCGATGGCCTTGTCGACACGGATGGCGACGGCGTTCCGGACAGTCGGGATCTGGATTCTGATAACGATGGCATTCCTGACCTTCACGAAACGGGCGTTTCCTCAGATCGTCTTGTTACGATCGACTCAGACAGGGACGGACGGATTGATATAAGCGTGTCCGTGGGAAACAACGGACTTGCGGATGTGCTGGAAACATCCCCGGATAGTGGCGCGACAGCCTACAATGGCGATGGCATTTCCGACGCGCCTGCGAATACCGATGGAGACAGCCTGCCCGATTTTCGCGATTTAGACAGCGACGGGGATGGGATTAACGATGTGATTGAAGCAGGCGGAAGCGATCAGGACAATGACGGCAAGCTCGGTGTGGCTTCGACGGGAGTGAATATGAACGGCGTGCCCGGCGGTGGCCCAATTTTCCCCGGTGATATCGATGGAGACGGCATTTCCAATATCATTGATGCCGATACGGACGGCGACGGCATCCTTGATCGTGTGGAAGGTGATGGCACCGTCGATACGGACGGTGATGGCGTCCCGGACAGCCGGGATCTCGATACCGACAACGACGGCATATTTGATCTGCATGAAACCGGGCTTGATTCCAATACACTTTCTCAGCTGGATGTGGATATGGACGGACGTGTTGACAATAATTCGCCCGTAGGAGCGAATGGTCTTGCCGACGCCCTGGAAACCGCTCCGGATTCCGGGTTGACGGACTACAATGGTGACGGCGTTGCTGACGACCCCATTGATACCGACGCAGACGGCACCCCTGATTTTCGTGATCTGGACAGTGACGGTGACGGGATCAATGATGTCATTGAATCGGGCGGCAATGATCCCGATGGCGATGGGCAATTTGGAACCGGTACTCCGCCGCTCGTGGATGAAAACGGTACCCCCATTGGCGCAAGTGGCGGCGCAGGCGCACCACCTGTCACCGGAGGCGGGGGCTCCCCTGAAGGTTCTCCAAGTACCCTCAAAACCTGGGTAGATGGTGTGGGCGGTTGTTCATTGCGTACAGGTGCTCCCTTTGATCCCACTTTTCCTTTGTTAATCGCCATATTGTGTCTTTGTCTTGTGCGAAGGCATTTGAGTGAGCGTAAAAATGAAGGGAGCCAGCATGGTCTTTAAAAAAATAACCGTTGTTGCCATGATGCTTGTAGGCCTTGCGATTTTTTTTGTAGAGGCACGGGCTGATCTGATTGAAAAAGACCTGCGGTGGTATGGTGGCATCGGGCCAGGCATTTCGAGATTAAAACCGGGCGGCAATGGCTCAACGCGCGCAGATGATTCCTATGAGCTGGGTGGAAAAATATTTGGAGGCTATCATTTTACCGAGCGGCTCGCCCTCGAAGCGTATTACACTTATTTGGGGAAGGCCGATATTGATTCCCCCAGAGGAGAAGTCAAATACCGGTCTTACGGGATAAACGGGACGTTTTATTTTTACAAGCCGACCCCCTTTCCTGAAGGGTGGAGTGCGTTTGGGCGTTTGGGTGTCGGGCGCATGATCAACAGTGCCAACGTGACTTTTGAACGAGATCATGACTATCACCTGATGTTTGGAGGCGGCCTCGAATATGGATTCGACAATGGTTTTTCCCTGCGTGGAGACCTGGATTTTTATGATAAAGACGCTAACCTTTTTGGTTTTTATCTCCTTAAGCGTTTTGGTGGCGGCGATGAACAGAAACGCAGGTTCGAACCACGCCCTGCGGACTCTGATGGCGATCGGGTTGTGGATTCCAGGGACGCCTGTCCGAACACGCCGAGAGGGACTCGGGTCAATGGAAACGGCTGTGAGCGAGATAGTGACGGAGACGGCGTCGTGAATTCTATTGATGTTTGTCCAGACACTTCAGGTGGCGTGAGTGTGGATCGTCGGGGTTGTGAACGAGATGGCGATGGCGATGAGGTTGTGGATTCCAGGGACGCCTGTCCGGACACGCCGACAGGCGTCAGCGTGGATCGCAGAGGTTGTGAATGGGACAGTGACAATGACGGCATCGTGAATTCAGTGGATACCTGTCCGGACACGCCGCGCGATGTGGGCGTGAATCGTCTGGGCTGTGAACGGGATAGTGATGGTGACAGCGTTGTGGATTCAGCGGATGCCTGTCCAGACACGCCGATGGGGGTCAGGGTGGATCGACGAGGTTGCGAACGTGACAGTGACGACGACGGCGTTGAAAATTCTGTCGATGCCTGCCCGGACACGCCTATAGATGTGGCTGTCGATCGTCGGGGCTGCGAACGCGACAATGATGGCGACGGTGTTGTGAATTCTGTGGATGCCTGTCCGGACACGCCGCGCGGTGTGGGTGTGGATCGTCGGGGTTGCGAACAAGACAATGACGACGACGGTATTGGAAATAGTAAAGATCGGTGTCCTCAAACGGGTGTCGGCTCTGCCGTGGATACTCGTGGATGCCGCTTGGAAGACGTTATTGTGCTCAAAGGTGTTGCTTTTGCGACGAATTCTGCCGAATTGATCCGCCATTCAGAGAGTGTACTGGATGAAATGGTCGCAACCCTGAAGCGACACCTCGACCTTAAAATGGAGGTGGCCGGACATACCGACAAACGGGGAGAGCGGGCTTACAATCTGGCCTTGTCTAAGCAACGCGCAGAGTCTGTGCGGAACTATCTCATTCAAAAAGGGATTTCGCCAGATCGACTCACAGCGAAGGGCTATGGCCCCGACAAACCGATTGATAACAATGACACTGCTGCTGGACAAGCGGCCAATCGCCGTGTTGAACTCCATATTTTGAAGTAGTCATTTTTCTTAGAACAAGCCAGTGATATGGCTGATCTCAGGGTTTTGGGCAGAAATTCTTTCACAACGCGACCCCTTGGAACACTTTGCTCCGATCCGTGTTTGTGGCGGGTGCTTGTGGCGGGCCCTGTTTTCTGGCTCGTATTGGGTTTTTTCGGGTTTTCTGATTTCAAGTGGTCAAAAATTCTGGCAGGAGGGTGGCAATTACTCCTGTTTGCGGGTCTTGATCCCCTTCTTGAAGAGTGGCTCTTCAGGGGCTTGTTGCAACCGCTTTTATTGCGTTATCCCTTCGGACGCCGTGTGGTTCTTCCGTTTGGAGTCACGGCTGCCAATTTTCTGACCAGTGTACTCTTTGTTGTTTTACATCTCTTCACCCACCCACCCTTGTGGGCTTTTCTTATCTTGGTGCCATCATTGATTTTCGGTGTATTTCGGGATCGCTACCAAAGTGTGATCCCGCCAGTTTTTCTCCATTCTTTTTACAACTTTGGGTATTTTGTCCTATTTTTGCCCTTGTAAATTTTTTGTTCTGAAGCACAAAAATGATCTTGTAGATCCAGAAAAACAAAGAGCCTGAGACAGATCAGTTGGTCTATCTCAGGCTCTTTCATCCAAGCATGTTGTCCTCCGCCATATTGAGCGAGGGCATTCTTTTGTGCCCTATATAGCAGCACTCAAGATGGAGTTCAGGGTTGCGCTGGGCCGCATGGCTGCGTTTGCTTTTTCTTCATCGGGTTGATAATAACCACCGGTGTCTACGGGTTTCCCCTGGGCGGCATTTAATTCTCCAACGATTTTTGCCTCGTTATCCGCGAGCTGTTGCGCGATGGGGGTAAAATGAGCTTGAAGGTCTTTATCAGCCGTTTGTGCCGCCAAGGCCTGAGCCCAGTAAAGCGCGAGATAGAAATGGCTGCCGCGATTGTCCAGTTCATTTACTTTCCGGGATGGTGATTTGTTGCTGTCCAAAAACTGTCCTGTGGCTTGATCCAGTGTTTCGCCCAGGATTTTTGCTTTTTGATTTTTGGTGGTATTGCTTAAGTGCTCCAATGAGGCGGCCAAGGCTAAAAATTCGCCCAGAGAATCCCATCGCAAATGGCCTTCTTCCTGAAATTGCTGGACATGTTTGGGGGCCGATCCACCTGCTCCGGTTTCAAAAAGTCCGCCGCCATTCATGAGAGGAACGATGGAGAGCATTTTTGCGCTCGTGCCCAATTCGAGAATCGGGAAGAGGTCGGTATTGTAGTCCCGTAGTACATTTCCGGTCACTGAAATGGTGTCTTTTCCGTCTTTGGCGCGCTCTAGCGAAAAGCGCGTGGCTTCGACGGGTGACATGATACGGATGTCCAAACCTTCTGTGTTGTGATTTGGCAAGTAGCGATTCACTTTTTTGATGAGCTCAGCATCGTGGGCCCGTTGTTGGTTCAACCAAAAAACTGCAGGGGTGTTGCTGGCTCTGGCGCGATTGACTGCGAGTTTGACCCAATCCTGAATGGGCGCATCCTTTACCTGACATGCGCGCCAGATATCGCCTTCTTCGACCTTGTGCTCAAGCAGGGTTTTCCCGGAAATATCCACGACACGGATGCTTCCTTTTCCTGGGGCTTTGAAGGTCTTGTCGTGAGAACCGTATTCTTCGGCTTTTTGCGCCATCAGGCCCACATTCGGCACGCTGCCCATGGTGGTGGGATTAAAAGCGCCATGTTTTTTACAAAACTTGATGACTTCGTCATAAACCCCGGCGTAGCTGCTGTCAGGAATAGTGGCCTTACAATCGTGGAGCTTACCATCCGGCCCCCACATTTTTCCCGATTCGCGAATCATTGCGGGCATTGAGGCATCAATAATGACATCACTCGGGACGTGCAGGTTGCTGATGCCTTTATCTGAATTCACCATTGCCAGTTCGGGGCGCGTTTGATAGCAGGCTTGAATATCCGCTTCGATTTCCGCTTGTTTGTCTTTGGGGAGGGTTTTCATTTTTGCGTAAAGATCACCCAATCCGTTGTTCGGATCAAAATCCAGTGCTTCAAATGTTGCCGCATGTTTTTCAAAGACATCTTTAAAATATACGGTCACGGCATGGCCAAAAATAATGGGGTCGGAAACCTTCATCATCGTGGCTTTCATGTGCAATGAAAAGAGAATGCCCTGACGTTTTGCGTCTTCAATTTGCGCTTCCAAAAATTCGCGCAAGGCCCGGCGGCTCATGACGGTGGCGTCAATGATTTCGCCTGCCAGAAGCGCAAGTTTGTCTTTCAGTACTGTGGTTTTTCCATGCGGATCGACGAACTCAATGCGTGCGCTTGTTGCTTCAGCAATCGTTGTTGATTTTTCGTTGGACGAGAAATCGCCATGATCCATATGCGCGACGTGCGTTTTGGAATCTGGGGACCATGCACCCATTTTGTGCGGGTTCTTTTTGGCGTACTGTTTGACTGAAGCAGGGGCTCTTCGGTCTGAGTTTCCTTCTCTGAGCACCGGGTTGACGGCGCTTCCAAGTGTTTTGGCATACCTGGCTTTTATGTCTTTTTCCGCATCAGTTTTCGGGGCATCCGGATAGTCAGGAATGTTGTAGCCTTTTCCCTGCAACTCCTTGATTGCCGCAGTTAACTGTGGAATGGATGCGCTGATGTTGGGCAGTTTGATGATGTTGGCTTCGGGTGTGTTTGCCAATTCACCCAAGGCGGCCAATTCATCCGGTATTTTTTTATCTTCACTCAGGTTTTCGGGGAAATTGGCGATAATTCTCCCGGCGAGCGATATGTCTCTTTTCTCAACAACAACACCAGCAGGTTTGGCAAATGCCTTCACAATCGGGAGAAAAGAATAAGTGGCTAGTGCAGGGGCTTCATCTACCTTGGTATAAATAATTTTTGATGTTTGCATGTTTTTTCCTTTAAAATGATAGTTGGGTCACTTTTTAAGTGATTTAATAATAAACGGATCTACCCAGTTAAAGATTACCAGCTCCGCACGGTGCTAGTAGCATTATCTACTAATGCATTGTTTGCATCCTTGTCAACTTTTTCTTCCCAAACTTCTGTTTGTGGTGGATGCTTTTTGTGGAGAGTTCATTCGATTCATTCTGTCCGGGTTGCATGTTGGGGAACTTCAATAAACAAGGTCATTCCCTGATCTTTATTCTCCTTAAAGTAGAGTGTTCCTCCGTGACGGATGATGATTTGATGCGATATTGCAAGCCCAAGTCCTGTGCCGCCGCGCCTTGTTGTGAAAAAAGGAAGGAAGATTTTTTCCATGTTTTCGGAGGAAATCCCGATACCCGTGTCTTTGATTTGAATCCCGAAATGCCGGTCTGAAACTTCCACACGAATTTCTAAGATTCCTATCCCTTTCATTGACTGAACCGCATTGCCGATGACGTTTAAGAGCACCTGATGGAAGAGGTCAGGATCTACAGTCACGGAGGGCCTGTCTGGGGGGATGTCTATTTTAATCTCAAGGCGCTCCAGTTGATCAGGGCTAATCGCGAAAGTCAGGGCCTTGTTGATCAAGGTTTCTACAGAGAGGGACGCTCTGTTTAGTTCGGGAGGGCTTGAAAATTGAAGGAATTCGCTTAACAACTGATTTAAGCGCTGAACCTCGGTGAGAATGGAGCGGGCGAGTTCTTTCTGTGATGCGTTCTCTGTTTTTGACGCGAGCAGTTGCACGAGGGATTGGATGACGGCAAGGGGATTTCTAATTTCATGCGCGACTCCGCCAGAGAGGGCACGCAGTGCGTCGAGCTGTTCTCTTAAGGTGGTCTCGTCTTCAGACATCTCTTGTTGAGCCATCTATCGTTGTTTGCTCTGGTGAAAGGAATCAAAAAAGACGTGTCGGGCTTTAAAAGCCTGCGTCGTCGGTAAATAACATAAAGATGAGTTTCCGGCAAGTCTGTTGCAAAACCCAAATTCCTCAAAATTAGGTTGACAAGGCAGAAAGAACCTCTCTAGAATCCCAAAATTTTGTAAGGCCATCGTTTTATTTAAATCAACAGGAGCGGGTAGGTGTTTTTTCTTAATGATTTGAAAGTAGTGGGTTTCTTTTTTCTGAAAATTCTAATCAAGTGAAATAAGTGGAGGCGGTAATATGGCAAAGGTCTTAGAAGGACCCGGCATGGGACTCCTGTCAAAATGGGGCATGGCAGTGCCACATTATGTGGTGATCACGGATGCGGCGCAGCTGGATAGTCTTGCGCAGGCAAACCCCTGGTTGCGGGAGTGCAAACTGGTGGTCAAGGCGCATGAGGCGATTGGCGGTCGAATGAAGCTCGGTTTGGTGAAAGTGGGGCTGGATTTGGCTGCGGCCCGAAACGCTGCCGGGGAAATGATCGGAAAAGTGGTCTCGGAAGTCAGCATCTCTCAGGTCATTATTTCTGAAATGGTTGAACATGACGCAGAGTATTATGTCGCGGTGAAATCGACCCGTTCCGGAGCTGAGCTGCTTTTGGCCAGCATGGGCGGCATCGAAGTTGAGGCAAATTGGGAAAAAGTTCAGAAGCTGGAAATTCCTCTGGACAGTGATCCTGACTTAACTCAAGTCGAAACCCTGGCGAAGAAAGCCGGATTTACGGGTGAGCTGGCGAAAAAAGTGGCCGCGTTTGCCATCAAACTTTTTCAATGTTATGACCACGAAGATGGAACCTATCTGGAAATCAATCCTCTCGTCGTCAGGTCTTCAAATGGCGAATTGACGGCGCTGGATGCGGTCACCATGGTGGACGGCGATGCACGTTTTCGCCACCCGGACTGGAATTTTAATTTCGCTTCCGAGTTTGGCCGGCCATACAGCGACAACGAAAAAGCCATTATGGAAATTGACAGCCGGGTCAAAGGTTCTGTCAAATTTATCGAAATTCCCGGCGGCGATACGGCCCTGCTTCCTGCGGGCGGCGGCGCTTCGGTGTATTACTCTGATGCGGTGCTGGCAATGGGCGGGACGCTCGCGAATTATTCCGAATATTCCGGTGATCCACCTGATTGGGCGGTGGAAGCCCTCACGGAAAAAGTCTGTTCATTAAAAGGCATCAAACGCATTATTGTCGGCGGCGCCATCGCCAATTTTACCAACGTCAAAAAAACCTTTTCGGGTATCATTAACGGTTTTAGGAAAGCAAAGGCGGAAGGCAAACTGGAAGGCGTTGAAATCTGGGTGCGACGTGGCGGTCCATTTGAAAAGGAGGGGCTCGCAGCGATGAAGGCATTGGAAGACGAAGGCTTTAATATCCATGTCTTTGACCGATACACCCCTCTGACCGATATCGTGGACTATGCAATTAAAGGAGTTAAAGCATGAGTATTCTTGTCAACAAAGAAACCCGTGTTGTCATTTCGGGCGGGCCAGCAGGCACGAGTGCGGCCAAACGAATGGCCGAATTTTGCCATTTAAGCCGTATTCCTTATAACGTCGCCGCATTTGTCTTTCCTCCAGACGCAGGTAAAACCGTCGAAATTCCCTTCGGCAGTGAGTTGCTCTCCGTGCCAGTGTTTAAAACCATTGCGGACGCCACTAAAGAATTTCCTGAAATTAATGTTTCTCTGATTTATATCGGGCCAAACCGCGCCTATGCAGGGACGATGGAAGCTTTGGCCGAGCCGAATATTAAACTCGTCTCGATGATTACGGAAGGCGTGCCTGAAAAAGATGCAAAAAAGCTCCGTATTGAGGCGGAAAAACGCGGCAAGACATTCAACGGCCCTTCTTCCATTGGCATTGTCTCGGCTGGGGAGTCCCGCCTGGGTGTGATCGGTGGATCTTTTGACAATCTTGTGCTCTGTAAACTGCATCGCCAGGGTTCGTTCGGCGTCATCACCAAGTCCGGCGGGCTTTCAAATGAAATTATGTGGATTTGCAGCCAGTTTGCAGACGGCATTACCACGGCCATCGGCATTGGGGGCGATACCTATCCCGGTTCCGATTTTGCGACTTACCTTGAAATGTTTGAAAAAGATCCACAGACAAAAGCCGTCGTGATGGTGGGCGAAATGGGGGGGGACCTTGAGGAACTGGCTGCGGCCTGGTATGCAAAAAGCCCTCGCCGGATCAAACTGATTGCCGTTGTTTCGGGTTACTGCCAGGAACAGCTTCCAAAAGGAATGAAGTTTGGTCACGCGGGTGCCAAAGAGGGCTTACACGGAGAAGGTTCCGCACGGAGTAAAGCAGAAGCTTTACGTGCCGCTGGCGCGACGGTTCCCGCGACTTTCGGTGGATTGGGGCCAGCCATTAAAAAAGCGTACGAAGAAATTCTCGCCAAAGGTGAAGTCACACCGATTGATGATGAAGCGCATGCGCCGCGACATCTTCCGAAGCCGATTGAAGAGGCGATCAAAGACGGGGATGTTTTTGCCGAACCGCTTTTAAAAACCACTATTTGTGATGACAGAGGCGAAGAGCCGCTTTATAGCGGTTATCCGGCCTCCGAACTTATTAACAAGGGGTATCAAATCCCCCACGTGATTGGTTTGTTGTGGGACAAACGACTGATTACACCGGTTGAAGCGGAGATTATTAAGCGTATTGTGATTCTGTCTGCGGATCATGGCCCCTGCGTTTCGGGCGCGCTTGTGACGATTATCGCCGCCTGCGCCGGAATCCAAATGGCTCAAGCGGTTGCAGCAGGCATGATTATGATTGGCCCACGTTTTGGCGGCGCAGTGACCGGTGCTGGAGAATGGTTTAGCTATGCTGTGAAAAACAAAATGACGGTTGATGAATTTTTGGCGTACATGAAGGAAAATGTTGGCCCGGTTCCCGGAATTGGGCACCGTGTGAAATCTGTCCGAAACCCGGACAAACGCGTGAAAGAACTCGTCAGTTATGTGAAATCGACAGGTATTCCAACGCCGCACCTCGATTTTGCATTGGCGGTTGAAGAACGAACCACTGCAAAAAAGGACACCCTTATCCTGAATGTAGACGGGACCATGGCCGCAATTTTGGTGGATCTTTCTTTTCCTGTCGAGTCGCTCAATGGATTTTTTATCCTTTCACGAACCATCGGTTTGATCGGACACTGGATTGATCAGAATCGTCAAGGGAGTCGACTTGTTCGTCTTTTTAAACATTTGGCGAATTATACGACTGGAAAAAGAAGAGAAGTTCCCCCGCTTGATTCATAGATGAAAGGGATAGGAAACTTTGCGCGGAGCTGAGGGGGACTTGATCTCCCCTCGCGGCCTCCGCTAGAATCAAACCCCCTCTCCCATGCAGGTTTTTTGATGGAATCGGAGAGGCGTATGTTTGGAGGAAAAGAAGATGTCAGCTCAAATCATTAAGAAACAGTACGAGGAAATGCAGGTTCGGATTGATGCAATGCGTAAGCGTGTGGGGCATCCCTTAACCTTGACCGAAAAAATCCTTTTTTCACATCTGGACGATGCGGAAAATCAACCTTTAGAACGCGGAAAAGCGCAGCTTGCGCTGAATCCGGACCGGGTGGCCATGCAGGATGCGACGGCGCAAATGGCGATGTTGCAGTTTATTCAGGCCAATAAAAAGACGGCGGCCGTCCCGAGCACGATTCACTGCGACCATTTAATTCGTGCGCACAGCGGCGCAAAGGAAGACATTGATCGCGCCATTTCAGAAAACAAGGAGGTTTACGACTTTCTTGCCTCTGCTTCGAAAAAATACGGTATCGGATTTTGGAAGCCGGGCGCGGGTATTATTCATCAGGTTGTGCTCGAAAATTACGCCTATCCGGGTGGACTGATTATAGGAACCGATTCCCACACGCCAAATGGCGGAGGTCTGGGCATGCTGGCCATTGGGGTCGGTGGTGCGGATGCGGGTGAAGTGATGGCCGGTCTCCCTTGGGAAGTGTTGCAGCCCAAGTTATTGGGCGTTCGACTCACAGGTTCCCTCAGGGGTTGGACTTCCGCAAAGGATGTCATCCTGTATCTCTGTGGTCTTTTAACCACGAAGGGCGGCACCAACAAAATCATTGAGTATTTTGGCCCCGGTGCGGAAACGATCAGCGCGACGGGAAAAGGCACGATTACCAACATGGGCGCCGAACTCGGCGCGACGACCTCTGTTTTTCCTTATGATCAAAAAATGGCGGCTTATCTTAAAATCACTGATCGCGCCGATATCGCCGCCTTGGCGGATGCGAACAAAGCCATCCTGACGGCCGACCCGGAAGTTTTGGCTGATCCGGCAAGTTATTATGATGAAGTGGTGGAAATCAATCTCTCCGAGTTAGAGCCTTATGTCGTGGGTCCGCATTCACCCGACTTGGCACGTCCAATCTCAAAATTGGGAGCAGAGGCCAAAAAAGAAGGGTATCCTTTGACGGTTTCAGCGGCCTTGGTGGGAAGCTGCACAAACTCTTCATATGAGGATATCACCCGTGCGGCGCATATTGCCCGCCAGGGGCTTAAGGCAGGTCTGAAGGCCAAAGGGGAATTTTTAGTATCTCCCGGCTCAGAGCGGATTTACCACACCATGGTTCGAGACGGTTTTTTGAAAACCTTTGAGGAGATGGGCGGAAAAGTCTTGGCGAATGCTTGCGGTCCCTGTATCGGGCAATGGCAGCGCGAAGATAAAAAGAAGGGCGAACCCAATTCCATTATCAGCTCGTTTAACCGGAATTTTAAAGGTCGAAATGATGCCAACCCTGAAACCCTTTCTTTCTTGAGCAGTCCGGAAATGGTGACGGTGATGGCCTTTTCCGGCACTTTGGATTTTAATCCTTTGTCGGACAGCCTGATGGCGGCGGACGGTACAAAAATCCAATTCGAGCCGCCCGTCGGAGAAGAACTTCCCGCAAACGGTTTTGCAAGTGGGGATGAAGGGTTTATCCCGCCAGCTGAAAATGGCGAGGGTGTTTCGGTGATCGTTCCGGAGGACAGCGAGCGGCTTCAGTTGCTTGCGCCTTTCCCCGTTTGGGATGGCAATGATTTTGAGCAGTTGATTGTTCTGCTCAAAGTCGAAGGAAAATGTACCACCGATCATATTTCTCCCGCCGGGCCGTGGCTGCGTTATCGCGGGCATTTAGATCGTATCAGCGACAATATGTTCCTCGGTGCGAACAACGTTTTTACAGACACACCGGGTAAGGCCAATGATGTTTTATCAGGGGAAAAAGACCTCACTCCTTCCCAGGTGGCGCGACGTTATAAACTGAAAGGGCTGGGCTCCGTTGTGATTGGAGATGAAAATTACGGCGAAGGTAGTTCGCGTGAACATGCGGCCATGTCGCCTCGTTTCCTGGGTGTGCAGGTAGTGATTACAAAAAGCTTTGCGCGAATCCACGAAACAAACCTTAAAAAACAGGGTGTCTTGCCTTTGACCTTTTCCGATCCATCAGACTGGGGAAAAATTGGAGAAACAGACCATATCAGTGTGGTGGGTTTGGCTGATTTGGCCCCCGGCAAGCCGGTGGAAGTGATCATCCATAAGGGCAAGGACGAAGTCCGTATTCAAACCAACCACAGCTTTACCGAAAGCCAGGTGGCCTGGTTTAAGGCCGGTTCGGCTCTGAATGCCTTGAATGCATAGGATGAAAAAGCCCTGCAGCCTAAGACTTTTGAAAAAGAACCCCTTGAAAAACGGATTTATCGGGTCATGAAGACAGCAGCGCCAAGCGATGAAAAGAAGACATCTCAGATGATCAGTGTTGAGATTATGGGGAAGAAGTTCGAGGTCCCTGAAGGCTTGACGATGCTTCAATCCATGTGGCACACGGGTCACGAGTTGACCCGTGGTGTCGGATGTCTCGGTGGAATCTGTGGTGCCTGCCCGACCAAGTACCGCACGAAAAACACATCTAAAATCAAGACCACCCTGGCCTGTCAAACCCAGGTCGAGGATGGCATGTCCTTTTCCTTGATCGCACCCTACTACCCGAATCAAAAAGTTGTTTATCACTTTGATGAGATGGAAGACCCTAAAAAGGAGCTCTTTCGATTCTACCCGGAAACGGCGCTCTGCCGAAACTGTGATGCCTGTACGCAGGCATGTCCAAAAGGGATTGATGTGAGAACCGGGGTCTGGAAGGCGGCTTTTGGTGATTTTAAGGAAGGTGCAGACCTCTTTCTATCCTGTGTGATGTGCAGTCTTTGCGTGCCGGTCTGTATTGCGGATATTGCGCCAAACCAGGTGGGTCTTTACATGCGTCGGGCTCAGGGCATCTTTTACGACAAAAAATTACCAGATCTTGCCAAACGGGTTGAAGAAATTGACCAAGGGAAATACGATGCGGAGTGGACACGTCTTTTAAGCCTGTCCGACGACGCCATTAAATCTGAACAGACCGTTTAACCTTATTGATCATCGAAGGGAACACTAAGATTTCAAACCTCGTCACGATTACCGTCGATAACGAACAGCATGCCGTGCCCGAGGGTATTACTGTTATTCAGGGGATGTGGCATTTGGGTCGTTCGATGCTTCATGGCGTCGGTTGTCTTGGGGGCGCCTGCGGTGCCTGCGCAATTTTGACCCGACGGCCGGGGCAGCCCCAGCCAAAGACCGCGCTTGCTTGTCAAACGATGGTTTCAGAGGGCCTGGATATCGCATTTTTATCGACAGATGTATCAGTAAAAGCACGTGCGCTGCTTCCAAACGAAACCCCCAGCCGTGACACCCTTTTTCAGTATTATCCGGAAACAAGACGATGCGTGGCCTGTGGCGCCTGTTCTACCGCTTGTCCTCAGGGCATTGATGTGATGGCGGCAGTGCGTGAAACGATGATGGGTGAGCTTCCGGCTGTTGCGGAACGTTTTGAATCTTGTGTGATGTGCGGCCTTTGTGCGGCGGTATGTGAGTCGAAAGTTCGGCCTCATCGTGTGGGTTTATATGCACGGCGTTTGCACGGCGCGTTTTACCCAAAAGCGCCGACTCAATTATTGAATCGTATTGATGAAATCAGTGCTGGCCGGTATCAGGCAGAATGGGACAGTGCATTGCAGATGACCGGAAATGGATAAAGGAAGTATTTAATGAGTGAGTTAGAAGCTTCAAAAAAACGAGTCAATGATTCCCGCGCTGGACGGAAGGGGCAGGATATGCCAGGTCTGGCTCCAGATGTAAAAGAAGCCTTGGTTCATCGGTATCATCCCGACTATAAAAACGAAGCCTATGCTACGATCCGCGTTGGCCCCAATAAAGGGGAACGAACGGTTCATGAGGTGGTTCGTCTGCTCGAAGGCATAAGTCCCTTTGCCGACGAATCTGTTTCATTAAAACCGACACATGAAGTGGATGTGCTGATTGTCGGCGGTGGCGGCGCCGGGGCGACGGCGGCCTTGACGGCTAAAGCAGCGGGTGTCAATGTCCTCATGACCACCAAGCTCCGCCTGGGTGATTCAAACACCGTTATGGCCGAGGGTGGCATGCAGGTCGCTGTGGCTCCTGAAGATTCCCCTGTGCGCCATTTTGTCGATTCGCTCAAAGGCGGCCAAATGGCCAATGACCGCCCACTGCTCAAAACCCTGGTCGAAGAAGGCCCATCCATTGCCAAGTGGCTGATCGAAATTGGGGTGCTGTTTGATCGTGAAGAAGACGGCAATCTCAGTTTGAGAGGCGGGGGAGGCAGCAGTATGCCACGTTTACTCCGGTGTAAGGATTATACGGGCCTCGAACTAATGCGGGTTTTAAAAGATTGTGTATTGAATGAAGAAGTCAATGTGCTGGAATTTTCACCGGTGCTCGAACTTTTGACCGATGGTCAGGGCACTTGTACCGGGGCAATTTTAAAAAACCTCGATACGAATCAACTGATTATTGTAAAGGCCAAAACCGTGATTTTAGCGACCGGTGGTATCGGACGTCTGCATATTCAAGGTTTTCCAACAAGTAATCATTACGGCGCGACCGGGGACGCACTGTCGATGTCTTATCGTGCCGGGGCCGTCTTGACGCTTCAGGATACCTTTCAGTATCACCCCACCGGTTCTGTTTTTCCGGAGGCGATGGCTGGATTGTTGGTGACTGAGGCCATTCGCTCTGCCGGGGCGCATTTGCTGAATGTGAACGGAGAACGGTTTGTTTATGAGCTGGAAACACGGGATGCCGTCGCCTCTGCGGTGATTCGAGAATGTTTGGAAGGGCGGGGTATCGAGACCCCTTCGGGACGAAAAGGGGTCTGGCTGGATATGCCTCTGGTAGATCTCATTAATGGTGAAGGCACACTTAAAAACCGTTTTCCCAACATGGTCAGACAGTTTTCGCGTTACGATATCGATATTGAAAAAGAGCCGGTTTTAATCTACCCGACGCTGCATTATCAAAATGGCGGGGTCAAAATTGATGTGGATGGTGAATCGACCTTAAAAAATCTGTTTGTGGCCGGGGAAGCTTCGGGCGGCATTCATGGACGAAATCGACTCATGGGCAACTCTTTGCTCGACATCATTGTCTATGGAAAAAGGGCGGGGGAAGCCGCTTCGCGCCGATCATCTGATATTGAAGCGGGTGCATTGACCCTGGACCATCTCAGTAAATTTCAGGCAGAACAAAAATCGGCCGGGGTTGTCTCGAAGACCGTCTCTCCGATGCTTTTTCCGGATTATGTGAATAAGAACTGAGTCCAATTGCCAAAAGATCAACATACGTCACAATGACCAGGGAGGTAGAGATGAACATTTTTAAGATAGGAATCATTGCCGGGATTTTATTTTTGTCTCATGGTGTTGTTTTCGATGTCATGGCCAAAACGCCTTCGCCTGAAGGCGCGGAAGTCTACATTATTTCCCCAAAAGACGGCGATACTGTCGAAAAAACCTTCACGGTGAAATTTGGTTTGAAGGGCATGGGTGTTGCCCCAGCAGGTACGGATAAGCCAAACACAGGGCATCATCATTTAATGATCGACGGCAAGATGCTGCCCGCGATGGATCAGCCCATGAGTAAAGAAGTGGTTCAACACTTTGGCGGCGGACAGACAGAGGCAGCCATGACGCTTGCTCCAGGCAAACACACCTTGCAATTGATTTTGGGGGATATGGCGCACGTGCCGCACGACCCGCCTGTTCTTTCGAAAAAAATCACGATCACCGTGAAATAAAAGGATAAAAAAGAATGAATATTCACGAATATCAAGCGAAAGCGCTCTTCGCGAAATATCAGATTCCCGTGCCCAAGGGCGGTGTGGCTTTTTCTGCGGAAGAGGCCGTGGCTGTGGCTAAGACTTTGGACAGCGCCATATGTGTGGTGAAAGCTCAGATTCATGCCGGAGGCCGGGGAAAAGCCGGTGGTGTCAAGCTGGCGAAAACGCGGAATGAAGTCCGGCCGCTGGCAAACGAAATCCTCGGAAAGGTTTTAGTGACGCCGCAAACCGGCCCGGAAGGAAAAGAAACGAAAAAGCTCTTAATCGAAGAAGGCGCGGATATCCAGAATGAACTTTATTTGAGTCTCGTAGCGGATCGCGCAAGTGGTTCTGTTGTCATTATCGCCAGCACCGAAGGCGGAATGGAGATTGAAGAAGTCGCCGAAGCTACCCCTGAAAAAATCATCCGCTGCCTGGTGGACCCTGTTTTTGGTTTTCAAGCCTACCAAGGCCGTTCGGTCGCATTTCAGATGGGTCTTCCGAAAGAGGTGATCGGTCAGTTTGTGAAATTACTGGGAAACCTTTATCGCTTGTTTACTGAAAAAAATGCGATGCAAATCGAGATTAATCCCTTGATCATTACCGGGGACAATCGTTTAATCGCGCTGGATGCAAAAGTGGGTTTTGACGACAGCGCGTTGTTTAAACATCCGGACATTAACGAATTACGTGATTTGGATGAAGAAGATCCGCTTGAGACACGTGCGGCACAGCATGGCCTGAACTACGTCAAACTGGATGGCAAAATTGGCTGTATGGTGAATGGCGCGGGTCTTGCGATGTCCACGATGGATGTCATTAAGCTGGCCGGTTCAGAACCCGCCAATTTTCTGGATGTGGGGGGCGGCGCTTCAAAAGAAACCGTTCGGCAGGCTTTTCAGATTTTACTGGATGACCCGAATGTCAAAGGCGTGTTTGTCAATATTTTTGGCGGCATTGTGCGCTGTGAGCGGATTGCCGGCGGAATTATTGAGGCCGCAAAAGAAGTCTCGTTGAATGTGCCTCTGGTGGTGCGTTTGGAGGGAACCAACGCGATTGAGGCCAAGGCTTTGCTGGCGGCTTCCGATATCGAACTGATTGTGGCCGATACGCTTTGGGATGGCGCGCAAAAAGTTGTGGCGGCCGTGAGCTAACCGAGGTCTTAGAAAAAGTACCGGTTCAACTTGCGTGGATTTTTCTTCAGGGTAAGGCGCGAGGCGCGCAAAATCGGAACGTATAATCTCTACGTGAGAATTTGAGCCCCGCGGCAACGCCGCGATGGAGGAAAAGACAGGTGAGTTCAATTGGTACAGCAAAAGTAAGGAGTTTCAATGTCTATATTGGTCGATAAAAACACGCGTGTTCTGGTTCAGGGCATCACGGGCAAAGAAGGATCTTATCATGCCGAGGCCTGCAAAGCCTACGGTACCCAGGTTGTTGCCGGGGTCACCCCTGGAAAGGGCGGGACTGATTTTGAAGGGATTCCTGTTTTTAATACAGTCAAAGACGCCGTTCAGGAAACCCGGGCGGATGTCGCGTTGATTTTTGTGCCGCCGCCTTTTGCCGCCGACGCCATCATGGAATCGGCCGACGCCGAAGTGCCCCTGATTATCTGTATTACCGAAGGCATTCCCTTGATGGACATGATGCGGGTCAAGCGTTTTCTGGCCGGAAAGCCTGTGCGCCTCATTGGCCCCAATTGCCCTGGTATCATCACGCCGGGTGAATGCAAAATTGGCATTATGCCGGGCTTCATTCACAAAAAAGGTCATGTCGGCGTTGTTTCTCGAAGCGGCACACTCACTTACGAAGCCGTCTTGCAGTTGACCCAGCTGGGCCTGGGGCAATCGACCTGTATCGGTATCGGCGGCGATCCTGTGAATGGCACGAACTTTATCGATGTATTGGAAATGTTTGAAAAAGACGGCGAGACCGAAGCCATCGTGATGATCGGAGAAATCGGCGGCGATGCAGAAGAAGCGGCGGCGGAATACATCAGCAAGAATGTCAGCAAGCCGGTCGTGGCCTTTATCGCAGGCATGACCGCCCCGCCAGGTAGAAGAATGGGTCACGCGGGCGCCATTATTTCGGGCGGAAAAGGCACGGCGGCGGATAAGATGGCCGCACTCGAATCCGCAGGCGTCACGGTCGTGAAAAACCCGGCTCTGATTGGGGAAACGATCCAGAAACGTCTCAAGAAATAAACGAAGCGCCAACGAAGGACTTTAGAGTCGATAATTGTCTTTGTTTTTGCAGGGCCGGGATTTTTAAACCCACACTTGCTTTCAATCACTGGAACACGATCACGGTTTCCAGTTGATTGAAACGGCGTGAATCACACGATGTCTCTTTTATTGGCCTCCCTATTTTGACTTTCTTCCGAAAAATTTCTGTTATCTTTAAAAACATGAATAAATCAAGCCTCTCGAATATCTCTCAATGTCGATGGGTGGCTTTGGCTTGCGAACCTGCGATGACAAGCCATCCGCAGTTTATCCCGGTTGTTGGTTGTAAGAGGGGAGTCGTATGAGCGAATGGATGAAGGCCGTTCTTTTGGGTTTGGTGGAAGGCCTGACCGAGTTTATTCCCGTTTCATCGACCGGCCACCTCATTATCACGGGTGATCTGCTGGCCTTTAAAGGCAATGCCGCCTCCACATTTGAGGTCTTTATTCAACTGGGTGCGATTCTCGCCGTCGTCTTTCTCTACAAAGAACGATTCATCGGCCTGCTCGATTTTAAAAAGAAAACAGGGCTTTCGGGCATGAATGGTTTGCTCTTGCTGGCCGTGACCACTGCACCGGCACTTGTTGTTGGTTTCCTCGTGCATTCTTATATCAAAACCTATCTCTTCAATCCGTTTACCGTTGCGCTCGGATTAGGCGTGGGCGGGCTGATTATGATCGTGGCAGAAAACAGACTTCCCGTTTCAAAAATCAACAAAATTGATGAACTCAAACCGCGCGATGCTTTGTTCGTGGGATTGTTTCAATGCCTTGCGATGTGGCCGGGCGTATCGCGCTCCGGGGCAACCATCGTGGGTGGCATGTTGGTTGGCATCGAACGCAAAACCGCCGCCGAATATTCCTTTCTAGCTGCCGTGCCCGTCATGTGCGCCGCAAGCATCTACGATCTTTACAAGAGCCGCGCCTTTTTATCGGCCTCGGATATTCCCATCTTTCTGATCGGCTTTGTGGTGTCTTTTATCTCCGCCTGGTTTGCCATCAAGTTCTTCATCCGCCTACTTGGAAAATACACCCTGAAACCCTTCGGCTGGTACCGAGTTGGCATGGCGCTCTTGATTTTGGCTTTTATGTGAAGATGAAGTCGGACAAAACAATTGAAGTAAATCGATTCTACGTTCCCGCATCCATTCGAAAAGGGGCCCACTTCTATACCGTGGGAGTAGGCAAAGAAGATGATTTTTAAGCGGATGGCCGGATCGAAGGCGGAGGCCCCTGTCTCATCGTTCTTGTAACGATCGAGAAAGATGGACAGATCCAGTTCGTGGTCGATGATGTGGTTTAATCTGTAAGAATTAAGCGCGTTGTTTACAGGATTTCGAGTATTGTATCTCTGAGGAGGTTCTGTAGACATGGTAATGCACAAGAGGATCAGGTTAACGCCGCTTGCCCGAGAGGAGATCTGGCGTTTATGGCAAACTGGGTACT
>JAJDBT010000097.1 GCA_029261215.1 Nitrospirota bacterium | reverse complement strand
TAGGATTGATGCCCAAATTCCGTGCTGCTTCTGATATCGCATAGCCTTGTTCCAATACCAGCTTTACTGCTTCTTCTTTGAATTCTTTTGTGTGATTCCTTCTTTGCTTATTTCCCATCGAACACCTCCTCTATGATTGATAATTCAATCTTAAGAATGTGTCCACTAAAACTCTACCACCTCATGTTTAAAGGGAGAATAGAATTAACTCTTTTTCTGTAAGAACATGGGGGGGGGTATCAGTCAGAATGAAATTCAGGACAGCGGATTTCATAGCTCTTATCCAAGATTAATTTCATAACGTGTACTTCGTCCACCTCCAGAAGGAATAAAAATCCCTTTTTCCACCAGATCCTGCAAATCCCTTGTTGCTGTGGCTTTTGAAGTGTGGGTAATAGAGATATATTTCTTGGTGCTCATTCCGCCTTCAAAGCCTTCTGTCCCTTCTTCCAGCATTCGGCGTACGACACGGTGTTGACGCTCACTCAATTGAGCTCCAAAACGATCAAAGAATTTCGTTTTCTTTAAAATAAAGTCAATATGTTCTTCCGTTTGGACTTGCGAATCGAGCACCATATTCACAAAATAGCTCATCCAGGGGGTAATCTCGTTTGATCTTTGCCCAGCTTGGAGCGCGTCATAGTAAACGGTCCTGTTGGCCGCGATCGTTCTAGACAGGCTGAGCAGGATGGGCCGACCGACCCCTTGTGACAAAGCTTTTTCAGCGATCGCCCTTCCTATTCTCCCATTTCCATCTTCAAAAGGATGTATGCTTTCAAAATAGAGGTGGGCAATCGCAGCACGGACAGCGGGCTTCTTGATCTTATTTTTCCCGTTTGGGCCGGTGTCATTAAACCACGCAATAAAGTGATTCATTTCTTCTGGGACTCGGCTTGAAGGAGGTGCTTCGTAATGAATTTTTTCTTTACCAATGGGGCCAGAGACCACTTGCATCGGTTCTTCGTGAGATCTCCAGTCCCCCACTTTAAGTCCTCTGCCCCCTTTCATGATCATCCGGTGCCAGGAGAATAACTTTTCTTTACTCAGTTCTTCGGCGTAGCTATCTCGAACATCAATCATCAGCTCGGCGGCCCCTTCGGCCTTCTTGTCTTGAACCCGTTCAATATTCTTATTAAAACCAAGATTATTCCTGATTGAGGACATCACATCTTTGCGACTGAGATACTCACCTTCAATCTCGGAAGTTTTAATGGCTTCAGATACCATCATGTTTATGATTGTTTCTGTTTGGGTGTCTTTGGGTAAGCCTCTCACAAGACCGCTGACCTGCCCTGCTTTCTCTGCAAATGCAAACAATACATCCTCAACATTGGTGAGATCGTACTTAAATTCAGGCCAGTCTTTTTGTTGCCAGTTATAATACATGAGCCGATTGTAACAGATAATCGGCTCATGTATAAGCCAATAAATGAGCCGAATGGATACGAATATTCGGCTCACAAAAGAGGAATACCGGGTTAAGAAGGTTTCAGTTGGGAATTTGACGCCGAATGAAGCGGAAATCTGAAGAAGTTTGGATATTCGAATTTATGAAGAAAACGATGCGGTGGAACCTTGACGCTCAAGGGCTCTTGAATGCGAGATTTAAAATTCCGTCTTGTTTTCTCATTTCACAAACGACCGGTTATGGAAGCTTTCCAATGTGCCGTCATTCTCACTTCTTTTCCTTACATAACTCTCTTTCATAACTGAAACGAAAGAGAAGGTATTTGTGCAAGAAATAAAAGCAAAAAAGCAGGGTTTTTGTAACAACGCCATTTTTGGAAAACATATATCACCAAAAGGGAACCCTTTTGACACAACGATAAATTGAGCTTGGGCAATAGGATAAAGAGAGGCAACCTAAAAGTTGGCGGTTATCGCAGCTACCCGGTCACTACCCCAAAACATGCAATGTTTCAACCGAAATTTTCTGCTTTTTGAGTGTACGCTCACACACATTCATACATCCTCTCAGATAGAATAAATGACTTTCTCAGCAACGTCGGCTCAATAGAACATTCACAAAAGAAGCAACAAAATGGCTATGGACTTATAATAATGAACATCCTAATATGGCTATCGGTGGCATTACCCCAGCGATGAAGCTTGCAAATATCGATAAAATAACTCTCTACATTAACCCCCTGTTAAGATTGGGCGGATTACCGGGAGCCTTCTGAGTTCACCGACTTGAACAAATGTTGTGCTTATGCAATAGATCAAGAATGCTCTCCCTTTTGAGGATACGGAGTAATTATGATCCTAAATGAATATGATTTTTCAATGCATACTATTCAGGGCCCTATACATGGAGCGATTACTTTCGGCCCTATAGAGCGAGAGATTATTGATCACCGTTTGTTTCAACGCCTCCACGGTTTAAGACAGAATTCCCTTCTTTATTTGATTTTCCCCTCAGCGAACCACACACGATTTGACCATAGTGTTGGCGTCATGTGGCTAGCAGAAAAGTATTTGGAAGCCATCATGATAAACCAAGAAAAAATATGTAGAAATGGCAGCTCTCGGAACACTTTCCAGGAACAATACCGTGTTGATGACGATGGAATAAAAGCAACTTTTAAGACATTATCTGAAGATAAGTATTTTAGACTTGTCATTCGAGTAGCAGCTCTTTTCCATGATATCGGTCATGGGCCACTGAGCCATCTATTTGATAATTTCTTTCCGACAGGATCTGAAATCCGTGTTTTAGTAAGCGGGTCTGAGTATTCTCATATCAATGACATGCTCTCTTCGTATCCTAAAAAAAAGCTAGAACAACCAATTCGCCATGAAATTTTATCTTGTATTATCGCAACGAGCGTCCTCCAGGATTGTTCAGATACAATTCAGGATCATCATCTCGATAAGACAAAAATGATTACTGATGTTTGTTCCATTATCGAGGATGGAATTTCCCCTTCAGATCAGCTGGATATCAATGCCTACCGTGTCCAGAGTTTACTCCATGACATTATCTCGAGCGATGTTGATGCAGATCGTATGGATTACCTTCTTCGGGACTCCCACATGTGTGGGGTTAATTATGGCCTCTATGATCCCAATCGAGTCCTTAAGAGTATGTGTGCTTACGCACGTTCCGATACCAGGGAAATACATGTAGGTGTACGATACAGTGGTCTCGGAGCACTTGAGGATTTGTTGATTTCACGATACCAAATGCATTCACAAATATATGGACATAAAACCAATCGTGCTTGCAAGGTTATGTTGGATGAGATTCAGCGGTGTCTCGTCGATGCAAAATGGAAATGGTATGAAAAATATATGGATACGATTGAGGATTTCCTGAATTGTTTTTCAGACCTAAGTGATTTCAAATTTGTAGAACGCTTACGAACTGATGAAATTGATAAAGGCGCTGGAATGGTAAAGGAGATGGCAGAAAAACTCTTCGTTACGCGTAAGCTCGTCAAGCGAGTCTACGAGTGCGCATTTCACTGAAATCGACAGGGTGTTTCACTCGAAGCCGACACCTTGTCGGAGCGGAGCGACGCTGGTTTTTTTATCTTCTATGAATCTGTCGGCTTCGTCAACTTCGATCGTGTTTTCCTCATTGATTCTCCCTT
>JAJDBT010000096.1 GCA_029261215.1 Nitrospirota bacterium | reverse complement strand
ATTCGGAAAAGACGGATGCTCAAATGGTTGCTTCTGCGGACTGGAAGGCGAAATTAAAAGCCCAGATCAAGCGAGAAGAGACGAAAGAGGGAGATACCGGTCGTACATCCCAGGTGGATCGGGCGATGAGTTCCTTGATGAGCGATATCAAGGGTCATGCCGAAGCCACAGGAAATACGGGCCCGTTCAGCAACTTGAGCGCAATGCAGCAAATGGATCGAAGCTGGTTTCTTGGGCCGACCGGCGCGAGCGAAACTGTTTCAAATGCAGGCCGCTGTCCGAGTAATGCGCCTGTGAAAAAACTGGATATTACCGCGATCAACGTGGAGATCACCTTGAACCAATGGCTCGATTTTCATCCGGGCTACATGTATGCCATCACGAAAGATATTCCTGCGATTAAAGAGGAAGAGCGGATGAACCGTGAAGCCCGTGATAAACCGGGTTTTGATCCGGGTGCGGTATCTTTGGGGCTTCAGACCGACAAGATCGCTCCTTTGATTATTCGTGGAAATCAGGGTGACTGCATGGTGATCACTTTCCGCAACGAAGTTGAGGAAGAAGATGCGGGACTTCATATTCATGGTTCCAGCATGGTGATTCAGGCCACAGGTCAGCCCGCAACTTCAGTGAATCCGGATTCGAACGTCAAGTCCGGAGCATCTCAGGTTTTTGAATGGTACATTCAGCCCGACGAACAGGAAGGCGGACATGCCTTTCATAGCCACGCAGGTCGTGAACCGGGCAGTCTGGGTTTGATTGGTGCATTTATCGTGGAGCCGATGGGATCGCGATACCTTGACCCGATCACAGGCAAAGAAGCTGAAAGTGGCTGGCAGATGATGATTGCCTATGACGATGTGATTGACCCTGTTTCCAAAGATTTTCGTGAATTTACACTGGTTTATCACGAAGTGGGAGATGAATCTTTCCGTCCTCTGAACCGGGATGGGGAAATGATTCCGCAGCGTGATCCGAACACCGATGCCTATCGTCCTTCCGCACGTGCCATGAACTTCCGTTCAGAGCCGTTTGGGATCAACAACCTGGCGATGCAGGAAAAATATTTTCATTTTGAAGATGAATCCATGGCCTACAGCTCCTATACCTTTGGAGATGCGCCAACCACCGTTCCCCGGTCCTACATGGGTGACCCGGCAAAATTCCGTCTGGTGCATGGTGGTGGAGAAGTCTTTCATTCCCATCATCCACACGGCGGCACCATTCGCTGGCTGCGTCAGCCCAAGGCCGATGGCAAAGGTGAAGAGCTTTTGACTGCCGCCTGGGACAACCCCGTGAAATTTCCCGTGATCCGAACCATTTCTGACCGCGTGGACGTCGAAGTCATCGGGCCGTCTGAAGTGCTTGACCTTCAGACCGAATGTGGTTCCGGTTTGTGTCAGCAGTTGGCCGGAGACTTTCTTTTCCATTGTCACGTCGCACATCACTATGTGGCGGGCATGTGGGGTTACTGGCGGGTATACAACACCATCCAGTCCGGTGACTATCCCTTTGTCAGCACCGACGCCATGGCGCCCTTGCAGGAATTGCCCGACCGTAAAGGCCGGATGAAACCCGCAGTCACCTCTGACAAACTGGTTGGCAATACCATGGACTGGTTTGACAAAAAATGGAACATCACCAAAAAGGCCTCAGACTGGTCGAAGCCCATCCCGGACATTTCCATCAAAGACTGGGTTAAAATGATGCTTCCCCCTGCGGGAGAGCCTGGGCATACCTCTGACGAAAAAGGTCAGATTTTGGCCTATGACGCGACTGTTTGGGATTGGAGTTGGGACGGCCTTAAGGCGATGGGAGAGAGAGAAGACACGGGTCAGTTCCCGAATCCGAAATACAAAAGTCCGATGCCTGGGAAACGGCCACCCATCCTGTTTGAACGGAAAACAGGGAAACTGGCCTGGCCGCACTTCAAACCCCATTTTGGGAAACGTGTGCCCTTTGCCCGTCATCATGGGCCAGCCCCCTGGCTTGAGCCTATCCATATGGACAAAGACAACGGATCTCTCCCGACCGATCCGGGTAGTGTGGGTGCACCCGGTGAAGAAACGACTCAGCCCGCCCGTCCGGGTGAGCAGGGACGCTGGAGCCTGTGTCCTGAAGGTGCCGGTCGAAAACAATACACCATCCACTTTATTCAAACCCCGATTACCATGAACGAAGGCATCGGGGAGCAGAGCAAAGTGGTGGATCCTGACGGACTCATCTACGTCCTGCAGGAAGACGTCGCCAAAGTCCGGGCAAACCCGGATCTTGCCAAACCGCTGGTGTATCGGGCAAATGTGTATGACTGCATCGACGTCATCTTGAAGAGTGAGTGGATTGATAACAATCCGACCAACTTCCAGATGTCGAAGATCAACATTCATCCTCACTTTATCCAGTTTGACAATCAGGCCTCAGACGGCGTGATCACGGGTTATTCCTATGATCAGTCGGTTCGGCCCTTTACCATGCTGGGTAAAAAAGAAACACGAGGGCTCCCGGCACCGATGAATGCCTTGGTCACAGAACCCGTTCGTCAGGGTTCGATGAGCATCAAGATCAAGATGGGTGATAAGGCGACGCCTTATCATGAAGATACCGACATCATGATCGGTATGCATCAGGTCGAGACTTCTGAGGTTCGCTGGATTCGGAAGATCGAACACGATGCCGCGACAGGGGTGGATACCCTGACCTTCAGCGAGCCCTTGAGCCATGCCCACAAAAAAGACGAAATCGTGTCTGTGGAATGGGTGCGCTATCGTCTCTGGGCAGATGCCGATGTCGGTACCGTGTTCTGGCATGACCATGCTCTGGGCGGCACGACCTGGCCTCACGGCGCGGTCGGTGCGCTGATTATTGAGCCGATTGGATCGACCTATCATGATCCCGTCACGGGTCAGCAAATCCGGAGTGGCCCGATCGCAGACATTCACTCGAATGAGCCGGTGGGTTATGGGTATAGCGGCAGCTTCCGTGAAATGGCGCAGTTCCTTCATGACACGATGCCTTATACGGCACAGGTGGTGACGGAAGGCAATCCGCCAGGACAGACCAAACGGGCTGCGATTGATGCGGGTCAGGTGTTGTTTTTCCAGATGCCCTATGACCTGGATTTTACTGCCGTGCCGATGCTGAATGGTGGTACCCATACGACAGGGGGCGGATTCTTTTTTAGAGCGGAATCCATTGCCAAGCGTCTGATCAACAATCCGGATCCATCGCTGGTCTTTTCGAGCCTTGCGCATAAAAAAGATCCTGGGACACCTTTGCTTCGGGCTTATCTCGGAGATACGGTTGTCTTTAGAATGCTGCATACGATGATGAATGAAACGCATACCTGGCATCTGGCAGGGCATGCTTTTCGGACGGAGCGTTATGCGGATCAGTCGGATCTTCGTAATGCGCATCACATCGGAATCGCGGAACGATATGATTTCGTAACCCGAGCCGGTGGACCGCAGAAAATGGCAGGAGACTATCTCCATTTTGATGGTCGTCCTTCTCATCTTGCTGAAGGCAGCTGGGGTATTTTCAGGGTTCTGGATGAAGAGACGAAAAACCTCAAGAAACTTCCTGGTTTCGGCGAGATTCCCAAGTCGGCGAAAAATGTGTGTCCAGGGGACGCCCCTGTGAAACGCTTCGACGTGGTTGCAACGGATATGGCTCTGAAGTACAACCCGAATGCACCGGATTTTATCGAGGTGGATTTTGATCGTAAACTTCAGGTCTCCAATCCAAAAGGCAAGCTCTTCATGCTGGAAGGTGATATGGCAAAAGTCGCGGAAGGTGCAATGCCGCATCCGCTGACGCTGCATGTCAACTCCGGGGACTGTATCAAGGTCAAACTCCGAAACAACATGAAGGAGCATAAAGCGTCTTTTAGCGCGGACATGCTGGCCTTTGACCCGAAGGACTCCCAAGGCGTAAACGTCGGGAATAATCCTGGGGATCAGACGGTTGCACCCGGAAAAACGCGAACCTACACCTTCTATGCACCGCCAGAATATGGCGAGTTTTCAGCGATTGTGTGGGATTGGGGTAACTTCATTAACTCCGTCCGGGACGGTTTATTCGGAGGAATCATCGTTGGCCCTCGGGGCGCAAAATATCGCGATCCGATGACCGGTGAAGATGTTTCCCTTAAAAATGCCTGGGCCGTGGATGTCATCCTGGATCGGACCAATCCGAAAATGGCAGGACGTTCAGACTATCGTGACGTCTCGCTGTATTTTCAGGATGAAGACAACATCATCGGAACCGCGTTTATGCCCTACATTCAGCAGATTGCGGGTTTGACGGGTGTAAACTACCGGATCGAACCCTGGATGTATCGTGAAGAGAATGGTTGTGAACTCGGCACCATGTTCCAGCCTTGTGTTGCGGGATCGACCGATCCTGTTACGCCGACGATTCTCGCACATGCGGGTGATCCGGTTCGGATCCATGTCTTTGGCGCCTTCAACGAGCAGAATCAGATGTTTGCCCTTGAAGGACATCAATGGCCGCTTAAGATCAACATGCCCGGTGCGGATCTGTTCCACACCGAGGAATTTGGTTCATCCGAAAATCTGGATGTCTTTCTTCGCGCAGCAGGGGGACCCACCCAGTTACCGGGTGTTTATCTCTGGCAAAACCACCGCTTACCTTACACAGCGGCTGGACAGTGGGGCTATTTAAAGGTCCTTCCTGCGGGAAACCAAACAATCCTGCCGCTCAACTCAGGCGGTGGTATGGGTGGCCGAAGGGCGGATCTTCCGCAAAAAGGAGCACCTGGAGCGTTTTCAGGATTGAATGAAACACCTGGACCCGTTTCCATGATTGAAAAATAAATGGAGGTGACTCTGTAATCCAGTCGGGGCAGGGGGATGGGATCATCCTCTGCCCCGACTTTTTTTCAAGAGGAGGAAAGAGGGCGTGAAAAGCAGGTATCAATTAAGCCTAATGATCATGATGATGAGCCTTGTTGGGGTGATTGGACATCCCTTGGCATTCGGCTACGATGAGGTCGATGTAGAAAATGGCGGGACGATTTCCGGGAGAATTACCTTGGGCGGTGAGATCCCAAAACCCCGTGTTTTTTCACTTATCCAATTTCCCTTTGGCCCCTTTTGCAAAAAAATATCGGACGGCCAGGGCAATGTCAGGTTGAAAGAGTTTATCGTGGACAGGAAGACGCACGGTTTATGGGAAGCCGTAGTTTCCATCCGAAATATAAAACAAGGAAAACCGTATCGTCCGACGGTGGCCGATTTTGTGGCAGTGGATTGCATGTTTCACCCGAGTGAAGTTGCCGATAACGAAATGTTCTCGGTGGATGAAGCGGGAGAGATGCATCACGAACATCCCAATGTAGCCATTATCCATAACCATCAACGCATGAATATGATCAATCGGGACCCTGTGGTCCATAATATCCAGGTCTATCAAAACGAAAAAGGAAACATTATTTTAAACACGCCGCTTTCTATTTCAGATCAGGTGCGCGGCGGGGTATTGCATTATAAAAAGGGAAAACGCATTTCGCAGATGATTTGCGGCATGCATGAATTTATGCAGAGCTGGGGTTTTGTGGTGAATAATCCCTACTATGCGAAGACCGCGAAAGACGGGTCTTATCACATTGACGGTGTTCCACCTGGTACCTACACGGTCAGTATCTGGCACCCTCATTTTAGTGTTCATGAGCAAGTGGTGACTGTAAAAACCCATACCGTGAGCAATCTGAATTATGAATTAGATGCGTCTGAAGTGAAACGACCGGTCTATGAAACACAGGAGCAGACCCGAATTGATACCGCAACGCCTGAAGACCACATGCTGCACGAGGATGATGAACGCATCATTATGGATTAAATCTCTGTCTTGAGAAAAAAGCCCCACTCAATCAAATGAATATTAAAATTGAATCATGGAGGGCAGATGTTTTCTTTAATTGTGATCTGGATTCATGTCATTGCGGCGATGTTTTGGATTGGTGGCATGCTCTTTTTTTCGATCATTCTTGTGCCTTCTTTGCGGCTTTGTTTGGCGGGTGAACAAAGAGCCGTATTGATTCGCTTTGTCGGTAGGCGATTCAGACTTTATGGCTGGATCTCTTTTGCAGTGCTCTTTGCGACGGGGCTCCTGAGGCTCATGCAAAACGGGCTTCTGATCAGTGAGTATGGATATGTTTTGAAGGTCAAGTTTGTTTTGGTGTTTGTGATGGTTCTGCTGACGTTGTTGCATGATTTTATCTTTGGCCCTAAGTCGAGAGGCCGTGAGCAGTCCCCTGAAAGAAAGCATACTTATCTCAAAACAGGTCGGTGGATCGCACGCATTAACCTTGTCGTTGGTCTTTTGATCGTCCTGTCTGCCGTTTCCCTGGTTCGTGGGTTTTAATGGACTAAAAACTGCTTTTTTTGAGGATGGCATTTATGAACCATCATTTAAAAATAGATCATGCCGATGCGATAAACCCCGATCCTATTGAAATTTTAAAACAGGAACACCAGCGCACACTTCAAGGTTTGGCCACGATTGAGCGCACATTGCAATACCTAGACAGCCTGCCAAGCAGTACCGCCCTAAAAAGATGTCTCGTCGAGCAATCTCGTTTACGAGATTGGGTCAATGAGTTATCCCAACGAATGCTGCTTCATTTCTTGATGGAAGAAGAGGCGCTTTTCCCTGTTTTGGCAGAATATATTGGCAAGGAAGACGGCCCGATTGGGGTGATGCTTGAAGAACATCTCAAGATCAGGTCCGCGCTTTTAAACTGGAAGCGCGGTGTGAATGTATTGTGTAAATTGACAGGATCTGCCCGCGACCGGGTTTTGAGGGAGGTCACTTCAGTGGGAAACCAAACGATTGCCCAACTAAGACTCCACATGAGTAAGGAAGATCAGATTCTCTTTAAAATTTGCGACGCTTCTTTATCCGATGAAGAAAAAAAGCAGGTTACGCAAAAACTTCAAGTCATTGAAAAAAACGTACTCTGAATATCCTGTTACCGTTGATTTAAAATGCCTCTCAGTTTTTTTCCTTTCCTCAAAAAACCGAAAACGAAACCTTCTTTTTTCTGTGAATTTTTCTGTAGCATGAAGCAATATGGGGGTAAGAGGGCTTGAAAATATCAGATTGAGGCCTTATTTTAAGAATCAATGATATAATTAGGGTCAAGGGAGGGCAGAATCATGAATAAAATAAAAAAAATATTGACTGTCGTCTGTCTGACAGCTGTTTCTGTACTATTCTTAATGACCTATACCATCATCGCAAAAGAATTGCCTGTCTTGGTCGATGTCTCGGAATTGAGTGAGGCTTTTGATGGCAAGCGTGTTGCTGTTATGGGCTGGGCACGATCCGCTGAAACAAAACGTGGCCGCCTGGGATCCAATTTTGTTGAGACAAAACTGGGTGAAGATGGTCAGTCTGTGACTGTTTTTAGTGATTTTCCGCCTTATAATATTCTCAACAACCGTGTGATCGTGCAGGGGGTCTACCACCATCAGGGACGATATGCGGGGATGTTGGCAGATCACTTTATTGTTGCGGACACCCTAATGAGAGATTGGAGCTAAGTCCTTTTTCTTAAATAGGGGTATTTTGTGCATTTTAGAGTTGGGTGCTGTATTTGGGCCCAGCTCTTGTTTTTTATAAATCCTGTTTTTTTCGAGATCTTCTCTTTTTTCTCCCTGAAATTGTTCAATCCTTCTCAAACGAATTGCTTTGTCTCCTTCCTCTCTTGTCTGGTTTTATGATATACAAGTCGCACTGATGCGGATCTTTTCTCGGTTCTTGAATTATTTTTTTGTGTAACCTTTAAGCAGGTGCTGCCATTTTGTTGTAGGAAAATCCATGCCTCCCGCTGCTCTTGCCACTTTGGAAAGAGAGCGCTCAAGTCGGGCGAGGTTTGCCGCTTTCCATGTTTCACCGCGTTGTTGACGTCCTTGATCAAAATCAATCAAGTAAATCCGGTTCTCTGTGTTGATTAAAATATTATGGGCGTTTAAGTCCGCATGATAGATTTGATGATCATGAAAGCGGCGAATCGTTTCTCCCGCCTTGTAAAGAATGTCATCCGTCAATGTCTTCTCTTTGAGTTTTTCTGCCAGAGATTGACATTCGGGCAGCGCGATCATCAAAAGGTCGGCCGTGTAAACACAGCCAGATTTTACAACGCGCGCAGCAACTGCTTGAGGTACGGGAAGCGTTTCTTCAATCATCAATTGCAACAGATCCCATTCTCGCCAGGCCCGCGTGCGAGACAGACCTTGCCAGAAATAGTGATCCGTAATCAGTTTCGAAACGATGCCGCCTCGTTTATAATGGCGCAGCACAAAGTTGTGGGGCGACTCAGAAATAAAAAGCGTGTTTCCCCTGCCTTGCGCTTCGTGGGTGACCTTTCCGGCTTTGCGCCATGCCGCTGGCTCAAAGTGCGCGGGAGTGATTTCTTTCAAGATGCTGGAGTCATATAAAAAGTGCTGGTTTTTAATCCGTTGATAAGAAGGGGTCATCAAAATCCTCTGCCACTCACATCCCCGCCAGAATCCCTCTGTCTGTTACGATTTTCTGCCCTGGGCGATGTGTGCCATACCGTTCCGGTTATCAAAACACTCCAGGCTTTTTGGCCAAAAACCCGGCTGTGCTGGGTGATTGGAAAACTTGAAGCACAATTGCTCGGTGATCTTCCGGATGTGGAGTTTATCATTTTTGACAAATCAAAGGGGTGGTCTGAATACAAAAAATTACGTTTGGAGGTTAAAAAACGGCATTTTGATATTTTGCTGCACATGCAAACCTCGATGCGGTCGAATATTGCCAGTTTAATGATTCCTGCGGATATTCGGCTCGGTTTTGATCGGGCACGGGCGAAGGATTATCAATCCTTTTTTGTCACAGATCAAATCGCGGCTGAGCCCCGTCAACATGTGATGGAAGGTTTTCTCGGTTTTTTAAAAGCATTGGGTATTCAGAAGCCTCTGATTCAATGGAACATTCCTGTGCCGCCGAAGGCTGAAAAGGTGGCAGCAGAATATCTGCCCGGGGATCAGCGGACTTTGGTGATCAGTCCCTGCGCCAGTCCACGTTTTAGAAATTTCCGAAACTGGCATGTTGAGGGTTATGCAGCCCTTGCGGACTATGCGGTCAAAAAACATGGTCTAAGGGTGGTGCTTATTGGTGCGCCCACCGTGGTTGAAAAAAAGTATGGTGAGCAGATCTCAAAACAGGTTCAATCGCCCATTATGAATCTCATTGGAAAAACAGGTTTAAAAGAGCTGCTTGCGATTTTGAAGCGGGCAACGGTGGTTATCGCGCCAGATTCCGGTCCCGCGCACATCGCCAACGCGGCGGGAACCCCGGTCATCGGTCTTTATGCCACAACAAATCCGGATCGCGCACGGGCTTATCTTAGCGAAAAATGGCTGGTGAATCGATACCCCGAAGCCGTCCACACTTTTCTAGGGAAAAGTGTGGACGATGTGCCCTGGGGAACGCGTGTCCGCCACGAAGAGGCCATGTCCCTCATTAAAATTGAGGATGTCACCCGTAAATTGGATGATTTCATGGCAAGCCTCTAGGCGGGTTTAGCCCACTTTAAGACAGCAATTTGTGATTTTTAAATTCTAGAATACGCACAACTGCGGCCCCATTATCGACTGTGATGGTTCGGCGGATTCCGGGAAGATAGTTGCCTTCAAAAAGGCAGGGTTTTTCTGTGAAACTATCGACATCGTTCAGCTTTCCATCCCCTGAAAAATAAAATACGACATATTGTGTCGTCAGGGCTTTGCCATCATCAGTCGTCATCACGTCTTCGATATTGATCGTAAAACGCATACGTGGCGTCGTTCTGGAAATCTGACGAATGCGGTCGTCTTTAAGACGATAACTTGAAGACATGCCGTCGCCGTGAATCAGGATTTCTCTGCCCATCGGGTGAGCATCTGTTGCGCCAAAAGTGACGGAATGTTTGCCGTCGGCCTCTTCAAAGGTCCGCCATGCACGATGTGAGACGATCATGCCGATTTCTTCGTCAATCGACTTTTTAAGCGCTTCTTTTCCGGGTGGCAGTTCCATATTGACGGTCATGTCACTTCTGGATTTAATGCGTACATCGCCTTTGTAAACTGTGCCGTTGTCATTAAAAATAAGCGTTGCGGAAAAACCGGGAAAATCTTTTTTCCAGCGGGACGTTTTTTCAAAGGCCTGACGCAGCAGCGCTTTGGCGGCCGGGTCGTCTTTTACCTCTGTCTTTTCTTCTTTTTTTTCGTAAAGCGCCATAACTTCCTCCTTCATTTAAAGTAACGCGGTTGTAAAACCGTCATCGTTGATATCTCTCCAATCTACGGTGAATGAAGACGACTATGCAAGCGGATTGCTTTTAAAAGACCTCGTCCCAGAGTGCTTCCTTAAATCCAACGAGGGCTTTATCTTGGGTCAACACAAAAGGGCGTTTGACCAGTTTGCCGTTTTTGCTCAGCAGATCGATGCCTTCTTTTACGGTCATTGTTGTTATTTTTGCGCTTAATTGCATCTCCCGGTACTGGGTGCCAGAGGTGTTGAAGAGTTTCCGCAAATCACCATCCAGTCGCGCTAAAGCGGTTTTCAGTTCTTTTTTTGTGGGGGGTTGATCCACGATGGGGATCTTGTCGTAGGGGATTTTGTGTGCATCGAGGTATTTCAGGGCTTTTCTGCAAGTACTGCATTTTGAATATTCATAGATTTTGACTTTGTTCATTGCTCTCCTCTTTGATTCCAGTCATATGGCTGAGTGTGAGTTTTCCTGTTTCAAGTGCATGATCCACCTCATAATAACGATCAAGCGCTCCAAGATCATTCCAATAGCCTTGAGTGATATAGGCCGATAATTTTTTGCCCGCGCGGAGCAAGTCAAGATAGGTATCAATGATCGAATAATAGGGGACGTCACCCGGAATGCCATCCAGCACACGGGCCTCAATGATGTGCAAACCGGTGAACATATATTTTTTCGTGCTCACATTTTCAAGGTTAAGCTTTCCAAGAATGTTTCGGATTTGTCCATGGTCATCCACTTCTATCGCGCCAAAGCTTGAAAAGTCATTGGTTTCTCTCAGGACAAGCGTGGCTTCTGTTTTTTGATCGTGGTGAAATGAAATGAGTTTCTTGAGGTCGATATCGATGAGGATATCGCCGTTGATGACGATGAATGTGGATTGATCAAAAAAAGGCGCGGCCTTTTTGATCCCGCCGCCGGTTCCGAGCGGGTCTCCTTCTTCGGTAGAGTAAGTAATCGAAAGGCCGAGGCGCGAGCCGTCTCCCAGGGTGTTGATGATTTGCTCGCCATAGTGATGCAAATTAATGATGATTTCGGTGATCCCGTATTTTTTTAAGAGCAGCAAATTGTATTCAATCATGGGGCGGCCGCCGATGGGCAAAAGCGGTTTGGGACTGTGGTCGGTGAGCGGACGGAGACGTGTGCCAAAGCCTGCGGCCAAGATCATCGCCTTCATGTCGTCGCCCTAAAACATATCGTTATGATGATTGAAACTCCGGGACTGTTTCTGAGAGCAAATCGTAAAGGGGTTTTAAGCGGTCATACTTCGCCAACGTTTGTTTTGCTTTCAAGAGAGTGGGGGTCACAAAAGGCAGTAAGTGGTTTTTATGTTTTACCTGGTCGATGTAAACAAAGCGACCGGCGGCTTTTAAATTGCGCTGAAGACTAATTAAATCAAAGGATTCCCGGAACAGGTTGATATCGATTGCGCGCTGGGCGCGTTCTTTCCATTGCTGGACATAATAGGCAAGGCAGGTGTCGATCATTTCCTGAGATAAATCAATATAGGAATCCCGCAGGAGAGAGGCCAGGTCGTATTCGGCCGGCCCCATCAGCGCATCCTGAAAATCAATGACTCTGATTCTTGTCCCTTCCCTGGTGGCCTGGATCATGAGGTTTCGGCTGTGATAATCCCGATGTGTGAAAAATTTAGGCAGTGCGTCAAAGTGTGCGGATAAACCCGAAAAATGATCTTGCATCTCTTTTTTATGTAAGGCCGAAAGGGATATGCCCTTGCGTTTTTCTATGCCATATTCAATAAAATGATCAAATTCCCACTGAAACAGGTTCTGGTCGTAACAGCGTGCGTGGGCGATGGTTTTTTCATTTAAAATCGCGGTGGCATAAAGTTGAAGAGAAACCAAGGTATCAATCGCCTGCTGATAATATGCCAGTACACGGTTTTTATCTTCAAAGTGGTTCATGACTTGATCGGCAAAGGTGATCTCTCCAAGATCTTCCAAAAGCAGCCAGCCCTGGCCATTATCGTAAAAAAATATTTCGGGTACCGCGATTTTGCAGTTAAAGAGATGTCTTTGAATATTCAAGAAGGGCAACTCAGAGATTGGTTCGCTTGCTGTACTGGTCACTTCTTCAGATGCGACGGCGGCACCTGTGTTGGCCATTGCCATTAAAATACAGGTGCGCGCTTTGCCATTGTTTTTCCAGTGCAGGCGATAATAAACCCGGTCGGAGGCGTCTCCGGCTAAAGCATCAACCTCAAGGGATCGAATCGGGTTCTCAAAAATCTTCTCCAATATTTTGAGCAGTGCTTCGTGGTTAATCATGGCAATATTCCATCAGGGCCTTGGTTAAAAACGGAGCCATAGTGCCACTAAATCTCATAAAGTGTCAAACCCTCGTTCTCTTGAAATACGGTATGCCGAAGCACTTTTTTCGCCAGATCTGTCCGGGTCGAAAAGAGTGGAGGCCCTGTCTTTTTGGAGGACTTCAGTATTTTCCTGAAGCGCCGTCAATGATTGATTGTTTGCTTGCGATGCGAGTCTGGCAGGGGAAGGTTATCCCGGGGTGCTCATTAAAGATCGATTTTGGTTCTAAAAATGGAGCGGGAGACGGGATTTGAACCCGCGACCAAGAGCTTGGGAAGCTCCTACGCTACCACTGCGCCACTCCCGCTTGAATTGCTGAAAACTAACATCGATGAGGGCAAGATGTCAATATCGTCAAGCCCGCTTGTTTTTGACTTTTGTTTCCCAGTATGGCATATAAAAGGCCTTCCTATAAATAGAGCTCCAGGGCTTTGAGTAGATTTGTAAGCACAGTGGGCCGCATTCTGTATGTCAGTGTAGTATATACGGGATAGATTCTGTGTATTCCGAATATCGGGGACTTGTTAAGCGAAATAAGCGGATTTCTGAAACCCGAGCAAGCGGGGTTCCCTAAATAAGCCGATCTCTCCTCTCATTGAGATGTGAACAGCTATTTAAGAAAAGGAACTGGATGTATGACAGATAGAAAAATCCAAAACAAAACACCTGAATCTGAACGAGCACACTTCACTCAAAGAACGATTGACGCGCCATGCGCGCTTGTGTACAGGGCCTTTAGTCATCCAGATTCCTTGGCGCGCTGGTGGGGACCGGATGGTTTTAGTAATTCGTTTAAAGAATTTGATCTCAGTGAAGGCGGATATTGGCGTTTTACAATGCACGGCCCCGACGGCAAGGATTATCCAAATGAAAGCCGCTTTCTTGAAGTGTTTCCAAATCAACGCGTGGTTATCGACCATCTTTCCGGTCATCACTTTATATTAACCATTACATTTACTGTGTCAGGAAATGCCACTGTTGTCACTTGGTCTCAGGTATTCGATACAGTGGATCACTATCGCCACATTTCTGAATATGTTTCTCAAGCAAATGAACAAAATCTGGATCGGCTTACGGCTGAAGTTCAAAGAACCCGAATTTGACCTAAACTAAAATGCATTGATCCCTATGCCCGCTGCCCACTTGTACGCTTGCGGCGATGGGGGATACACCTATCTATTATGGAGACCATGACAATGTCCAAGGATACAAATACCATTCGACTCCACCGTGTGCTTCGCACACTACCTGAACGTGTTTACCGGGCTTTTCTCGATCCCGATGCGATGAGCAAGTGGCTTCCTCCCCACGGGTTCACGGGCAAGATCCAGCAAATGGACGCGCGGGTTGGGGGAGGCTATCGGATGTCGTTCACAAATTTCAGTACGGGTAAAGGCCATTCATTCAGGTGTCGTTATACCGAACTGACGCCATATGAGCAGATTCGCTATGCAGACACGTTTGATGATCCGAACCTGTCTGGCGAGATGCAGGTCACGGTTTCCCTGAAGGCGGTTTCCTGTGGCACCGAGATGAATATCGTTCAGGAAGGGATCCCAGCTGTGATTCCAGTTGAGCTTTGTTACCTCGGGTGGCAAGAGTCCTTATTTCAGCTTGCCCAGCTCGTAGAACCGGAAATTCCGGATGAAGCGTAGTGGTCTGTGTTTTGTGCATGCTCAGGCAGATCATTGCCGAATGTATTGGTCAATCCAGCCGCAGAATGCAAGGCCGGGTTTTATTTAAAAAGAAGGAATTGCCTTTAGCCCAATCGCGATTTTCCTAAAACAAAACATCATGACCTAAGGTATGGAATGCTTGATGGAGCACATAAACACCTCCAAGAGATTCGTCTGAAAGCGGTGATGTATCGCTGGTTTCCCTGCATGTCTACATTCAAAAAAGTTTGTGGTTTTTTTTTCAGAAAAGACAGGCGCTGAGAATTTTAAAAGCAGAGAAAAGAAGGTCTCGGCTTGTCAGTGAAGTGAAAGATCGCCATAAAGAGAAGGAGTTTAAAATGTATAATCAAGAGATATTTCTGTTTGCTCACCGCTCGCGTTTGGAATTATTAGGGTGCCGCGTCCTTCTCATTTTTGCTCTTTTTTTTATAGTGGTTGGGGATGCTTCAGCGCTTACCATTATTCGAGATTTTATTGGCGGAACACCCCAAGCAAATGTCGTCGGGAATGGGAACCTGGTTGATATTTTCAACGAAGCCGCTGACCAGTGGGAAGCATCGATCCTGGATCCACATATTATCACCCTTCATTTTGGATGGGCTCCTGTCGGTGGAGGGACGCATTCTCTCAACAGTCAGGGCGGGACACCCAACCGTGAAACAGAGGGTACCATTCTTTTTAACAATGATACATTAAGTGGTCATTTTCAGTGGTTTCTGGATCCTACCCCAGGACTTAATGAAGAGTATTTGTCCTACAGAGAGGATTTTGATGATTTAGGAGGAGGAAGAATAAATACAGGCCGTGTCTATTCTCATGCAGTCGGAGATGCGGCTGATGCTAGATATACTGACTTACTCTCAGCAGCATTGCATGAGATAGGGCATGCGTTTGGAATGAGCGCGGCCAATACCCGTTTTATCGCAGAGAGCACAGACGGAGATATTGATATTACGACCCCAGGTTTCTTTCAGGGAACAACGATTCCTCTTGCCTTGAATAATTTTGGCGTGACAAGTCACTTTCATCCATTTATCAATGGGCGGCCTGCAATGTCATCACAATCGGGTGGTGAGAGAAACCTTTTGAGCGCACTTGATATTTTGGCCATGGCCGAACTTAGCCAGTTTAATCATGTGAATCTCGACCCTTATATCACCCCCGTTCCCGAACCCTCCAGCATTCTTTTTATTATGAGTGGATTAGCCGGGATTTGGATGCATCAGAAATTCAAAGCCAAAAGTGATTGCACGCGATCAAAACCTGGTTTGTGATGATCGGGTGATAAGAGTGTTCATGCAATCGAAGATACTGCCGTATGTCTCTTGGCTCTGAATATTGCGTAAAACAATCCGGTTGATCGCAAAATATTTTCTGCTGGAATCTTCCTTATTTCGTGTAATAAATCGCGTGAAAATGCTATCTGACTTGCATCAGGCTTCGTGTTTGTATTATAGGTCTTGTATTCCCCTCGTGGATTCACTCATGAGGGCACTTCCTTTCCGGAGTGTTGGCAAACCATATGCATCCGAATGAACAGCTGATCGAACGATTTTACACTGCATTTCAGGGGCATGACGCGGAAGAGATGGTGCGTTGTTATCATCCCGATATTGTCTTTACAGACCCGGTTTTTGGACGTCTTGAAGGGCCGTGTGCTGCCGATATGTGGCGTATGCTCTGCGCCCGCGCTCAGGATTTGGAAGTCCATTTTTCCGATATTCATGCCGATGCGACGCATGGAGCTGCACACTGGGAGGCGGTATACACATACGGAGAAAAGTGCCGTTGTGTGCATAATGTTGTAGATGCGTCGTTTACTTTTAAGGACGGCCTCATTATTCAGCATACAGACACTTTTGATCTTTGGCGGTGGACACGGATGGCTCTGGGGCCGCTTGGGTTGTTTCTGGGGTGGACGCCATTTTTGAAAAAAGCGATCCGCAACAAGGTCAGTCGCCGACTTGAGTCCTTTCGCAATAAATAAAGCTATAAGACAAGCAGAAAACAGACAGAAATCCATATCCGATTAGGTCTATGATTTCTTTTTTTATTTTGTTATAAGCATCCTTATTGGAAGTAGATCCTATCCTTTTCATAAATTAAAAATAGATCAAACGGCAATCCCCAATTGTCATCATGGAGGCCCGATCAACCAGGAGGTAATATGAGTTTTCTAAAAAAATATGATAAAGCCCCGAAGAATCAGCAATTTCCGATGATCCGACGCTGGATCGATGAATCCCCTTTGCCGCTCTTTGAAGAATTGAGGGCAAAACGACCCATTATGAAAACCCCCGTATGTACCTTTGTTGCCCGTTTTGACGATGTTGTTGAAGTTTTGCGTGTTCCCACAGTTTTTACTGTGGCGCTTTATGCACCAAAAATGGGTGAATATATGTTGTCTCAGGATGAAACCCCATTACATTTTCGTGAAAAGGCGATTATGCAATCGATGTTGAATCGCGATGACTTGCCCCAAATTAGAAACTTGATTGCTGAAAAGTCTAAGGAAAAACTGGATCAGGCCAAAGGAGAGATTGAATTAGTCCATGAATATGCCCGTTTAATCCCAACATTATTGGTTCAGGAATATTTTGGCTTGGATGGCGTCGATCCTCAGAAAATGATGAAATGGTCTTATTGGAATCAATACAATACCTTCCATAATCAGCCCTTTGACCTGGTGAATGACCCGGATACGATTGTTAAGAATCATCAGGAAACGGGTCTTGAAATGCAAGATTATATGAAAGAATTGATTCCAAGGCGGATTGGAGAAATTAAGGCTGGTGAAAAACGCGACGACATTTTTTCCCGGATGTTACGGACGGTTTATCCAGAATCAGTGGGTTTTCCCATGGATCGTCTTGCCCGAAACGCCGGAGGTTTATTGATTGGGGCAGTGGAGACGACGGCGCAAGCCGTGGCACAAGTGGTTCAAGAAATCATTTCCCGACGGAGTATTTTGAAAAAAGCCATTGTTGCGGCCGAATTAGACAATCATGATCAGTTTGATGCGATTGTCTGGGAAGCGCTACGGTTTCATCCTATTGCGCCTTATCTCTTCCGAAAATCATCCAGTAACTATACTTTGGCTAAAGGGACAAAACGGGAAACCCTTATTCGGAAAAACACACTGGTCTTGCCGCTGATTTATTCCGCGACCTTTGATGATGCGGCTTTCCCTGATCCATACAAGTTTAATCCAAAACGGCCCTGGTACAATACCTTTCATTTTGGGTTTGGACATCACGAATGTCTTGGAAAATATGTCGGTATGGTTATGATTCCCGAAATGGTTCGACAGGTTTTACTGAGACCTAACCTGAAAGCGGAAATGGGGATCGACTATCAAGATGGACCCTTTCCTGAAAAATATGTTGTTTCATGGGGGAAAAAAGCGGAAAAGAAAAAACGAACCGCTTCATCCAGGCCAAAACAAAAGAAAAAATAACCCCTTTCCAAATGTTGTTGTGTAATGCAGCTTTCCCCTGATTTTCAAATTTTTCTGAAAATCAGGGGAAAGCCAAATAAAAATATGAGCGGTTTGTTTTACCCAAGAACCGTTTATTAGAAGGCTATCTGATCTCCTTGTGATATGATGTTTATTAAAAGTGTGGCTCCGAAATCCTTATGAAACTGATATTTTCTAACCTTTGGTATAAAAATCCACGCATTCCGCATGCGCTTGACCGGCTCAAACAAGCGGACGCGGATCTCATTGTCTTGTCCGAATTACCACGTTTTCAAATACCAAGTGTGACCGAGCGATTAAAAGATTATCCTTATTTTGAGATCGTCTCTCCTAATCCTGTAGGCAGTCTCGCTATTTTTAGTAAATACCCTATTTCTGATTTTGAGGAGTTGAATCAGGGGGACTTCATGGGAAGACCGCAAGGAATCATGCATATTGGATATCGCTCTGGTTTTAAATTGTTTGTCGTGCATGCATCTGCACCCTGGACCTATCCGAGGTTTCTCCGCCGAAACCGTCAGTTATCGGCCATTTCGGATCTCGCTAAAACAGTCAATGAACCTTTGCTCATGGTTGGCGATTTTAATGCCTCTCATCGCCGAAAAGAAATGCGGGCCTTCAAAACAGATTGTGCCCTTGCAGAATGTCGTGATGGAAAAAGAACGCAGGCCTCATGGCCGATGATTGGCCGTTTTTGGAGTCTCGATCATATGTTTTATTCGAGCCATTTTGAAATGAAGCAGTTTGCATGTCTGAATTTTGTATATTCGGATCATCTGCCCATTTTTGGGGAATTTGAACTGAATTAAAGATGCGTTATCTCTTAGAAAAGGTCGCGTTGCTTACAGATTTATTGATCCATAAACGTACTCAAGGCGCTTTTGATAAGGCATCATGCCGTCGATTCCATTATGCGGTTTGAGGGTCTTATAAAAATAAATGAAACAATCTGCCCTTGTTTATAATTCGTAAACTGCTCCTGTGTACGTACATCTCTCTATCAAGACTCAAATAGCCCGTTCTGCGTGTTTTGTGCATCACTTCTCGACAAAACCTCCCCAGAATTAAAAGATCTAAAATTCTCTGGATCACGCTCTAAAATCAAATAAACAATATAAAAGGTTTATCGTTTCTGTTGGCTTTTTTGAGCATTTCTGGTGATGATGACTAGGCAGGTTTCTTCTATTTTGCATCGCCAATCTGAAATAAAAAAAAGCAATTCCATATCAGATTGATCCCGACATTCACCGCTGCGGCGTATTTTGGAGGAAGCTTGTTCAGGATCAAGATCGGATCTTTCTTTCCGCTAAAGAATTAAAGATGTGCCAGACGATTAGAACGCGGGACTTGGGCTATATTCAGCACCTTGGGGTTTTGAAGCTGATTTTCACCTGCTTTTTAAACGAGGATGTTTATTTCTGATGGAAGGGGTGTGAAATAGCGCCTATTTGATTTTGATCTCCGTCCAGAGGGTGTTCAAGAGGCGGCGTTGTTTGGCATTCGAGGCCTCCAGGGTTTCAAGTTTAGTTAGGGTGGCCGCATCCGGGAAGATGGCATTCTGCTTCCGAATTTTAGCATCAATAAACTCGGCCGCGGCGCGATTTGGATTGCCTGCGCCGATTTTGTTGGTCAAGGTGGCGGCGTTTTTGCTCTCCAGCATGAAGTTGATGAATCGATGCGCAAGTGCTTTATTTTTAGCGCTTTTGGGGATGACCATGTTATCCAGTGCCAAGACCGCACCCTGTGTTGGCAGTACGAAATTGACCTTGAAATCACGCGCAGCAGCCTTTGCATCGGCCTGGGCCTGTAACATGTCGCTTGAGTATCCATGTGCCACCCAGATATTCCCGACGGCCAGCTCCTTGATGTAGCTGGATGAGTTGAAGGCAGCCCAGTAGGGTTTGGCGGTGAGGATGACCTGCTGGGCCTCACGGAGGTGTTTTTCATCGCGGTCGTTGATGGAGTAGCCCAGGTACTTCAGCGCGGCGGAAAAAACCTCTTCGGCGTCATCCAATACCGTGACCTTTCCGCGCAGTTTTGAAAGCACCCTGGGATCAAAGATGAGCGACCAGTTCCTGGCAGTGATTCCCAGTTTTGCCAAGCGCTGTTCATTGTAGCCAATCAGCGTGGTGGTAAAGGCGTAGGGGACAGAATACGCATTTTCCGGATCATAACTTCGGTTCAAGAATCCGGGATCGCTATTTTTGAAGTTCGGGAGTAGATTCTTCTCGAGGGGATGCAGGAAGTTCTGTTTAATCAAGGCTTGTAGCGCGTTCTGGGTGGGCACTACGACGTCATAGCCGCTGGCGCCCGCCAATAGCTTGGCCATCATCTCTTCTGTACTGGAGTAGTAGTCCTGCACCACCTTGCAATGACACTGCTGCTCAAAGGTTGTGACGGTCTCCTGCGCGATGTAGTCATTCCAGTTGAACAAATGCAAACGATCCCCGTCGGCGGCCGCTGAGGGGATGGCAGACATCAATAGACCAAAGAGACCGACAACAAAGACCCATCGTCTTTTCATGTATAGATTCCTCCTGCTGTAATAAAGTTAACTGCGCAAGGCTCCGGGGAAAAGCCGTGCGGTCAGGGTGATTAAGATCAGAGTGAGCACCATCAACAGTGTGGAAATGGCGTTCACCTCTGGAGTGACTGCAATCTTGACCATAGAATAAATCTGCAAGGGCAAGGTCGAACTGCCGACCCCCGCGACAAAGAAGGTAATCACAAAGTCATCAATCGAGAGGGTAAAGGCCATTAATGCCCCGGCAAGGATGCCCGGCGCAAGCAAGGGGAGGGTGATCTTCTGGAAACAGTGCCAAGGCGAGGCCCCTAAATCACGGGCCGCCTCGCTCAAGGAAGGGTCAATACCCGACATGCGGGCCCGTACCGATACGGCGACAAAACCGATACAAAAGGTGATGTGGGCCAGGACAATAGAGATCAGACCCAGGCTCATATTGAGCATGATGAAAAACAGCAGCAGACTGACGCCCATGAGGATATCGGGCATGGCAATCGGCGTCAGCACCAAAGCCGGAAGGACCTTTAAGCGGTAGTGATACATGCCCATGCCCGCCAGGGTGCCCAGCACCGTGGCGGCACCCGCGCTGATGGCCGCGATCATGAGTGAATTCCTCGCCGCAGTGAGCAAAGCACGGTTGTGAAACAACTGGTCATACCACTTCCAGGTGAATCCGACCCACTCCGCATTGAGTTTGGAATCGTTCAATGAATAGACCACGACGATGACCAGAGGCAGGTAGAGAAAAGTGAATACCGCCCCTGCGGCGAGGATAAGGGCCAGGTTTTTGTGTTTCATCTCAAGGTCCCCCGCCGTGTACCCATTTTCGCACTTAACAAGACCACCAATACGGCTGCTGCCGTCAGAGCCATCGACAGAACACTGCCAAATGGCCAGTCACGAGATTCGACGAACTGTTGTTTGATGACATTGGCGATCATGATGCCGTCTGTGCCGCCCAGCAGATCGGGAATCGCAAAGGTTCCCAGCACCGGGATGAAGACCAGGATTGCGCCAGCATAGACTCCCGGAAGGGACAGCGGCCAGGTGATATCCCAGAACCGCCGCCAGCGATTGGCGCCCAAATCCTGGGCGGCAGCAAGCAATGCCGGGTTGTGTTTTTCAAGATTGGCATAGAGCGGCAGCACCATGAAGGGTAGGTGGACATACACCAAACAGACAATGACCGCAGTGGAACTGTACATCAGACTCACGGGCGCAAGGCCAACGGTGGCAAGAAGCACGTTCATCATCCGGGTCAGGGCACCGCTGGGGCTGAAGATAATCATCCAGGCATAGATACGGACGAGAAAGTTGCTCCAGAACGGCAGAATTACCAGCAACAGCAGCAGGTCACGGTGTTTCTTCGGGCTGCGGGCAATCATCAGGGCCAGGGGATAACCCAGTAAAATACAGAGCAGGGTGGCAAGCAGCGCATACATGATGGATTTGAGAAACAGCCTGAGATAGAGATCCGTTTCGAACAAGCGCTGCCAGTTTTCCAGGGTCAGATTAATACTCAGACTTCCGTCTTCATTCCCATACCACGGGGCCAGGCCACCATATTCCCCGGCATAACGAAACGAAGCGAAGAGCATGATGAGCGTGGGAATCGCAAAGAAGATCAACAGATATCCCATCGGAGGCAGGGCGAGCAGGCGTTTCCACCGGTCTCCCGACCCTACATTTCTCGCTGTGTTTGGCTTCATCGGGAACTACTCCATCACCAGATGACCTGCATCGAAGCGCCAAGCCACTTCAACCTGATCGCCCACTTCAAAAAAACGGGCCCGGCCCGATGAAGAATTGGCGAGCAGCGCCTCCACCAACAGGCCCTGTGCCAGTTCGACTTTATACACGGTGACATCCCCCAGGTAGAGCATGTCATGCACCACCCCTTTAAAATGGGCCTCATCCTCACTCTGCGTGACGGGTCCTCGCAGAGCGGGGAGGGCGGAGGAGATTTGCGTTTTTTCCGGCCGCAGGGTGAGTGTGCATGGCTTGCCAACCTCAATCACCGCATGGGGCGGAATAAGGGTATGCACCACACCCAGGCCATCCAGGTCCACCAGGGCACGATCACCCTGTACCTGCCTTACCTTGCCGCCCAGCAAATTGCATTGACCGATAAAGTCCGCCACAAAGCGGCTGTTGGGAAAACCATAGAGACGCGAAGGCTCATCAATCTGAACGATCGCGCCGTGGTTCATGACCGCAATCCTGTGTGAGAGGGCCAGCGCCTCCCCTTGATCGTGGGTGACATAGATAAAGGTAATGCCGACTTCCTTTTGCAGCTTAATCAGTTCCATCTGCATCTGCTCCCGCAATTTGGCATCCAAAGCCGACAGGGGTTCATCCAGCAGCAAGAGGCGCGGCCGATTCACCAGGGCACGGGAAATGGCGATACGCTGCTTCTGCCCACCGGACAGGGCATCCGGGTAGGATTTGCCTTTGTCGGGTAAACTCACGTTCTCCAAGGCCTCCGCGACACGGCGATCAATCTCTGGTTTTCTGCAACCCACCATGCGTAAAGGGAAGGCGATATTCTCCGCCACGGTCATATGAGGAAACAAGGCGTAGTTTTGGAAGATCGTATGCAGCGGCCGCCGTTCTGGCGGCACGGCGATGATGCTTTTGCCGTCCAGAAGCACATCGCCCTCATCAGGCTGGTCAAAACCGGCAATCATGCGTAGCAGCGTCGTTTTTCCACAGCCAGAAGGGCCGAGCAGTGTGAAAAATTCCCCTGCCGTAATTGTCAGGCTGACCTTGTCCAAGGCAATGGAACGATCAAAATGGCGTGAAATGTTCCTGATTTCTAACAACTGAACCCACCTCCAATACTGTACGCACGCCGCAGGAATTTCGCGTATCTTCAATCCTCAGCTCGTTGCTGTCAATAAAAATTTTTAGCTTGGCACAATGGATCAGTTTTGACAGGCTGATGTGCTTTCATAAGCATTTAATGGATTGAGCAGATGTCCTGCTCGCTGTCCCTCATGAAGGAGGAGAGGATTCATACATGATCTCACTCCAAAGGACGATCATGCTTCATTGTTGACATTCTTTTTTTGACGCTCTTTTAAGGAAAGGGATCATATGCTGTCATGGTGAAAACGGAAGAGTGGCGGTGAAGGGACAAAAGATACAGGGGCGCGCATACAGGGGGCTCTGTCCGATTGTAAATTAAAACGGCGCATCCTCGGCAAGGGCCTTTGCTTGTGTCATGTGAAAGGTTGGATAAAAGAGGGGGACTAAAAAATGACGGATACGGGAAGAATGTACAGAAGACTCCCGTCATTAAAAAGCGAATCACTCACCGAAGCACTCACTGTGCACACAAGGGTGACCTGGTTTTATGACGCTTAAATGACATGCCCTAACTGACCTTAGAATCCTCAAATAACGCTAATAAATCGCTGTTACTCGGATATTTCTGAAGCAGCTCCAGCAACTTTTCCATCGCGGTAACACTGTCCATCGTTGCCAATCCCCGGTACAATAATTCGAGGCGTTTGTACTCGTCCGGCTCAAACAAAAGCTCAGCACGCCGAGTCCCACTCTTTAAGACATCTATTGCCGGGAAGATCCTCATATCTGCCAGTTTTTTTGAGAGGACGAGTTCCATATTGCCTGTACCTTTAAACTCCTCAAATATGACATTATCCATTGCACTGCCTGTATCGACCAGGATCGTTGCTAGGATGGTAATAGAACCCAGACCTTCTACATTACGGGCGGCACCAAAAATACGACGTGGGGCTTCAAGTGCGCCGGCACCGACTCCTCCAGAAAGCGTGCGCCCTCCACTGCGTTGCTGTGAGTTATGTACCCGTGCCAGGCGCGTCAGGGAATCAAGCAATATCATCACATTATGCCCCGTAGAAGCTTCCTCATAGGCTTCAGAGATCACCTTTTCGACAATCTTAATATGATTTTTATGACTGTGATCCATAGACGAAGAATAGACCTTGGCTTTCACATTACGCGTAAAATCAGTCACCTCTTCCGGACGCTCATCAACGAGGACGCAATAGACCTTCATGTCCGGATACCCGGTTGTTACCGCATTACAGATCTTCTTTAAAAATGTCGTTTTCCCCGACCCAGGCGATGAAACGATAAGTGCGCGCTGACCCATCCCGATCGGACAAATCAGATCAAGTGCACGGACGGACAAATCATCACTCCCCTTCTCAAGAACAATACGAGAATGCGGGTTTATTGCCGTACCGGCAAGAAATGCTTTTTCACCGGGTGAAACAACCTTGCGTGCCGACTCATCCGAACGCTGATGCGGTCGTGACCCTCTTCGCCCCGAATTCATGTGTACTCCTTATTTTTTTTGTTTTGAATGGGTGGTCTTGATTCTCGACATTTTACACTATTTTGATTCACTCCCAGACCTTTAAATGCCGAGGATCTATAAAATATCAATTAATCTGTGTCATTCTAGCAGATGTCTCTTTTCTAAAGCAGGATGAAAGGTTCAATGGGTATATTAACTTTTCAATGTGAAAGTTACGGGCATCAGTGAGCAAGGTGGTTTTTTTATCTTACAGTTCAATAAGAAGCGCGACCCCATAGGCCAATTATGACCATTGGTGTCGGGCCTTAGGGCTGATTCTTTGAGCGTTCAGTGAGGGGAGAGAAGAGGCCCGTTTCTTTTTGGAGTTGCAGGATGGCGATTTCCCGGTCATACACTGTGTTGGAGTAAAGCCGTTCTGCGTCGAGCAGAGCGCTGTTGGCGTCGAGCACTTCGATATTGATTCCCAAACCCACTTCAAATTGTCGTGAGGCCAGTGAGAAAGCTTCTTCTGAAAAACGCACCTGATCCTTGAGGTGTTTTAATTCACTTGTCAGTGACGAGAGAGTCAGTCTTGCTCGGCGGACTCGTGTTGAGATGTCATCCTGCCGTCGTTGTTTCTCCAGTCGGGATTGTCGCAGACGAGACCGGGCCTGTGCCATTTCCGATGTCCCTAACATGCCTTCAAAGAGGGGCATTTCTAGTTTCAGGATCGCAAGGCGGTCATCCTTAATCAGAAAAGACGTTTCAGGTCCTTGATCAACCCAGCGGTATTGCAGTTCCAGCCAAAGTGAGGGCAGAAAACGTCCCCGCGCAAAATCAATGCCTTCTGCAGCTTGTTCGATCTGGATGTCTTCTTGTTTTAGTTCAATGCGATTTCCATGGGCGAGGTCAAGCCACTCGGTTTCTGCCCGCTCCATGAGAGAAACCGGGCTGGGATCTTTCAAGGTAAATTCGCCTTCGATGCGTGCGAGCAAAGCCAACTGGTCTTTAAGTTCCATCACGTCATTTTTTGCCCGAATGAGCTGGGCTTGCGCGAGGGAGAGTTCGGCTTCTGCCCGGAAGAGCGCTGTTTTTGTGACTTCTCCGACTTCCAGTTGTTTTTGAGCACTGCGGCGGTGTGCTGTAAGGCGCTCCACTTCTTTGCCTGCGATCTGTACGTTGTTCTGGGCCTTGAGGGTTTCGTAATAGGCCTTGGCGATTTCAAAGAGCAGATCCTCTTTTGTGAGCGTAAGCTGCAAGGTCTCTCCCTTTTGGGCGAGCTTTGCATCCCGATAGCCGGAATGTGCACGGCCGCCCATGTAAAGCGGCTGAGAAAGCGTTACATCAAAATCCGTTTCCGATTTGGGCCGAATGATAAAAGGGGAAACGCCCAGTGATCTGCGGCGGCGCTGGTAATCCAGGTTGGCCTTGAGGCTGGGATAGAGAAAACTTCTCATCCGTTTGATTTCGTCTTCAGACTGGATCAGGGATTCGCGTGCGATGGCAATCGATTCGCTACGAGCGATGGCGGATCGGTAGGCGTCTTCGAGTGTAATGAGGGTTTGGGCCGATGTCTCTGGAACAGGTAGGCCAAAAAGAAAGAAGAGGCTTAGAATCCACATTGAGCCGTAAGGGAATTGTCTGTTCATATTTACTCCAAAAAAAAGCATTCTAATCATTTGTGATGTTTTTTTAAAGGGTTCTCTTGTAAATTCCTGTGGAAATCAGCGTCATCAGCACCATAAATCCAGATAAAAAAAGAATATCTTCTTGCAGGGCTGGCCAGGACATGCCTTTGAAGAGAATAGTTTTCAATGCATGAACGGCATAACTTTCAGGGTTGATCCTTGAAAAAGCATGCAGCCAATCGGGAAAACTTTCGACGGGGTAAACCGCCCCGCTGGGGAAAAAGAAAATAATATTCAGAAAGCCGCCAAAAAGCCCGACGATTCTGGGGTGATCCACGCGGGCCAAAAAAATGCACATCATACTTAAAAGGCCGGTGGCCGTCAGCACGATGACCAGAAGGGCCGCAAAAAATGAAGTGAGCCCTCCTGTAACTGTTAATCCGGTCATCATGATGCCCGAGCCGAGCACGATCAGCGCGACAAGCGTCGTTACAAATACGCCGCTGATTAAAATTCCCAGAACCAACTCCCCCTTTGTAAGCGGGGTAGAAAGATAGGATTCGTGTACGCCCAAAAAACGATCCATCACCAGGTTAAAGGCGCCTGTCGTCATTGTCCCCATGAAGATTGCCATGACCACCGCGCCGGGCACAATCGAAGCATCGTAATCCAGTTTTCGGTAGAGTTCGAGCAGGCGAAGTTTTGGTTCGTTCCGGTCTGGCCGTACGGAAATGACATCAACCTGTAAAAAGGAAAAGGCATCTCCTACGGCCTGTTGCAGGGCCGCCGAGGAAACGGCATCGGTGTTATCCAGCATCAGCCCCACTTCAGGCATCGTACCCCGGGCGATATTTTTTGAAAAATGGGGCGGGATGATCATTGCGCCCTTTAATCGTCCTTCACGGACGGCCTTCTCTCCTTCCCCGGCGTCAAAGAGCAAGCTGAGCTTGATGGTGTTTGGGCCTGCTTCAAGCGCATGCAGACGATCAATTATTCTTTTTGCAAAAGGGCCATGATCCTGATTGATGACGCCCAGCGGCAGTTTTTTTAATGTCCCCTGAAAGGAGTTTCCAATAATCAGAAGATAAACAATCGGGAGCAGGACATTCGAGAGGATTGAAAGTGGATTCCGCATGAATTTTCGCAGGTCGCGTTCTACAAAGGCCAATACATGTGTCAAACTCATGCGTTTACCTCTCTTTTTTGCGAATGCGGTCTTGCGACGCAGTCATGCTCGCGTAGGAACACGCTCCGGGACTGTGTTTCACCAGCCCTTGTCCTGAAAAAAAATCAGGGAAAGGGATGAGAGGCAAGCTTTGACTTATAGGGCAGGGCTTCACAGTTAACCCATCTTTCGTGGGACGCCCGCGCCGATGAAAAAGTTGACTTTTTGTCCTTCTTCTTTTCGGATGGAGCGGCCGGTGTAATGGATAAAAACATCTTCAAGGGAGGCCTGTTTCAGACCAATGGCCTGAATTTTAAAACCCCACCCCTGGAGTGTCTTCATTAAAATCGGGATGGCGCTTACGCCGTTGTTGACATCAATCTGAAGGCCGATCTGTTCTGAAAGGACATCTGTTGTTTGATGGGAAACCCTTTCGACAAAGGGATCATCGGAAAGCCGTGAGATCAGGGTTTCAAGGGACCATGTGTCATCCTTTTTGGTCTGATCTTCAATGACGACCTCGACAATCTTGTTGCTGGGAATACTCTTTTTGAGTCCTTCCGGCGTATCGAGAACAACAACTTTTCCCTGATCCACGATGGCAATCTGATCACATAAGCGATCGGCTTCATCCATGTAATGGGTGGTTAAAAAAATCGTGAGTTGCTCGTCCCGGCGAAATTCTTCTAACAACTCCCAAACAACGCGGCGGGACTGCGGGTCCAGGCCGATGGTCGGTTCATCCAGAAACAGAATCCTGGGACGATGAATGAGGCCGCGGGCGATTTCGAGTCGTCGCCGCATGCCGCCGGAATAGGTCGCCACCAAGTCGTCGGCGCGATTTGTTAATCCGATCCGCTCAAGCAAGATCTTGATGCGATCTGTTCGTTCCTTTTTTCCTACACTAAAATATCGGGCATAAATATCAAGGTTTTCCCGGCCGCTCAGATCCAGGTCTGTGGTCATGGCTTGTGAGACAACGCCGATGTGTCTCCGTACGGCATCCGGGTGTTTTGAAATGTCGATGCCGTTTACCCATGCCTGGCCTGAAGTGGGTTTGATCAGTCCGCTTAAAATCCGAATCAGGGTTGTTTTGCCAGCGCCATTTGGTCCGAGAGATCCAAAGCAGGTGCCAGCCGCGACTTCAAAGTTGATGTCATTTACTGCGGCGATTGAGCCGTATTGTTTGAGCAAATGTTGGACGACCACGGCGCTTGGGTTCATCATTTTGTTTGTTTTATCCCTGGCTCTTTTGTGGGTTGGCCGTGGCCTTTTGTTGTTCTTCCGTTTCAAAATAAATCCGGGCGCGCACGGTCATGCCTGGCTTGAGTAAGCCCTTCTCTGAAGAGGCGCTGATCTTGACGCGAAAGGTCTTGATATCCTGTCGTCCGCGCGTTGCGTCGCGTTGTGTGGCAAAAGCCCCTTCAGAACCAATTTCCATGATTTTCCCTGGAAAAGCAGTTTGGGCAGATGTATTTAAAAACAGGTCTGCCCGGCCGCCCACCCGAATCTTCCCGACCACGCTTTCTTCGAGATCGATACGAGCCCAGACAGAAGCGGGGTCGATGAGGGTTAAAATGCTGATCCCCGGCGAGACCATTTCTCCGACTTCGTAAGCTTTCATGGTGACGAGGCCCGCAATGGGTGTATGAATTTCACCTTCTTTCAAGCGAACCTGATAGAGCGCAAGCCGCGCGCGGTATTGTTCGAGCTGGGCTTTGGCAGACTGTATACGGGCTTCTGCGACCTTGATTTCGGCTTTAGCGAGGTCGTGGTCTGTGGTGGCCTCGTCGAGTTTGGCTGTAGAAATCAAACCATCCTGATAGAGTTTTGAGACTCGGTTTAAATTACGTTGTGCTTTGGCCAGCGAGGCCCCTTCTTTTGCCAAAATGGCTTCGGCGGTAATGATTTCCGCTGCGCCGCGATGGAGATCCGCATCTGCCTGGGCCGCTTCGGCGCGCATTTCGTCCAATTCCAAACGAATCACAACGGCGTCTTTTGGGACAAAGTCCCCTTCCTTGTAGGGTAGTGAAGCGATGCGTTCACTGATTTTTGAGCTTAAATAGACTTCGGTGGATTCAATAATGCCGACCCGGTCAATCGCGCTGGGTTCTTCTTTTTTTTCGATAAAGGGGAAACCCGCAAAGGAGACCACGATGCCGATGGAAATAAAAAGTACTGCAAATAAACGTCCGGTCATTGAAAAATAAGTACTCCTTGTTCTGAATACAGGATAAGATCGAGACTCGAATTATACACACGTTTGTCTGGCTTTGTCCGGCTTTGAAACGCTTGTTTGAGTCGGGGAAGGGCTTAGCTGAGCAGATCGAACTTTCGAATGAGCGCCCTGACGTCTGTCGCAACCTCTTCCACGGCACGGCCTGTGACATCAATCACACTCCACTCAGGGTGCTGATGATAAATCTTTCGGACGTAGTTCAGTTCCTGAATAATGGTATTAAGGTCGGCATAGTCTGAACCTTCCTGTTTCATCTTTTTTAAGCGCGATGCCCTGATTTCCATCAATCGATGCGGATCAATGATCAATGCGATCACGCGGTTTTGCTCAATTTCATCCAGAACTTTTGGAATGGGAATGTTTAGAACCAGGGGGATGTTCGAAACTTTGATGCCAAATCGCGCAAGGTAAATGGACAAAGGCGTCTTGGCCGTTCGGGACGGGCCGACGAGGACGACGTCCGAATTTTTTACGCCGTGGAGGTTTTGGCCGTCATCGTGCTTAACGGCAAATTGTACGGCTTCGACACGGCTGAAATATTCGGTGTCGATACGGTGAAGGCGACCCGGTTCGGAGCGGGGAGAGCGGTTGAAAAAATGACTCATCGCCGTCAAAAGCGGCCCCAGGACATCTACTGCGAGCAGACCGGAATTGAGTGCGGCTTCCCGCATTTTCATACGAAGATTTTCAGAAACAAAGGTGAAAATAAGCAAGGCATGTTTGGGTTTTGCTTCCTTCATCACATCCTCGATCTGCTCTTCAGTGCGAATATACCGTCTTCGAACGATGAAGGTTTCCGCTTTTGAAAATTGCGATAAGGCCGCACTGGTAATGTACTCTGCGGTTTCACCCGTTGAATCGGAGATGAGGAAGATTGTTTCTGCGTCAGCGTGGTCTTTTTCAGTCATGAGAGTGTCTCCCACTTGTTGTCTTAAACGTTTCTGATTAAGTTCGGCGAATCAAAGGCTTCCGAGCTCCCCAAGTCCTTTTAATGTCAGGACGAAGGAAAATTCGTTCCGGTCATGAAATTCGATATACGAAAACCCGATTCCCCAGCATTGCGCATGGTACTCCACGAGATGATCGATCTCAACCATTTCGTTCTGTTTTGAATCATAATGCACTCTATTCACATAGCGGATGCCCCAAGGCGTGTTGAGTGCGACTTCTCCAGACCAGAAATCCATTTCAGGTGTCACAGTTTCCCGGTCTCCCAGATAATAGGGGTTAAAGAGATCCCCCTTAATCGGCACGGAGTCTCCTTGTGTGGATCTTTGGCCGACGGTGAGATGAAGATAGGGGCCAAGGGCGAGACCGAGATCTGTGCTGATGGATGTCAGTTGCCCCTGGTAAAGATGATAAAAGGCATCCACCCTCAAAGACAGGGCAGACCAGGGACGCAGGGTGAGCTCGGTGCGAAGATCTGAAAAACGCCGGTTCTCGTCCGATGCTGTGGGGATTGTGTCTAGGTGATAGCTTTCTGTAAATCTTAATGCGGCCTTTTCTTCGAGGTTTCCGAGGGCATCTTTGTGAATGAAGCGCTGCACCAGTGTTGCGGTGATGTTTTGACGATCATGCACGGCATCCAGGATATCGATTTGAACCAGATCGTCTCCATCCTGCACGTCGATATGCTCGTAATAGAGCGCGCCCTGGATGATTTGGCGTGTTTCACCCCAAAGTGCAGTGCCCTGCCCATCAAATGTGATGCCCACAGGGAGGATTTCCCGGCTGATGGCCTCGTCACTTTGTTGCCCGTGCTGATACCATGTTTCCCGAAAACCCACCCAGGGCGTTAATGTGGCTCCCTGGAAAAGCCGCAGCGGCATGGCCAGTTTTGGATAAAGATCGACTCGTTGCAAGTTGAGTCCCGCCTCGTTCCAGAAATTGACAGCCGTTGTGTCGAAATTTAGATAGACCGGGCTATTGCCCGGACGATATTCAATGAGACTGTATCCGATTTCTGGCAGACGCTGCGCGGTGGTACTGTTTGTCGGTTGTGTGAGGTCTTGTGTATAACGGGCCAAAAGATAGGCGTAAGACGACTCTCCCTGATAGGTGAGCGATACGTTCGACTCGATGTTTTGTTGTGCCCGGTCGTTGGTTCGATCGGAAAGCTCACGTAGATTCGAGGTTTCACTCTGATATTTCAGGTCAATCTTTCCTTGTACACGGGATGAAAATTGCTGCTGGTGACGCAATTGCACTTGCCAGCGATCCACCTTATCCTCATTGTCTTTAAAAAATTCCGCATTAAGTTCTCCCTGTCCTTTTTTTGACAGAATATAGCGGTATTGAAGGCCTAAGCCTTCGCCTTTATCTCCCCGGTGTTCAATCGCAATGGTCGCATCCTGATGATCATTTAAGGCGATGAAGAGATCCTGTTTATATCGAAAGCCGTGCTGAGAACTGTAGCCAATACGGGGAACGAGCAGCCCGGTTTGACGATCCCGTTTTGCGGGGTAGATAAAGTAGGGGAGATAAAAAAAGGGCACATCTTTTATGTAAAAACGCGTATGTTTAGCGACCAAATATTCATCCACGGTTAAATCCAGATTATTTGCGCGAATGCGCCATGCGGGGTTTTCCTGGCAGTCGCAGGCGGTGAAAGAGCCTTCGCTGACTTCCAGTTGATCGTCCGCGTGTCGAATGATTTCTTTCCCCTCTATGTAATAATTGTTTTCTTTGAGAAAGAGTTTTCCATTGGAGAGAAAACCCAGTTTTGTATCGATGTTGATTTCGATGCGGTCTGCATCAATCTTGTTTTCGCCATCAAAAAAATGAATTCGCCCCATGCCGGAGAGTTGGCGGGTTTTTTCATTGAATCGCACCATGTCTGCTTCCAGGCGCATGGGGCCCTGCTCGACAACAGTGTCTCCCTGAGCGAGATAAAGATTCTTTTCTTTAAAGTATTGCAGCCGGTCGGATGTGAGATGAATTGGGGCGGTGCTTTCACCTGGGATTTCAGCCGCCTCAAGTTTAGGAGGGCCGGTGGTCAGTAAAGAGTAGATGAAGAAAAAAAGAAGCCCCTTCAAAAAAAAACGGGCGTAGTGGGAGATACGATGATTTGGTGGCGAATCGTGTGTTTTCGAGAGACACCCCTGGGTTTGTCCGTCATCAAGACTGAGGGACATCTATCCTCGAATAAGAGAAGGAGGTGTTCCTAACAGTGCACCCTTGGCCTCTCCGACCGTATAGAAAGAACCGGTGATTACGAGAATATCCTCGGCGTTCATTTTTGAGAGCGCATAGTCAATGGCATCAGGCACCTTGTCTTTTATCGTTATGGCGGGCATTTGTTTTTCTGTCTGATTTGTCAAAAGGGAGGTCATGATGTCGCTCAGGTGCTGAGGATCGGCGGCTCTTTCGATTTCAGGGCGCGTAAAAATAAAGGTATCTGTCCATGAAAACAGGGGATACAACATTTGATCGATCTTTTTGTCTTTCATAATTCCTGTAATGAACCAATGTTTTCCTTTGCGTTCCGGATCAAGTGTGCTTAAAAATGCGCCAAGCGCCCGTGCACCCGCTGGGTTATGAGCACAATCCAGTAAAATGAGGGGGTCTTTTTGTATGACTTCAAGCCGCCCTGAAATCTGTACTTTTTTGATGCCCTCAAGAATGTGTTTTTCAGAAATACGAACTCCCTGTTCTTGAAGGGATTCAATAATCCCGATGGATGTTGCCGTGTTGTTGACTTGATGCCCGCCTAAAAGCGGAAGCTCGACGAAGTATTCCCGCAGTCCGGTATAGTGAATTTTCATCGGATGAATGAGTGAAGTGGCTCCTTCAGGAGTCATGAGTGTCGCGGAGACTGTTTTTCCGACTTCAATCAGCGGGGCTTTTTTTAAGCGCGCGACTTCTTCGATAATTGAAATGACTTCGGGCTGTGAAACCGCTGTAACAACGGGGACGGCTTCTTTAATGATGCCGGCTTTTTCGGTCGCGATCTGCGAAAGGGTTGATCCAAGATAGTGTTCATGATCCATGTCGATACTGGTGATCGAAGAAACCAGAGAATTGACCAGGTTTGTGGCGTCGAACTGCCCCCCTAATCCCACTTCGACCACTGCGTAATCGACGCCCTGTTCTGCAAAATAGAGAAAAGCCATTCCGGTGGTGAATTCAAAAAAAGAAATTTTACTGGCCAGCCTTGGTAAACTTTTATTTAGTCTTTTTTGAAGTCGCTCTGTGAGCTTTACAATTTCTTGATGAGAAATCGGAACATTATTGATCCGCATGCGTTCTGAAAAATCAAGCAAGTGGGGCGATGTGTAGAGCCCGACCCGGTGTCCGGCTTCTTGAAGGACTGAAGCGACCATTGAGGCTGTAGAGCCTTTTCCATTGGTGCCCGCGATGTGAATGGCCTTGAACGATTGTTCCGGATGGTTAAAAAGAGCGAGCAACGAGGTGATCCGTGCGAGACCCGGCCGAATGCCCTGATTTTGCCGCTGATAAAGGTAGTCTATTGTCTCAGAGTAAGTCATAATCGGAGGCCATTTAATCATAAGGCGGAAAATATTTCAAGATTGAGCCCGTCATAACCCCTGATGTTCTCGAAAGGGATGGCTCTGGATTTATGTCAGGACTGTCTGTCTGATCGATATGATTAAATGATTGTTTTTACTGCGTTGTTTATTTTGAGGGGAAAAAGTCATGTTTCAGATTGTATTACATCAGCCTAAAATCCCGCCGAACACGGGTAATATTATCCGCCTTTGCGCCAACAGCGGAGCTGGTTTGCATTTGATCGGCCCGCTGGGTTTTGAATTGGAGGATAAAAAACTGATCCGGGCGGGACTCGATTATCGGGAGTTTACGAGCGTACATGTTTACGCAAGTCTGGAGGAGTTTATAGCGAATGAAAAACCACCACGGGTTTTGGCCTGTTCTAAATTTGGGGGTCGACCTTATCACACGGTCGCCTTTGAACGGGGAGATGCGCTTCTCTTTGGCTCGGAAACGGAGGGTTTGCCTGATCACATCCGAGAGGGCCTGCCTGCCGAACACCTGCTGCGTATTCCCATGCTGCCAGATAATCGGAGTTTAAATCTCTCCAACGCTGTAGCGGTCGTACTCTATGAAGCTTGGCGACAACAGGGTTTTGAGGGAGCAATATTTTGAAACAGAATCATGAGGAGGCAATTGCAGGCTGATGACTGAACGTAACAATGAAAATCTCTTAAATTGGCCTTTACCGGCAAAGGATAATTGGTCAAGGCCTTTTGCCGAAGCCTTGCTAAACCATTTGGATCTTTTTCCGGGAGCGACGCTTCTGGATATTGCCTGTGGTCAGGGCATTCCCGCCTTTCATCTGGCGGAGCAAGTCGGCGCGACGGGACAGGTATTTGCCATCGATGTGAGTCCGCATCAAATTGCACGGGCACGCATGATACAGGGAAAGCACCTGCCCTGGTTACGGTTTGAATGCGTGGATATGAAGGCGATTCCCTCTACTCTTCCGACCTTTGACCGCATTACCGGCAACCTTTCGGTGATGTTTTTTCGCCCGAATCGTTTCGAAGTACTTCAAGGACTGCTCAAGCACCTCAAACCCGGCGGCCAGGTGGCGCTGACCTTCCCTTCGCTCGGCAGTTTTGATTCTCTCTGGCAGCGGATTGATTGGGAAATGGCGACACGCGGATTAAGTGATGAACGGAAAAAACTAGAGGAATATATCACAGAGCGTCCCTCGGCGGAAGAAGGTCGAGCATGGCTTTCCAGGCTGGGGCTTAATAAGATCGAGGTCACAGAGCAGCCGCTGGAAATCGCCACAGGGCCGGGGGTGATGTTTCTGCGTCACCCTCTCTTGCGCGGCGGTTTTCTCGAGGATGTTTATGAATGTTTCACAGACCCGCGTCTTGCAGACGATGTAATGGGAACGGTCTCTGAAGACCTACCCAGTTTTCTCCCCTTGATTGTTCAACGCTGTGTTTTGTCTGGGTGGAAAGGGTAGAAATAGATGCCCTCTTTGTAAGAGTGAGAGCGATCAAAACAAATACTTGCTTCTCTTCTGGGGTCAGATGTGTTGGTTATTCTATTCGGAGATATTTTGGGTGCGGTTTATGTCCGAGATATTACGCCAAGAGCGCGGCCATAAGCCCTGAAAGCACAATGCCGTCAAATGTGCCTGCGCCGCCGATACTGGCGATGCCTGTGATTTGGGTCATTTTCTTTAAATGCAAAAGATCTGCGCCAATGAGAGGCCCTAACACCCCGGCGACAAAGGCTGCAGGGGGTGCGCTGGCAGGCAGAAAAATCCATGCACAGAAGACGGCTGCCAGGGCCGGTACGAGGGCGGGCAGGGTGATTCCCCTGCCGGGTGTGGGGCGGGCGAATCGATAACAGAGGTAGATGTTGATTACAACAGAAAGCAGGGTGAGTCCGAGCGCTTCAAATCCTATACGGCCCAGAAGCCTCATTTCATAAATCACGATAATGCAAGGAATAATACAACCGCCGAGATTCAGGGCAATCACAGTATCGAAAGGACGTGATTTTTTTGGAAATAACCGCTCGAGGCCCAGGTACATCGAAGAATCAGTTTCTATCGTTTCCCTCCGCTTGATTTGTTTGACAGGAATGTTGATCATGCCGCCGATAAAGATTCCGACGACGAGCAACAAGGATGCGCCCGGCGTAAAGCCGAGTTTGCTCATCGCCAGCATCATCATGTCCGCAAAAAACATCGGCAATAAAAAAAGAAAGCCAAGAAATAGAATCAGTGGAAGGCATCCGAAAGGCATGGTGTATTTCCTCTGTGTTGTTTAAGTGTTGTTCATTATGGTGCTTCTATTTAAAACGGGATTGTTTCGGGTTCTGTTTTGTCTGCGACCCATTTTTGAAAAGCCTGATGAAGGATCTGTGTGGTGCGCCCTGGTTTGCCAGAACCGATCTTTTGACCCGAAATCTGAATGAGGGGCATGATTTCAATACCTGTATTGCTCAGAAAGGCTTCATCTGAAAACAACAGTGCTTCGGGCAGATACAGGCCCTCCTCAACAATCAGTCCGTTTGTTTTAGCCAAGGTACAAATGGCATCGCGTGTCACCCCCTCCAGAATGGTCGCCTCGATAGACGGGGTAAAAAGGATGTTGTTTTTTATCCAGAACAGATTACTGCTCGCGCCTTCCGAGAGATAACCTTGCTGATTGAGAAATAGGCCTTCAAAGATCTGCTCCGGATCGATTTCAAGTTTTGCCAAAACATTATTTAGGAAATTAAGGGATTTAATGAAGGGGCCGGTGCCGGTCGGAGTTGCACGCCGTGTGGTGACGATGTTGGCTGAAACACCGTGTTTGTATAGTTCTGGGTCAAGTCCCGAAAAAGGCCGTGCAGTAATCACCCAGGTGCCCTGGGTGCACAGGTCGGGACGGAGAGGATGCCGGTTTTCACCACGTGTAAAAGTGAGGCGTAATACGGCATCTTTCAGTTGATTCCGTTCAAGGGTTTCTTTGAGGCGTGCCTCAAGTAAGGAGAAGGGGGGAATCGCCAAGTGAAGTTGTTCTGCCGACCTTGAAAAACGGTTTAGATGTTGTGAAAGGGCGAATATTCGCCCTTTGTAGGCCCGAAAAGTTTCAAAAAGTCCGTCCCCGTAAAGAAACCCATGATCAAAAACGGAGATCTTGGCGTCTTCTTCCGGCACAAATCGATCATTGAGAAAAACCCACATCGGAGTAATTATCCTTTTTGTTGAACAGGCTTTAACGCTTCCATCAGGGCAGCGGCTTTCTGAAGGGTTTCCTGATATTCCTTTTTCGGATCGGAATCCGCGACGATCCCGGCACCCACCTGAAACATCATTTTATCCTTTTTTCGTACCCAAGTGCGAATGGCAATATTTAAATCCATTTCTCCATCAAACCCAATGTATCCAATGGCCCCGGTGTATATGCCCCGGGCTTTTTGTTCGAGCTCCGAGATGATCTCCATGCAGCGTACTTTGGGTACCCCGGTGATGGTTCCGCCGGGAAACAGGGCTTTGAGGACTTGAAGCGGGGTCACCCCATCGGCGAGTTCTCCCTGAATATCGGAGACGAGGTGAGAAACGTGGGAGTATTTCTCCAGGGCCATCAGGGCATTTACGGAGATCGATCCGTATTTGCAGACTTTTCCGAGGTCGTTTCGTTCCAGGTCAACGAGCATTAAATGTTCCGCCCGCTCTTTTTCACTTTCATACAGTGAAGTGACAAGGTCATTGTCTTGAGATGGGTCGCTTCCACGTGGCCGGGTGCCTGCAATGGGCCGGGTATCGACGATTCTCTTGCCCTGCTTGTTTTGAATGCGCACAAGCCGTTCGGGGGAAGCCGAGGCAATTTGGACTTCACCAAAGTCAAGATAACATGAGAAGGGAGAAGGATTGATTTGATACAAACGGCTGTAAAGTTCAAAAAGGGACTTAAAGGGGCAGGGGGCGCTGAATTGATGTGAGAGGTTGGCCTGAAAAATATCTCCCTCTGCAATGTAGCCTTTAGCCCGTCTTACCATGTTTTGGTATGTTTCGCTGGAACACGCTGTCGTTGCGCGAACCTCCCAATCCTCATTAGGTCCTTCGTGCAGAGCCGTTTGAGTTTCTTGCGCCGCTTTTATTTTTTCTTCTGTTTGGGCGAGCAATTTGTGTCCCTTTAGAAAAGCGTGTGCCTGTGTGTTTCCCATTTGAATCTCTGGGAAAGGATTGTAGATGAGATGAATGAGGTTTTTTTTGTGATCCATGATGATATAAAAATTGATGAATAGCAGATCAATGTCAGGAAAATTGAAGTCATTCTGTGTCTCTGGAATGTTCTCAAGCTGATGCGCCAGTTCATAGCTGAAATATCCGACAGCGCCACCAAGGGGAAAGGGAAGATTCTTTAAAGGGTTCAGCACGGCTGATTCTGGTATTTTAAATAGATTGAGCCAGCTTTGTAATGAATCCAAAGGGTTTCCTGTGTCATGTGTGGGGTGTGCTTCCCGGGAGCTCAGATGATCAAAACGACTATGGGTCCCTTTGCTCTGAAAGCGGCCAAAGGGCAGACCGCCCAAGAGGGAATAATCCCCATCGAACCATCCGCCTGTTGATCCACTAAAAAGAAAGGATAACTCAGGCCAATCTATTTTTTTTGCCAGGGCAATGGGTGAGACCGTGTTTGCGGGAATGCTTTTGATGAGACATGGTCCGGTCTTAAGTGGAACCATTCACAAAGTCTTTCAAGCGGGCCGCATGCAACGAAAGCCGACATCGCTGATGTTGGCGTCAGGCGGGGCAAAGAGTCGAAAGGTTGTTGTGGAGTGATATTTGAGTAGTTCGTGTTGTATTTCTTCAGGGTAATGGCCGATGGAAGACCATGAATTTCCTCTGATCACTTTGAGCTTTTTACCAAAACGGTCACTTTGATAGGTATTCCCTGGGTAGGCTTGATACCAGTCTGAAGTCCATTCCCAGACATTTCCAATCAGATCATAGACGCCATAAGGACTTTTCCCGTTCGGGTATGTCCCGGGCAATGTCAAGTCCCCTGCAAAACCGCCAACATTTGCTTTTTTTTGATCAAAATCCATCCCCCAAGGGTAGGGCAGGTTGTCCGTTCCTTTAGCGGCTTTCTCCCATTCGGCTTCGCTGGGGAGTCGCCCCCCTTTAAACTGGCAATAGGCTTGGGCTTCTCCCCATTGAACCATGACTACTGGGTAGGATGCTGTGCCACTCGCATATGAGCCTTTTTCCCAATATGGGGGCGGCGCCTGTTTTGTCGCGAGAATGAACTTGGCATATTGTGTGTTCGAGACTTCGTACTGATCAATATAGTAGAGAGGGAGATATACTTTGTGTGCGGGGTTTTCATCGACAAACCAGGGTTTTACAATGCCATGTTCTGCGGCGAGATTTTTTTCATCAACGGCATCGGTTCCCATCATGAATTCTCCTGCGGGAATTGCAACCATTCCTTCTGGCGCTGGCGTTCGTCGAAAACATCCTGAGATCAAGGGAATAAAAAGGATAAATAGAAATAATATCGTTTTTTTCATAAGTTATGGATATCTCAGTCAAAAGTGGGCTTATATTACTGAAGGTGTAATTGGGGTGTCAACTTAAAAAAAGACTTGACAGTTTTGTAAATCTCTATATATAGTGTCCGTCGCTATCCCGGATAGACTTATTCTTTCAACTCAAACGGAGCTGAAGGAAAGTCTGGATGATTAACCTGGGAACTGTAGCGGTTAGATTGAGTCTAATATTAGGTTTCTTTTGGGAAGAGGATTCACTCCAGAAGGATAGCCGAATTTAACTACAATAAGCGCATCTTAAACGAGATTATTTAGAAAAGGCGGAGGTATAAATGAAATTTGGTAAGCTTATTTTAACATTTGTAGCTGCATCAGTATTTGGAATGAGTGTTGTTGGTATGGCAGCGGAGAAAGATCCATTAGCACCCCGCGTTCCTGCTGACGATATGGAAGAAGCTAAAGAATGGGTAAACCCAGTTAAATCGACCCCTGCCAACATTGCCAAAGGAAAAGAGCTTTTCACAGGAAAAGCCACTTGTTTTACCTGTCACGGCAATGAAGGACGTGGAGATGGTGTTGCCGGTGCCGCACTGGATCCCGCACCAAGAAATTTTCACAATCCTGGTTTAAAGAAAAAGTCCGATGGTGAATTTAACTATGTGATTCACAACGGTATTGAAGGGACAGGAATGATCTCCTATGCACCTGGAATCATTACCAGTGAAGAAGCCGCATTGATTATCGTTTATGAAAGAAGCCTTCACGACGTAAAATAAGTATTGTTTATTGTGTTGATTTTCTTAAGACAGATCTCTCAGGTGATGCTTATTTTAGCAGTTTCCACCTTGGCTTTTGCTGCTGAGTCGGATTTGGCAAAGAAGCGGGTACCTGCAGAGAGGTTGAATGAGATCCAGGCCTTAAAGAATCCCTTTAGCCCGTCTTCAGAGAACATTGAAAAGGGCAAAGAGCTTTATCAAACAAAGGCCACTTGTTTTACCTGTCACGGCAAAGAAGGAAGAGGGGATGGCTTAGCCGCACCAGGGCTTGATCCTTCTCCTCGGAATTTTACAAATGCCGGATTTCATACAATGAGGACTGATGGCGAGTTATTTTGGGTGATCAAAAAAGGAATCCCGGGTACCGCGATGATGCCGATGGTTGGAAGCGTTATTACTGACGATGAGGCATGGTTGGTTCTGTTGTATGAACGAAGTCTGGGGAAAAGATAGTCGCTTCATATCAACATAAAGATATAAAAAAAGGGAAACCAAACGGTTTCCCTTTTTTTATATCTGCCACTCAATATCTTCTTCTGTGTTCATTTCTGAATATGCTCTTCTAACTACTTGAATTTAAAAAGATTTATTTTTAGATTTTTTTCTGGCTTCCCATTCATTTCTATAAAACTTCATTTTAGTTACTTTATTTTTGATAATCTTGACAATTTATAAATAAGCGCTATATTTATTTGTGAGAACTCAAGAACGCAACGCCAACGATAATGGCTAACCTTTTTGAAAGAAAAGGGTCGCAAAGTCCTTGACCTAAGTCCTATTTGGATATGGTTGGAGAATTGCCGAATCGGCTTACGCACATACATACCTACCTATGCTAAGTCGGCATGGGTATTTTTTTTGTGCGGCACTAAACATATTATCTGAGGAGGAGGAAGAAATGAATCAATTATTTCGTAAAGGCGGCGTTATTATTGCGATTCTCTCAATGGTTTCTATGGTGTCTGGAGTAGTCATGGCGGCGGATACAAACACGCTCACAGTGAGTGGTAATGTCGTTGGAACGTGTAAATTTTCCTCCGCTACCTCAAGTTTAGCCTTTGGTGCGCTTGATCCATCTAGTGGAGCAGCGGTTGCCGGAGCAGGAAGCTCAACATTTTGGTGCACAAAAGGAGTCGCTTATACCATCTCTGATGATGGTGGTTTATTTAATTCAGGCGGCCCCAGGATGCAGCATGGGACTGATGTCACAGAATTTATTCCTTATGGTCTTACGCTTGCGCCACTTTCTGGAACCGGGTCAGGTCCAGCAACTCCGGTTACGCTTAATATTACCGGAAATATCGCATTTGCAGACTATTCCAATGCACTTGCGGGTGCCTATTCCGATACCGTCGTAATAACGGTAAACCCATAAAGACCATGATGAAGCGGTACAAGGCGGGGCGGTGGATTCCGTCCCGCTTTGCGCTGAAGGTTTGATGATGAAAACTCAAATAAAGGGACTTATTCTTTGTTTCTCCATCGCAACTTTATTCATAACTGCAAAAGAGGGAATAAGCGCTGATCCATCAGCGCTTTCTGTCAGTGGAAGTGTTTTATCCAAAAATAAATGTAAATTTCAAACCAAAGCTTCTGCTTTGGACTATGGCAATTTGGATCCAGCTAGCAGTGTAGATGTGACTGCGGTCACGACTCTCGGTTTTGTATGTAACGGCAGTACACCCAGTGCAACTTTTCTGATGACACAAGACAATGGATTAAACGCTACAGGACCAGGCAATAACCGAATGCAGCATACCAGCATCCTGACAGAGTTTTTGCCTTATTCTTTGGCTTTGTCACCTTCTTCCGCAACGGTCCCAAAAGGTCTGACCCAAACCTTAACGGTGACGGGCACAGTGAATTTTGTCGATTATCAAAGTGCCACGTTTGGGAGTTATTCCGACACCGTGGTCATCACCATCACTCCCTAGCTCAGACGCGCTTCAACTGGACACCAATGAATTTTGATCTATATTTACTATGAGAGTCTTTTTCTCAGACTCTGCTGTTGTAAATAATCAATACGGAGGAAACCACCTTGAGGTCCCATGTTTTAAATGAAGTGAGTCTATTTCAGAAAAGCTCATGTTTACTATTAAAAGTCATGTTTGTCTTTTTTGCGCTTATCTTGATTTTTCCTCAAATTTCGCTTGCGGGACAATTTTCAGTGAGTCCGATCAAGGTTACCCTGGATCAAGGGAACCGCAGTGGTGTGATTCATGTCTTTAATGAGGAGCAATCCCCTTTACAGGTTCAGATGAAGGCATTTTTATGGACACAGGATAAAGAGGGAAAAGATCAATATACTGAAACAAGCGATATCCTGTTTTTTCCAAAAATGATCACTGTGATGCCCAATACGGAACGCATTATTCGACTAGGAATGCAAAACTTCCCAAAGGACAGAGAAAAAACGTATCGGCTTTTTGTTGAGGAAATTCCCTTACGGATTAGAGATGTGACGGATTCCCAGGTACAGGTGGCTGTCCGCTTTGGCGTCCCGATATTTGTTCATCCTCCCAAAAATACGAAAGAAGGTGCCATTGAGGAAATGGCTCTTGGTCAAGGAAAACTCAGCGTGTTGGTTCGAAATACCGGAAACGCGCACTTTGTGATTCAGTCTCTCATGATTCGAGGCGCTGATCAGTCGGGTCAGGAACTTTTCTCACGCGAATTGAGCGGATGGTACCTTTTATCTGGGTCAACGCGTCGTTACAGTACTGATATCCCTATTGCAATTTGCCAGGAGGCGGCGATCTTTAATGTTGAAGTAAAAACAATAGAATTTACCCGGCAAGAGAATTTCAATGTGGATAAAACTTCATGTTCTCAATAGCATTTTATGTGTGATGGTGTCAGTGACAAATTTATATGCGGGGAATCCACAGATGGTTATCCTCAATGTGACTGTAAATACTGAATCCAAGGGTGATTTTTTTTTGTATCTCACTGATACGCAGGATGTATTGCTTAGAAAGGACGATTTTGATCAGATGGGTATTCATGGTTCCTTGGGCGATAAAATCCAGGTGAATGGGGAAACATTCTATTCGCTTCAGGGAATGAGGGATGTCACCTTTGAATTTAAAGATACTTTGCTGGTTTTGGATATTACAGCAGATCCAAGTCTTCTCGGTATGCAGGTGATCGACTTCGAGCAGAATCCGTCACAAATTCCTTTTTTTACAAGTGAAACAAGTGCATTTCTAAACTATAAACTGGATTATACCGTTTCAAACCTTCCTGGTTCGGGTGAGATCGATTTGACGCAGCGTTTGGGCGCTCATGTGCATGGCTGGTCTTTTTTAAATGATGGAATATATAGTCAAACGGACCAAAGAAGACGATGGACGCGCCTCATGAGCAGTGTAACACGGGATCGGCCTTTGGACTACACGCGCCTCATTGCGGGTGATTTTTTTTCCCGATCCGGTGAAATAGGCTCCAGTTTAAATATGGCAGGGATCAGCTACTCGAAATATTATGCGCTTGATCCGTATTTTATTCGAAATCCACTGATTTCTTTCACCGGGGCCACTGCGCTGCCGACCGAATTGGAAGTCCGACTGGACGGGGTTCCGATCCGCCAGACCTCTCTTTCGCCCGGAGAATTTCGGCTTGAAAATATTTCAACGCGATCGGGGGCGGGCATCCTTGAAGTGGTTTTAAGAGATCCATTTGGAAAAGAAGAGCATCTTTTTTATCCGTTTTATCTCTCGGCGAACCTCTTAAAAGAAGGTCTGCACGATTATAGCTACAACCTTGGGTTTTTAAGAGAGCGCTTTGGGGAAAAAAATAATGACTACGGAACGCTCGCTTTTTCTGGATTTCATAAATATGGCTTCACCGATTCATTTAATGCAGAAGGTTCACTCGAATTCACCAGGCATCGCGGACTCCTGACTTCCTCTATTTCAGGACTGGTACAAAACAAAGGCAGCATCACACTCTTGCTTGCAGTCAGCAGGGATCATTCTGGAAAAATAGGGAGTGCAAAACGACTTCGTTATGGTTATCAAGGGAAATCCGTGAGCGGCCGCCTTGACTTTACCTGGCGGCATCGTGATTTTACGATCCTCCAGGACTTTGCCGAGATCGAGAAAATAAAATATGAAAGTGGTGCGGGTCTAGGTTCAGGGTCAAGATTACTTGGGTATTTTAATATTGATTACAGAACGATAAAAAAATATGTCGGGACAGATGCCTGGAGTGTCTCCGGTTCCTACACAAGGTCGCTTACTTCCCAAACGAGTTTCTTTGCGACGATCCGGCGAAGCAAGGATGAGCAAAAAGACACGACCTTTTTTATGGGGTTCCAATTCTATCCGGGGAACCGAACCACTTTATCCGCGCAGACCCAAAAGAGTAAAAATGTCCATATGGAGACCCTGCAAGTCCAGAAAAACCCACCGGTCGGAGAAGGGTTTGGTGGCCGGGCGATTTATGATCGATCGACTTTTGAAGGGACGACGATTCAGACATTCGATTCCAATATGCAGTTGAATACGGAACAGGTCATTCTGGAAGGGGCTTACAGGCATTCGGATGGCGTGGATATCGGGGGAATTTCAGCAGCTGGCGGCTTGAGTTATGTGGGAAAGACCCTGTCGCTGAGTCGTCCCATTACGGAAGGTTTTGCCTTGATTCAAGCGGATGGCTTGGAAGGTGTACGTGTGTATCATAATGGGCATGAGGTCGGAAAAACAAATGACGAAGGGAAACTCCTGATCCCAAACCTTTCTTCATATTACGAAAATAAAATCGTAATAGACGATCGGGACATCCCGCTTAATTTTGCCATCACGCGATTAAGCGAAACCATATCGCCTTATTTTTTAAGTGGTCTGGTGATTCCGTTTGACGTCAGTCAATTCAGGGCGTTTAGCGGCCGTATTTTCTATGATTCCCCGGAATCTGAGGAAAAAAAGAAAGCAGCGGAACTTGTTTTGGCGCACATTCATGATGAAAGCAATCGATTTGAGTTTCAAACAGGGTACGGTGGGGAGTTTTATGTCGAAAATATTCCGCCGGGCGAATATCTCGGTGGCATTCAGTTTGGGGAGCTTCGATGCGATTTTTCGTTGCGCATTCCGCTGACTCAGGAAACTTTTACGGATTTAGGAGAGGTTTTTTGTGAAACGCCTCAATAAATATGTGGTGCCATTTTTATTCTTGTTTTTATACGCACTTCCTGTGGATGCGTGTAATGTGTCAACGACTGGTCTCAATTTTGCGAACTATGATGCCTTTTCTCCTCTGCCCTTTAATACGACTGGAACGGTCACTGTCGTGTGTGCGATTACCCCGCCACCGGATGTGACTATCTCCATTGGTCCGAGTTCAAATTCCGGCGGCTTCATTCCGAGACAAATGAAACATATATCGCTGCCTGATTTGCTTTCCTACAATCTTTATATTGACAGCGCGGGTACAATAGTTTGGGGAGATGGTACGGGCGGCACCCAGACCGTGTTTCTAAAAAAGGTGAAGCAGTCTAAAAAGAAAGAAAAACCCATCGTCACGACCATTTATGGTATTGTGCCTCCCCTTCAAAATGTTTCGATCGGGGCCTATCGTGATGTGTTGACGGTGACCATTGTTTGGTAATCCAACATTCATGTAGTCTGATTTCCTGATAGATACATCCAAAATATGCTGAATATTCTCCTGTCGCTTCAAGATGCTAATACTGTCCTGCCTTTTTTGAAGGACCATCATGTTGATTTTTCTGATGATCTTGAATCGCTTAGAGTGCTCGCCTCCAAAAATAACTACCACATCATCATGCTCGAAGGGACCTTTGATTTAATTTCAACCGTAAAAAAACTCGACCCAAGGGTTGAGGTCATCTATTTTGGAAAAAAGGATGATGAGGCCATTACTGCGATTAAGGAGGGGGCGGGGACTTTTTTTGCGCATCCACTTTCCAAAGAGAAGATTCAGGAGGCCGTCAGAAAAATAGAGGAGAGTGTCACTGTTCGAAGAAAGACGGGTGAGCTTGAACAGCAATTGGTTGACAGCTATACCCATCATGGGATTACGGCTAAAAACCCCCAGATGCTCGATATGATTTCTTTTTTGAGGAATATCTCCACCCATTACCAAATCGTACTCGTTACGGGCGAAACAGGGACCGGAAAGGAAGTGGTCGCAAGAGCCTTGCACGATTTAAGTCCTGTTTCCGCGCATCCGTTTTTAACCTGTAACTGTGGGGGCTTGCTTGAAAACCTGATTGCATCAGAGCTTTTTGGGCATCAGAAAGGCGCATTTACCGGGGCTGATCGAGATAAAATGGGACTCTTTGAAGCTGCGGGAAAAGGAACGCTGTTTCTGGATGAAATTGGAGAACTCCCACTTTCTTTCCAGCCTCACCTTTTAAGGGTGCTTCAAAACGGAGAATATCGTCGTATTGGAAGCCAGAAGACGGATACGGCCCTCTGCCGCATTATTGCCGCAACCCATCGTCCTCTTGATCTGGATGTGAAGGAAGGCCGTTTTCGAGAGGATCTTTTTTTTAGAATCACGCCTTTGATTATTAAAATTCCACCGCTTAGAGAACGCAAAGATGACTTGTTACTTTTGAGCCGGGTCATCTTAAACCGCTTTAATCAACGTACAGGTAAAAGGGTCAATGGCATCTCAAGGCCTGCCCAAACGGCTCTATTGGCCTACGACTGGCCTGGAAATATTCGGGAATTGGAACACACGATAGAACGCGCAGCCTTATTAACGACAGAATCTTTTATAAGACGTGAGGATATTCCAACTCACTTAAATGAGGAGAATGTCAGTCTGGGTGTCGGTGGTGTCGGAGCGCTCATCTCCCTTGCGGATGCGGAGAAACAGCATATTCAAAATGTGCTGGCTCTACAGGCTGGAAACCGCACAAAGTCTGCCCTTATTCTCAAAATCAGCCGCCGGGCGCTGATCCGAAAAATTGAAAAATACAACTTATAATCCAGAACATGCAGAATACCGTGCAATTTATCGTTCTTTTAAAGAAAAAAACCTTCAAATAATTTCTGCTTTCTTTTTCCTGCCTTTCGTACTGTGTCATACCCGCACATCTGGCTAAAATCGCACAGCTCTTTTTCGAGAGAAAACAGCTAAAACCGCACACCTTCATTGAGGTAGAATGAATAATTTAAAAAATACTGTTTAGTTTCAATGGTTTATGGTAGAAGAATTCATGGCACACACATTGCTTTATGAGAATGGCATGAATAAAACGACACAAAAAATAAGCATCATCGGATTTGTCCTGAGCGTGTTGATTTTAGCAATGCCCGCGTTTGCAGCCGATCAGGGCAAAATTACAGTTCGGGCAGAAATCCTAGGCCGACTCTCCCAAACCGTCGTTCAACATCAATCTGTTTTAAAAGTCACCAAGGAAGATATTGCGAAAGGCTACATCGATATTCAGGGCGGTACCGTGCTTCAGGTTAAAACCAACACCCTGAATGGTTATTTTCTGCATGTCGGCATGCGAGATCAAATGGTGAGTGAAGTTCAGGTGACGGTGAATGGCCGCGAAGTGCGAGTCCCGATGGGCGGAGGCCTGGTTCATCAACTTTCACCGGAAGCCATGCACGAAACCCTTCAAATTGGCTACCGGATTTTTATCACCGAAGGCACGACCCCAGGCACCTATGCCTGGCCTGTGTCCATCTCCGCCTCACTGATTTAACACACGCCATAGTATTTAAATTCCCTAAATAATAACCCTGTAAAAAGACGGTATTAAACAAGACAGAAATTAAGGGGTCATTACATGGTGAGCCGCCTTGAAAGGTGGACAATGACGAGCGCGTAGTGAACCGAAGTATTGTAGCGTGTAATCGCCCTGAAATTGCCAAAGAGCCCGATCAATTCTTTCTCATCGGGGTTCGGTTCATAGTACGCAAAAGAGACAAGCTCGTCTCCTTTTGCAGGATAGGGGATTTCTGCACCCATTTTGATGGCTTTTGAAACAGGGACTGTTTTCCGGTAGCCGCTTTCAATTATTTTTTGAAGGTCGGGTGATTCCTGATAAATCTGTGTCGGTAAATAGAGCAAGGTTCCTTTTTCCCATCCAAACTTTTTAAGATAGTTGGCCACACTGGCAAAGATATCTCCCTTGGAATTCCAAAGGTCTGTTTTGCCGTCTTTATCAAAATCGACTGCATAATTTAAAAAACTGGAGGGAATGAATTGTGGGACGCCAAATGCCCCGGCGTATGAGCTGTTTACGGAAAAAGGATCAATGCCTTCTTTTCTGCACAGTTTGAGGAAGGCAATGATTTCTCCTCTGTAAAATTTTTCACGTCTTGGGTAGAGGAAATAGGCCGTATTTAAAACATCGAAGGCCCGGTAGCGTTCGATTCCTGGTTTTCCAAAACGGGTTTCAACGCCTAGGATGCTGGCAATAATTTCTTTTTCAACACCGTAGGCAGCTTCGACCTCAGAAAGCAGTTTATCGTTTTCAGCGAGGTAGGCGCGGCCGCGCTCGATCATGTCATTTTTAATAAAGATTTTACGGTATTTATAAAAAGGCAAATGCTCTGCTGGGCGTTCAAATTTATCAATGATATCTTTTTGAAACACCACTTGCTTAAAAACAGCGCTTAGGTCTTCTTCTTTGAACTTGTGTTTTTTTACCAATTCCTGAATCAGATCCTTATATTTAGGATCTCCAAAGGGAACGTTATCGAATTCAGCCGCAAAGGCCGGAACCAGAGTAAAGATCCCAAGGAGGATGCCTGAGAGCAATCTCATCAGGAAACGTCGGTCTGTTTTTAAGCTGGGTCTTTCCATATGTATTTTGCTCCTTATAAAAAAAAAGTCAATGATATCAATACCGTATTCTTTAGAAAAAGTCATTGAAGCAGGTGTGCCAATGACTTTTCTGCGGCATGTGACAGTGCAGTGTCGTGCTCATGGTTGAGTGCAAAAATCCGACATTGAGACAGGCTCGCAGGAAAGGGATTTACAAATTCCGTGAGGCCTTCTTTCGATATGTCACCCGTTGAGGGATTGTAGACATAGAGCTGACGTTCCCCCATGCCGACCGGATCGCTTGGCCTGGGATCCTGGCTTGCGATGTCTACCCGAAACTCCAGATTTTTCAGATTTTTCGGGAGAAATTGTCGTATACGCTCTGCCAATTGATCGGGCTGTATTTGGGGACTGACAGACACATCCTCATCAGAACGCAATGTTGTATCGTAAGCCATTTTCCACTTAATGTCGCGGTGAAGTATCTTCTCCCATTCGTGATAGAGCCCTTTTTTATGGTTTGATCGTGTATTTTTCCATGACTTCACTTTAAGCAAAAGCGACCAGTCTGTGAGGTCTGCGTAGGCATCGAGATGTTCGATGGGGTTTTTAGGGAAAATTTCTTGAATTGTAGGCTCAAAAAGATCTTTCATGTGGAGATCAAGTGCCCGGGTGGTGCGATGGTAATAGACGTTGGAATAGAGATAGGAGCGGGCGTTTAAAAACATCGTCAGCGCAGGAAGTCCGGCCTTGTGCAGCGTCAAACCTTGTTTGGTAAAAAAAGTGTAATGAATCAGGCGGTCTAAATCAATGGGGCCGATGGAAACCCCGCACATAAAAGAGTCCCTTAAAACATAGTCGAGGTTGTCGGCTGTAAACATGCCGGATAACAGTGGTTTCAGCATGACCAGCCATCGGGGATAATGGCTGGGGGTCTGAAAGTTGCTGTCTTTGTGGATGAGAAAGGCAATGTGTTCGGGGTCCAGTGTCTCACCGGGGGCAAAATAGGCGCTTGGGCTACGTTTAATTTTTTGAATGATGTGACCCAGTTCCTGTCGAATAATGCTTTGTCCCAGTTTTTCGTGTGTGAGATGAAATGAATGAAGGACGTTGTGATCAAAAAAATGGCAAAAAGGACCGTGGCCAACGTCATGCAATAAAACAGCAATTCGCAGCACGGCTTCAATGTAGGCCGCAGAAGGGGCGTCCGGGACAACATCTTTAAGAGAGGGATACAAGTGTTTTGCAAATCGTCCCGCAATATGCATTGCCCCGATAGAATGGACAAAGCGTGTGTGCTCTGCAGAGGGATAAACCCAGCGTGCGGACTGGAGTTGAAAAATATATCGAAGCCGCTGCATCCATTTTGAATCGATCAGGGTTTTTTCAGTGGCTTCTTCGAGATTGTCGAAAGGGACGGTAAAGGGGATGTAACTGTGAATCGGATCGGCCAGTAAGGCCTGCCCTTCGTAGAGCGCTTCCCGGCTGGTTTGCAGTGGCGTGTTTGTTGTCTGTTTCATGTAGGCCGGATACCCCTATTTAGGAATTGATGATAACTGATTTCGATTTGCCCCGCAAGTTTCAGGGTTTCTCCTTAGACGTATTAAAACCGTGATGATTCTATACTGCTTAAAGGTACTTGAGTGATGGGGTAAAATAAGAAATACTGGATTTCGTCCCATGACGCCTAAAGACGGTGATATCATGAAAAGCATTTTTATCTAAAAAAACACGACGAATTCCTTGACCCAGTTTATAAACTTTGATAGTTATCATACAAGGGCTGTTCTTTTGTTTCTAATCTGCTATTTGGCATTATCGTGAAAATACCTCATTTCTTTTTATTCTTAAGTGTATTGATCTTGGCGACACAAAGCCACGCGAAGACAGCGCTTTCTTCGGAGCAGTCGCCATCCTCTCCTCAAATCATCGCCTATGGACCCGGTGAACGCCTTGTGTATGAAGTCAGTTATCTGGGGGTTCCTGCGGGTGATGCCGTAATGGAAGTTTTGGGAAAAACCGAAATGAAAGGCAGGGAAGTCCTGCATGTGCTTTCAACCGTTGAGTCAAATAAATTTGTTTCTGCCTTTTATCCGGTGAAAGACCGGATTGAAACCTTCATTGATGCCAAGGAAGGGTACTCGCATAGTATCAAGATAAAACAACGGCAAGGCAAGAAGAAAAGAGATAAAGTGATCAATTTCGATCAACGGCGGCATCGTGCGACCCAATTTAAAAATAATAAAGTTGAAACTTTTCTAGTGCCGCCCATGGTACAGGATTCTCTGAGTGCACTGTACCACTTTAGAAATCAGGCTTCACTGGAGGTGGGTCAGTCTACTTTTATCGATGTACATGAAAGTAATAAAAACTGGGAGCTTGAAATACAGGTTCTTGAAAAAGAAAAAATAACGACTTCCCTGGGGACTTTTAACACCCTTAAAGTCAAAGCCCTGGTTCATTATGAAGGTCTTTTCATGGACAAAGGAGATGTCACACTTTGGCTGACGGATGATGTTCGGCATATTCCCGTTTTAATCAAAACAAAGATTAAAATCGGTTCAATCACCGCGGTACTCGCGTCCTCAGAATCTCCTATAGAACCTACGGTACCTGATTTTCAAGCCAAAGCGGGTCTGGTCCCTGTTTTTTCAAAATAAGGTTTTCTCCCATTTTTTAACCCGGTTATTCTTTTTAACTTGAGAGATCCCATATCATGGAAATTGTGTGTCCAATCTGTAAAACAAAAACAACCTGGGAGGGAAATGTCTATCGGCCTTTTTGCTCCGAGCGATGCAAATTAACTGATCTGGGCCTTTGGTCCGAAGGGGCCTACAGTGTGCCCGTTGAAGAAGCCGATGAGGGAATAAGCGAGTCTGAAGGATGAACTTGTCGGTAAGGAGAATTTGCGTTATATTGATGCTGAATTTAGATCGCTTTTCCCGGAAGGTATTACGTTTTTGAAGAAAATGTTTATAAGTCAGGCTAAGAAAAAAACCGTCACAAAGATGTTGCTTGTCCTTTTTCTGATTGCCTCTTCCGGCATTTTCCAATCATTGCCTTTTCTTTTAAGTAAAGTTGCCGACAGCCATCCACTCTTCATTCATCAAGAAAAAAACCAAATTCAAGTTGTCCTGCACCATACAGGTAATCGGGACGCGCATGATCTAAAAACAAACAAAGCCCACCACCATGACTTGTTTGATCAGCTCTACGCCATTGATGGATCCGATGAGACAGCCCATACGGATCATAAGATTCAAATCCCGTTATTTAAGGAAAAACCTGGCACGCAAATCGATGTGCGTACGGTTCAGCCGCCCGTCCTCGCCTCGCTTATGGTGTTGAGTGTGACTCCCTTGATCTCGGGGGATTTTTTTGTCAATCAAAATAGAATTTCTTTCAATCACACAAAACGAATCTCGATCCCCATCCCCAGCACCGTCCTGATTATCTGATTCTTCCAAAATTTGGTGTTTTTAATCTCGTTTTTTATGACGAGAGCGCCCCACTTTTTTGGAGGAAAGTATGTCGATATCCGTTTGTAATTTAGGACTTCTTTTAACTGGTTTCACCCTCACGGCCTGTCTGAACACAGGGCCGCCACTCAAATCAAAAATGACTTTGCCAAGACCGCTTGGTAAGGCTCTGCCAAGACCACAAGTGAATGCCTTAGAAAAAAAGACGCCAGAGGCTGTGTTTCAGGCTCTTCAGGTGCAAATAGACTATTACAAAGCAGTTGTGGATGTGGAGCGCCTCATCTCAGAAAAATTAAAGTAGGGGGGGACCCTTCATGAAGGAGAAGAACGATGGATTCTAAAAAACAAGAAACGCATGAAAATAGAGGGCGACGTATTCTCGCGGTGATTCTCGTTCTTTTGTTTATCATGGCAGGGATTTTTTGGTTTCAGTCTGGAAAAAAATCATCTAATACGACCCTCGTTTCAGGCGGAGATTTGGAAAGCTACAATGAGGAAGCGAATCATAGAGAGGGCGAAGCAGATCATGATGATCATGACGACGAAGACACTCATGGGGCTAAAGACGAGCACGATGATCACGATGACGAGGCGGAGGGCATCAAACTTTCCGAAGCCGAAATGGATGAATTTGGGATAAAACTCGCCCCGGCTTCTTCGGGCAAACTATACCGCTCTGTCAGCTTGACCGGAGAAGTCCGGCCCAACGGAGATCGGCTGGCGCATCTTGTACCCCGTGTTTCAGGGGTTGTACGGAAAGTCTTAAAAGGTTTGGGCCATCGGGTGAAAAAGGGGGAGGTGATGGCGGTTTTGGACAGCCGGGAACTCTCCGATAGCAAGGCCACTTTTTTGGCCGCAAGCGAACGGGTCGCTCTGGCAAAATCCAATTTTGAGCGTGAAGAAGCCCTGTTTCAAAAGAAAATTTCATCCGAGCAGGAATATCTTGAAGCCAAACAGATATTGGCCGAAACGCGCATTGAGCGTCGATCTGCCGAGCAAAAACTGCACGCGCTCGGGTTTTCAAATCGTTATCTGGATGAGCTGCCGAATCACCCCGAAGAATCCTTCACGCAATATCACATTATCGCCCCTTTTTCAGGAACCGTGATCGAAAAACACATCACGCTTGGCGAGTTTTTAAAAGATGATGCGGATGCCTTTATCATCGCCGATCTCTCAAGCGTTTGGGTCGATCTTTCTGTTTATCAAAAAGACCTGCCTTTGGTGGCTGAAGGCCAATCGGTTGTGGTCGAGGCGACACAGGGGAATATCAAAATGACAGGTACGGTTTTATATCTTGGTTCTGTCATTGGTGAAGCGACCCGCACGGCCTTGGCGCGTATCGTTCTTCCGAATAAAGACGGTCAGTGGCGTCCCGGTCTTTTTGTGAATGCGAAGATCGCAGTGGATGAATTTGAGGTGAACCTTGTCGTTCCAAAGTCCGGCCTTCAAAAGTTGGAGGATGGCACCGTGCTCTTTGTGCTTTCAGACGGCGAGCTGAGACCGAGGCCTGTGAAGCTTGGGCGAAGCGATGATCAGCAGATTGAGATTATTGAGGGCATTAATCTCGGAGATGAGGTGGTTGTCGAAGGGGGATTTACACTCCGCGCACAGCTTGAAAAAGGAAATTTGGGAGATGGCCACAATCATTGAATGTTTTTGTATGGGCGGGTTTTAAACCCGCCCCTATCGTGGGACAGTATTGACATATACGGTGGGATAGACAAAAAACGAAATACAGGGCAGGTTTGAAACCTGCCCCTACATGAGATGAAGGCCCCTCCAAGATAAAGGACGATAATGATGCAGAAACTCATTGATTTTACACTGAAAAACCGCCTGTTAATGCTCGTTTTAGCGTGTCTTGTTTTGGCCGGGGGCTATGCCAGTTATTTGAAACTTCCGGTCGATGCTTTCCCGGATGTGACCCCGGCGCTGGTGCAGGTTTTTACCGAAACTGAGGGGCTCGCGCCTGAAGAAGTGGAACGCTACGTGACTTATCCCGTCGAGGTGGCGATGAACGGTTTACCCGATCTTAAGAAAATTCGTTCTGTTTCAAATTTTGGCCTCTCTGTTGTGAATATCTATTTTGAAGACGGGACGGATATCTACTTTGCACGTCAGCTTGTGAATGAACGTCTTCAGCTTGCACGGGAGTCCATTCCTGAGGGTTTTGGAGAACCGGAAATGGGGCCGATTTCGACCGGTCTGGGTCAAATTCTTTTCTTTTTTGTTGAGGATGAAACAGGAAACCGCAGTGCCGAAGAAATGCGGAAAATCGCCGACTGGTTGATTAAATTCAATCTTCAAACGGTTCCCGGTATTACCGAAGTGCTTTCTTTGGGCGGGGAGGTCAAACAGTTTCAGGTCCTTGTCCGCCCCAGCGATTTGCTGCGCTACAAGCTTTCCCTGAATGAAATTGTCGAGGCGGTCAAGGCGAACAATGCCAATGTCGGCGCGCAGTACATCGTGAAAGACGCCGAGCAATTTCTGATCCGTTCCGTTGGTCTGGCGACCTCCATTCCTGATTTGCAGCGGATTATTGTGAAGTCCATCGATGGCACGCCGATCTTTTTGGCGCAGATTGCGGATATCGAGATTGGCGGAGAAACCAGACAGGGGCTCGCGACGCGGGATGGCCAGGGCGAAACGGTTGTGGGCATGGTGCTGAAACTCATTGGCAGCAATACCTCAAACGTGATCCGTGATGCCAAAATCAGGATGGAAGAAATAAACAAGATCCTCCCTCCGGGGATCAAAGTGGTGCCGTACTATGACCAGGCGACCCTCGTGGCGAAGTGCGTGCAGACGGTCACTGAGGCTCTGTTTCAAGGCATTGTGCTGGTTGCGCTCGTATTGCTTGTCTTTATGGGAGGCATTCGGCCCAGCATTGTTGTGGCGCTTTCGATTCCCTTTTCGATTTTTTTCGCGTTCATCATGATGAATCTTTACGATATCTCTGCCAACCTCATGTCATTGGGCGGTCTGGCCATCGCCATCGGCATGATGGTGGATGGCACCATCGTGATGGTGGAAAATGTAGATCAGCGTCTGAGAGATTCGAATCCAACGGAATCACGTATGCATGTCATCTCACGGGCCAGTGCAGAAGTTGCGCGTCCGATTCTTTTTGCCATTGCCATCATTATTATCGTTTTTCTACCGCTCTTTACCCTTCAAGGGGTCGAGGGCAAGACCTTCAAACCCCTGGCCTATACCGTGGCGCTGGCGATGGGCGGATCACTCATTTTTGCGATTTTGTTGTCGCCGGTCATTTCAAGCTTTTTAATGCGGCGGCCAAAGGGAGACGGCGAGGGAAAAGAAAGCGTTGTGGTCAGGATGCTGTTGGTTCCCTATCGTCCGCTCGTGACACTCTTTGTCCAGCATCGCATGTTTGCAGTGGTTTTGGCGATGCTGATGCTTGTGAGTGGTGTGGTCATTTTTGGCCAACTCGGATCTGAATTTGTCCCGCGTTTAAACGAAGGGGATTTATTGGTTCGCGCCACAATGGCTCCTTCAATTTCTCTGGATGAGGCGGCGAAAACCATCACACGATTTGAACGTCGTTTAAAAGAGAAGTTTCCGGAAGTTATTCGCGTGGTCTCGCGTGTCGGTCGCGGAGAGGTCGGCGCACATGCCGATCCGGTAAACAATGCGGAAGCCTTTGTAGGTCTGAAACCTCAGGAAGAATGGACAAGTGCCAAAACACCTGACGCACTCTATGCCTTGATGAGTGAGGCTTTTGAAAATTTTCCGGGTGTGCGTTTTAACTTTACGCAGCCGATTGCAGCAGCCGTGGATGAGTTGCTCACCGGCACAAAAGCGGAACTCGCGATCAAGATTTTTGGGGAAGACATGGAGGTCTTGAAAGAAAAATCTGCTGAAATTGAAGCCGTGATTCGCGCGGTGCCGGGTTCTGCCGATGTGCAAAAAGATCAGGTCACCGGCACGCCGCAGTTGCGCATTATCGTGGATCGGGAGGCCATCGCTCGTTATGGCATCAATGTCGAAGATGTGCAAGGGATGATTCGAATGGCTGTTGGCGGTGAAAAAGCGGGGCAGATTTTTGAAGGGATTCCGCGTTTTGATATTCTTGTGCGTTACGAAGCGAAGAGTCGAGACAGGGCGGAAGCCATCCGACAGATTCTGATCCCTTCGCCCGAAGGCGTCATGGTGCCCTTGTCTGACCTCGCGGTGATCGATGAACTTGTGGGTCCGAGACAGATCACACGTGAAGACAACCAGCGTTTCATCACCGTACAGACCAATGTGCGCGGTCGTGACATGGGATCATTTGTTGCTGAAGCCCAGTCTGCGATTGATCAAAAAGTAAAAATGCCTCCCGGTTACCTGGTGACCTGGGGCGGGCAATTTGAGTTGCAGCAAGAGGCCAATAAACGTCTCATGCTCGTCGTGCCCGTAACCTTGGGCATTGTTTTTTTTCTCCTCTTTATGAGCTTTAATTCCCTCAAAAATGCCATACTTATCCTTCTCAATATTCCGCTGGCACTGGTCGGCGGGGTCATTGGTCTTTGGCTGAGCGGGCAAAACCTCTCCGTTCCGGCTTCGGTCGGGTTTATTGCCCTTTTTGGTATCGCCCTGGAAAACGGCATGGTTCTGGTGACTTATTTAAACGAGCTGTTGCAGGAGGGGATTTCAATCGACAAAGCGTCCATTCAAGGGGCATGCCGAAGGCTGCGGCCCGTCTTGATGACGGCCATTACGACGGCCTTGGGATTGATTCCCCTGCTTTTTTCTTCAGGCACGGGCAGTGAAGTGCAGCGGCCGCTGGCGACTGTGGTCATTGGGGGCCTGGTGACTTCGACCATTTTGACTCTCCTGGTGGTGCCTTCGCTTTACAAGTGGTTTGCCAGTAAGCCGGAGTTGGCGGTGCAAGCAGAACCGCCGACATTAACAAATTGAAGCGGAACAAAACCCTTTCTGAGAACATCCTTTTAGTTTTTTCTGGAAAACAGCAGGTTTTCGAACTTCTGCTAATATTATAAGAGCAGGAAAATTGATGAGGAGAGATCTGCTGTGATCAGAAAGGGCTGACATGTTTCTTCTAAAAGGGTTTTATCTATCAAAATATCATGGAAAACAGGCAAGGTTTCTGATTGTTTTTTTCTTGTTGTTCTCTTTGTTGTTCATATTTCCCTATTCTGTTCAGGCTCAGTTTGGCGGTGGCAGCGGGGGCGGAAATATTTCAAGAACGCTTCCTTCATCTTCGGTGACGCCGCTTGCATCTGATGCGCCTGCCCCTTGGGGCATCGATCCAGCGACCGTTTCCGGGCTGATTGTTGAAGATGTGATTGAAAGTCCGGGTTTTTTACAACAAAAAGTGACCGACGGCAATGGCGACTCCTTTTTTCATCAGCTCATGTCTGCTTCAGACTTTACTCTGGAAAGTTATGTAGATATCGGCACAGGAGATATTATTTTTCGTCAAGAGATTACCGACCCTGCTTTTGGATTAAATGAGACGACAATGATAGATAGCTTTAGGCAGCCCATCAGTATCCATTCAGATATCACTGAAAAAAACGTGGCACCCTTGACGAATGGACTAAATCAGATGGATATGCATTTTAGCCAGGTTCCTTTTTTTGACACGGCCAGTAGTAAAGTCTTGACCCGTCAGGACATTGGTATGTGGATGACCAGTTTTACCGGTGTCATGCCGAATGATATTACTGACAGTGAGTTTTTTACCCTGTCTCCGGGGGACCTTTCCCATGATGTGGCCACAAGCATTCCATTGGGTGGCGGCAATAACGGAAATATTGACTGGTGGAATGATCTGGAGGCCGTGAAGATTATCGATCCGAGCAACAACCAGCTCCTTAATTTTAGCCGTTGCAACGACTTTGGTGATCCCAGTGCCCGGATGGGCTTTAACAGTGATCAGGGCTCTCGCGGCGGCTGTTCCGGGAGTGGCTCAGGCGGGGACAGGCCCTCAATTCCAACACACGATAGCGATGCTTTTCAGCTGACCCCCATCAATTGGGAACGCTGGGGCGGGAGTGGCAGTGATTCTTTCAGCAGCGGAATCTCCACAAACTTTCCAAATGGTGGCGGGCTTGGCAGCGCCGGCGGGTTTGGCCCATAAATCCTGAATGTTTTGTTATTTCTTTCCCATTCTTTTTGTGGATGATTTCCCATATCCTTTATCTGATCGGTCTGGATACTTTTCAGAAGATAATAATGAAAAGGAAGCTTTCAGTCATGTCTCTAAAAATAGGGGCTGATAACGCGTTAAAGGCTTTCCCGATGATTTTTTTAGTGTTATGTTAACGATATGGTTCCCATAGGGTTTCTACCTCATTCGCGTAGAAACCCTATGGGAATGGATTTCATTTAATCACTATAAACGGGAGATGTGTTTGAAGTAGTTTGAAATAGAGAGGGTGCTCGCTGAATATAAAGACAAAAATATTGAGTTCCTTAGTTTCGATTACTTTGATTACGCTTGTTTCGACAAGTATGATCTCTTATGTCAGTTTCAAATCTTCCTTAACCTCTGAAATTTTGCAGCATCTGGACTCCGTTGCTTCTATTCAAAAAAGCCGTATTGAAGCCATCATTGAACAGAATCTGGAACGTTTGCTCTTAATTTCCAGCCGAACGCAATTAAGAATCACCCTAAATAGATTTCATCATGAAGCGGACCAAGACGCTTTACAAAAAATGACGATCATCCTGAGAGATGCACAAAAGTCGATCCCTTCTTTTGAAGAAATCTCTATTATCGATCCAAAGGGCATTGTACTTGTTTCTACTGACGAAGGTTTCATCGGGAAGAACTTTGTTTCAAGATCCTTTTTTATCAAGGGCCAAATCGAAAATAAAGCTGATTATTTTTTTTTGGATGACGAAAAAAACTTAAAAACCTATTTTTCGGGTCCTCTTCAACTCAACGGGGTCTTCCTCGGAGTCTTGTTGGTCAGCTCTAATGTGGATAATTTGATTTCGGCCATTCAAGATTACTCCGGCCTCGGGAAAACGGGCGAAACGGTTCTGGGAAAAGTGGATGAAGCGGGGGAAGTCATCTTTTTGGCCCCATTAAGATTTAATCCAGGCGCTGCACTTCAAAAACTCCCTTTAACGGCGGCGGTGTTCACTCCGATGCTTCAAGCTTTAAATAGAAAGGAGCGATTGATTGACGATGCGATTGATTATCGTGGTGCCCCGGTGCTCGCCGCCATAAAATATAGCGATTCCTTAAAGTGGGGTTTGGTGGTCAAACTGGATCAATCCGAAGCATATGCTCCAATTGATACATTGAGAAACGAATTATTCGGTTTAATGTTTATATTCCTTGTGGCGGTAATTTTCATTGCATCTTATTTTGCAAAACATATTGTAAGCCCTATTTCAAAAATAACGGATCGGGCGCGTGCGATCACAGATCAATTTTTATCTGAAAAAACGATTGATATTGAGCAAAATGAGGTAAAGAGCCTGGAACACTCGTTTGAGCAAATGACTCAAGGTTTATTGAAAGCAAACCAGAAACTTAAAGACACACAGGCCCAGCTGATCCAGTCTGAGAAACTCGCTTCTTTAGGGGAGTTGTCTACGGGAGTGGCGCATGAGTTAAATCAACCCTTGCAAATCATAAAAATGTGCGTTGATCTGGGGCAGATCCATCTCGAAAGAGAGGACTTGGATAAAGCGGGAAGTCATCTTCAACAGATTAATACTCAGGTGGATCGGGCTGCAGAAATTATTCAACACCTGAAAATATTCGGACGGGATGCGAGTCTTCAAAAACGGGAAAAGGTGAGTCCGAATCAAATCGTCCATTCGTCTTTAATTATGCTGAGAGGACAATTAGAACACCAGGGCATTTTATTGGAACTGGCTTTGTCGGGAGATCTTCCCTTGTTTGAAGTAAATCCTCTTGAGATTGAACAGGTGCTTGTGAATTTGATAACAAATGCAAGGGATGCGCTTGAATCGAGTCAGGAGAAAAAAATCATTATTCGAACGGCTCGAAAGTATCAGTATATTATTTTTGAAGTAGAAGATTCGGGAAGCGGTATTTTAACTGCAGTCCGGGAAAAGGTCTTTGATCCTTTTTTTACAACAAAACCCGTTGGGAAAGGCACCGGACTTGGTTTGTCGATTTGTTATGGCATTTTGAAAGATCATCAGGGAACGATATCAGTGCGCAGTGAATACGGAAAAGGGGCTGTTTTTACACTCAGTCTCCCGATTGATTCCGAGGAAGAGGCGTGAATGTGTTGGTGATCGATGATGAAGCGCAGATCCTTGAGATGATTGCTTATTTTTTAGGAACAAAAGAACTTCAGGTCAAAACCGCCCGAACTGGGGAAGCGGCTTTTTCGCTATTTGACAAAGACCCTGATTTTTTTCAGGTGATTGTCACAGATGTTCGGCTTCCGGATATCGACGGTATTGCGCTCTATAAAAGAATCCGGAAACAAAATGTAACACTGCCCTTTATTTTTATGTCAGGTCATTTAGATCAGGAAGAAGCCATTCAAGCCTTGGGAAAGGCCGGTTCTGTCGCGTTTCTCTTAAAACCCTTCTCTTTGAATGCGCTGTATGTCACGATTCAAAAATATGCGAAGTGATTTTTAGCAAAATCAGGTTTTGTTGGAAACGGTCGTTCAGTGTGGACGTGTTGTCGAGCCTAAGATTTCTTACTGATGATGATCGAGCAGGACTTGCGCGATATGTTTTACTTTGACGGTGCCTTTGAGTCCGTTGTTGAGTTGAATCATGCAAGCAGGGCAGGAGGTGGCCACTGTTTCAGCGCCTGTTTTTTCGATGCCGCGTCGTTTTCGTTCAAACATTTCCGCAGACTGTTCCGGGTTTTTAAAACAAAAAGTACCGGCGCCGCCAGCACATCGATCCGCATCGGGCATTTCAATGTATGAAATCTTGGGCGAAGACCGCAGCAAGGTTCTCGGCTGCTGACTGACTCCGGCCGCGCGCAAATGGCAGGAAGAGTGATAGGTCACGCGTTCTTTGTGCAGGGGGGTGTCTTCATTTGTTTCAATCTCGCCGTTTTCTTTGGGGGAATCCAGGATTAATTCCGAGATATGTACAACCTTTGAGGCCAGTTTTTCAGCTTTTTGCCGATAGCCCTGATCTTTTTCATCCTCAAATAAGGGTGCATAGTCTTTCAGCATAAAGGTGCAGGATGCACAGCCCGTGACCACTTTTTCGTAAGATTCGAGGCTGTCGAGATTAAAACGCGCATTTTCCCGCACCCTGTCGTTAAACCCATAAGTTTGAATCGGAGTGCCGGAGCAGCGCTGGGCGGGCAGCGCGGGTGTGAGTTTGTGCTGTTTTAAAAGTGCGATGACGGCATCGCCCACGCCGTCATCCAGGTAGTTTGCGGCGCAGCCATGAAAATAGGCCAGGTTTGATTGTGCATGAACGTGTTCAGGATATCGCGTTCGCAGGGTCTTTTTTGCGATACAGGGCAGTGTCATTTCTGCGGGAATCCGTGCCGTGGGTGCAAGTCCTTTTAAAAAAGCATGAGAGAGCGGCTCAAGCACCTTCCTGACGATCTTTGTATCCCATAGGTCTTGTGTGTAGGCTGCGATCTTAAGCAGTGTCTCAAAGCGTCGGGTATGGGCTTGCAGGGCAAACAGTTTTCCGGCGGTTTTGTTTGGTCTCGCTTCACGTGCCTTTAAAATATATTCAGACACATCAATGCCCGCAGGGCAGACTGTTCGGCAGGATTTGCAATTAATACAGGCCTCGACCACACGCGCGGAGGTCTCATAATTATATTGGGGGTCTGTCAAAATGTGAAACCATCCCCTGGCCGCATTGGATTCTTCCCTTTTGACATCATAAACCGGGCAAACAGAATTACACTTTGCGCAGGTGGCGCATTTTTTTGATAGACGATGCAGGTCGATTTTTTCGGTAAAGGGCACCTCTGAAATTTTAATACCGGGATTTAAAATCTGTTCTGGATCAAAAAGGTGTTTCACCTGTTTGAAGAGGTCATACAATTCAGGCCCATATAACTTTTTAAGAAATTCAGCCCGTACACGGCCGTCTCCATGTTCTCCGCAAAGGGAGCCGCCAAATCGTTCAATGACGGTTTCGTGGATTTCTTGCGAAAGTTCGATCATGTGATTAAAGTCAGCGGGATCATTCAAGTTGAGCAAAGGATTGATATGGGCGTTTCCGTCACCGATATGACCATAAATGGCGACCGCGACGCCTTTTTCATGAAAAAGTTTTTCGAGGTAATCGACCAGTTCGGGAATGCGGGCAGCGGCAACCACAACATCATCAGCAAAATTGATGGGCCGCTTTTTTTCATCAAATCGATAAAGCGTCGGGTACATTGCTTTTCGAATTTGCCAAAGTGCTGCGGTTTCTTCAGGATCGTAGGCAATACGCATGGGCGCGGCGAGATCAAAAGTGACAATCACGTTCTGAGCGCGTTGCATCTGTGTCCGGGCCGATTCGTCGAATTCGAGCAGGAGCATGACCGCAGCTTCTTTTGGGATGTGAAAGTCTTCCCGGCCCACCAGATCGAGGGAATTGCTGTCCATCATTTCGAGTGCGCTGGGCGCAAGCGGCAATAAGCGGGCGACAACCGCACCGACATCCGAAAGCGTTTTCAAATAGATTAAACCTGTTGCAACCTCAATGGGTTTGGGTACAAGTCGGATCTTTGCCTCAAGTGTGAGCCCCAGGGTGCCCTCGCTGCCAATGAACAATTGGTGTAAGGGAAAGCGACCCTCGTCTAATCCTTCGGCAAGCGCAAAAAGGTTGTAGCCGGAAGAGTTTTTTGAAATTTTTTTGCGCTGGGATAAAATCAGGTCTTTGTTTTCTCGAATAAGCTCGTACAAGTCTTGAAGCAGCGGGTTTTCCTGAAGGACTTGTTGCAGCAGTGGGTCATCCAGTCGATAGTCCTTTGCGGTGATCCAGCGGCCATTGGCCAGAAGAATCTTCATTTCCAATACATTATCTTTTGTTGCGCCATATTTTAAGGTATGTGGACCGGCGGCATTATTGCCCATCATGCCGCCCAGTTTACACATGTCTCCGCTTGAAGGATCCGGCGCAAAAAGCAGTGTCTGTTCTGCAAGTGTTTTGTTAAGCTCGGCGTAGACGATGCCGGGTTGAATGCGGGCCCACTTTTCATGTTGATTGACTTCCAGAATTTGATGAAGCTGAGAAAATTCGAGGATGATCCCTTCTCCCACGGCATTTCCTGTGAGATTGGTTCCACCGCTTCGTGCGGTGAGCGGGATATGCTGTGCTTTTGCAAATTCAAGCGTCTGTTCGAGATCACGGGCCGAGTGAATTAAAACAATGGCTTCGGGCACGGCCTTATAGATACTGGCATCAATGGAATAGGCGGTAATCGAAGGTGCGTCGGTGAGCACCTTTTCGTGTCCGATCAATTCACATAAGGGATTAAATTTGGAGGGCATGGGCTTAAGTATAACAGGGGAACTCCGAGATTGACAATCGAAAGCATGGGGGAATATTCCTCTATTTCAGGATGTGAAAAATGCTGGCCCCAAAAGTAAGGCCGACAAGGTTGTAACTGACATCCCACCAATCAAAAACCCGGCTGGGAAGCGCCCATTGGACGATCTCGTCTCCCAAAGCAACCGCTGTTCCGATGAGAAAGAGGGTGCCAATGCGTGCGATGAGAGAAACTTTGGGGGCAATGGCTGAGGAGATCAAGTAGCCGAGGAGGCCATATTGGAGCAGGTGCATCCGTTCTTCCGAAATCTGGATTTGCGAGCCGAGAAGCAGTAATAGGGCAAAGAGGCCCATAAAAACCCAGAATGCCATTTTTGTCGCTATTTTGAATACCCATATGGCGATAAGCAGTCCGACTGCAAGCATGAAAAGATTGATTGAAAGATTAAACCCGGAGCCCAGGGTTTTCCGGAAAAATCGCAGCCACTCACGGGTAAAAGGAAGTGAGAGATAGGTTAGAAGGGTATAAAGGAAAACAATGCCCCAGCCCTTCATGTCTTTTCCGTGATGACCTGAAGGCTTTGTCCGTCACTTTTAATGTGAATATTTCCATGATGGTCGCTTCGGAAAAGCTCTGCTCCCGTCTTTTGGTAGGCCTCTAAAATTGTGGGATTAGGGGCTTGATAGTCATTTGGGCCGATGCTCAGGATGGCGATTGTGGGATTGACCGCGTCGATAAAAGGTTGATGAGCCCTTGTTTCATTGGCGTGATGCGGTATTTTGATGAGGTCGGCTTGAAGCTGTTTGCCATAAATATCAATGAGTTCTTGCTGTGTATTGAGTCCGGCATCGGCCGCCAGCAGAAAAGAGTTTGCTCCGTGCATAATTTTTAAAACGAGGGAATCTTCATTTTGATCGCCCGTCAGGGTTTTGGGGTGAAGGACCTTTATTTGAATGTGAGGAGAGGGGGTAATTTGTTCTCCACGCCGGATTATTTTGAGTGAATAGTGTTTGAGGGCATCGACAACATCTTGTACTGCTTCATGAATTTCGGTCTCTAAAGGGGAGAAGGGAAGTAGTATCTCGGTATCTTCAAGCTTAGATGTAGGTTTTGGAATGTATGTTTCTAAAATGGGGCCAAGGCCGCCTGCGTGATCTTTATGAAAGTGTGTAATAAAGAGATAGTCTAGTTTTTTAATGCCCCATTTTTTAAGTTGCGCGATGACCTTGGGCGCGGCTTCTGGCTTTCCTCCATCAATGAGTATTGAAAGGCCTTCCGGAATTTGAAGCAGTATCGCGTCCCCATAACCGACATCGATAAAGTGTATGTTTAAAAGGGGTATTTCGGAGGATGTGATCGGGGGCAGAGTCAGTGGATGGCCCAAAGCGGTGAATAAGTGACGGCGCGCTTAAGACGCGCCTCGACCTGCGAGTACAACGAAAATGGTTTTTAAAAAGATTTTAAGGTCGAGTTGTAATGACCAGTTGTCGATATAACGAAGATCCATTTCCATCCATTTTTTGAAATCACTGATGTTATTGCGCCCCCCGATTTGCCAAAGGCAGGTCAGGCCCGGTTTCATGGAAAGACGTCGGCGGTGCCAGCGTTTATATTGTTTGACCTCTTCCGGAAGAGGCGGACGAGGTCCCACAATGCTCATGTCTCCCATTAAAACATTATAAAGCTGCGGGATTTCATCCAGGCTCATTCTCCGAAGAAAGCAGCCAATGGACGTTAAACGCGGATCGTTAAAGGCCTTGAACGCAGGGCCGTCCATTGCATTCAGGTGAGCGACTTCACTTTGTCTTGCCGCCGCATCCCGACACATGGATCGAAATTTATAGAGGGTGAAATGCCGTCCGTTAAGACCGACACGGGTTTGTTTGAAAAGCACCTCTCCTTTTGATGTTGATCTGATTGCCAGTGTGATCAAGATGGTCAGCGGAAGAAACAGGAGCATCAAGGTCAAGGCGATGACAATATCAAAAAGCCGTTTAGACATTAGCAGAAATTCATTGTGAGGAGTGGTGGTAAAGGTGAGTAGCGGGACCCCATGAAATTCATCCAGATGAACCTTGGCCAGCATGTGTGGGAAAAAGTTCACGGCAATACGGGTTCGAATCCCCTGCTCTTCACATAAAAGGAAAATTTCTTCAAGTCCTTCCAGTCTTTTTCTGGAGACCGCAAAAATTAACTCATCGACGACGTGTTGTTCCAGCATTTGAGGTAAGGCTGAGACATCTCCCAAGACAGGGACATCTTTAATCTGGTTGAGGCGGATATCGGGTAGCTCACAGACAAAACCGACGAGACGCAGTCCCCATTCTTTGTGTTGATCAATCAGGTCTTTCATTTCCCGGGCGCGCCGACCCGTGCCGATGATAATGATATTTCTGTAATTAAAGCCTTGTCGTCTGACATAGCGTGCATATAATCGAAGCAGACATCGTTCTGAGATGAGAAGCAGCCAGGCTGTTATTCCAAATATCCCGATAAAAAGACGACTGATATATTCAACTTTCAGCAGAAAGACAATAGACATAAGAATGACCGGCCCAAAAAAAGAGACCCCGCTGACTTTCCAGACTTCTTCGGTCAATGGTTTTGTGCGCTGAGATTCGTATGTTCTGAAATAAAACAGAAGAATAGACCAAACAGGCAGAATGATGTAAATCAGCCATTGGCTCTGTTCGATTGGAATCAGAGGCCCAAAATATGCCGAAAAAAAGATGTCGCGAATGTAAAAGGAAAGAAAAAATGCGGCAACCAGAATGATCATTTCTGTCAGATAAAGAAAAATAGCGATCAATTTGGCTTTTTGTTTGAGCATGATGCTCCTAAGCAGTGCGTTAAAATCTAAGACAGAGGTGGCGTAGTCTGCACTCTGAATGAACTACCATGCATATGGGGTTAAAGATACTATGCGCCTCAATAAAAGGCAAGAAATAGACGCCTCCGGAAGCTGGAAAGGAGATCTTCCGGAGGCTTTTTAACCCGTTTGCGTATTTTAGGGGTATGCCCCGTTTGGTTTTTTTGAGTATCGTGTGTTGTTACTGAATGATATTCAGAGAAATTTTTTCTGAATTTTTTGAAGCGACCTGTTCCGTCAGATTTTTTGCAATTTGGATAAATGCAAGTGATTGTGGCGAACTTGGATCCGCCATTACAATCGGCTTGCCCGTATCTCCCCCTATTCGAATAGCAGGGTCAATGGGGACTTCTCCAAGAAAGCGGATATCTAATTTCTCTGCGGCGAGTCGCCCGCCACCGCGGCTGAAGATTTCTGTGGTTTCATGACAGTGTGGGCACTCGAAGTAACTCATGTTCTCAATAATACCGAGAATGGGAACGTTTACCTTCTTAAACATGGCCAAACCTTTTTTGGAATCGAGCAGAGAGACTTCCTGCGGAGTGGTCACAATGACAGCACCCGTTAAGGGTACAATTTGCGCGATTGAGAGCTGGGCATCTCCGGTGCCGGGAGGCAGATCCACCAGGAGAAAATCAAGCTCACCCCAGGCAACATCGCGAATGAGTTGTTGAATGGCGCCATGCACCATCGGCCCTCGCCAGATCATCGGGGTGTCTTCCGGGACAAAAAAAGCCATCGAGATAAATCGCACTCCGTGATTTTCGGCAGGGGAAATTTTTTCGCCTTTTGGGGCGGGGGGTGACTTAATCCCCATCATCAGGGGGATGTTCGGCCCATAAATATCGGCATCCAGCAATCCGACACTTGCCCCCGTTTTTGCCAGAGCCACCGCCAGGTTGACGCTCACGGTTGATTTCCCAACGCCGCCCTTACCACTGCTGATTGCAATAATATTCTGGACCCCGGGAAGCGCTCCCGATTGTTCTGGATTGTTGCCTACCGTGCTTGGTACTGGGAAATCGATCTTGATTTTACCGATCTCCGGAAAGCGTCTTTGCAGCGTTTCTTTTGAAAGTCGGGTGATTTCCGATTTTAATGGGGCTCCGGGAGAGGGGAGGGCGACTTCAAATGAGATGTCTTTGCCATCAATTTTTATGTTTTTCACACGGCCCAATGAGACGATATCGTCTGAAAGGCCGGGCTCAATGACTTGTTTGAGTGTCTCTAGAATCAATGGTTCTGTTATTTCTGACATTACTCCCTCCGGGTCAAATCAACTTATTTTTCCCACTATATCGCGCTGCAAGATCTGTTGTAAAGAACCAATCTTTCAGGTAGGTATTTAAAATAGCGTTTACAAAAGACAAGATAAAAACAAGATCTTACTTGCGTTTATGTCTCATTTTTTTGAGTTGTTTTCTGTGTTTATGTTTGCTCATTTTTTTTCTTCGTTTTTTAATGACACTTGACATAAGTACTCCTGTTTTTCATCATAAGGTTGTCTCCTGTAATGATATTTTCCCGCGCTTTTCCCTAACGATTAGCACAGGGCATTCTCCATATTCAATCACTCTTAGTGGCGTGCTTCCCAAAAAGAATTTTTTTACGGCAGAGCTGCCGCTTGATCCCATTACCACAATATCGTGGTCCTTTGCTTCATCTATAATTTCTTCGGAAGGCCGGCCGACACGTACTTTTTGATTGGCCTTAATCCCCATTTGCGCCAAAATCATTTCTGCGCGCCGGGTGAGCTGTCTTGCTTCTTCTTCTTTTTCTAAGGTTGCGTCTTCGGCGATAGACAGAATGGTCATGCTTGCATTTAATTTTTGAGCCATCTCCGCACCCGTGATTTCTGCTTTTTCAGCAAGTCGGGATCCGTCTGTACACAGTAAAAAGTCGTCGTCTTCTTTTATGTTTTTTGCGATCAATACACTGCAAACGGCAAGGTCAGCGACTCTAAGTGCGGTACTGCCGACAAAACGTGTTGAAAATTCTTTATGTCCTCGCGATCCGACAATGACCAGATCATAGTCCCCTACGTCGGTTTCTTCAAGGATTTCATCGACGGGGTGCCCTTCTCTCAGGCGGAGACGAACCAATTCCCCTTTTAGGCCGATCAAGTGAAGCTCTGTTGCCCCGTGCACGCCAATTCGAAAGGCCTGGCTGACTTTCTCTTCTTCCAGGGGTGTTGTCTTCGTTAATCCAATTTCTGTGAGGATCTCCTTGGCACGAATCAGGGCATCAACACCTGGAATCTCCAGATTCCATTCTCCTAATTTTTTTCGGGCTGTCGTCAGCTGGACACGGTTTCTTGGCGAAATAGGCGGTCGAACATGCAGTACACTAATCTCTGCACTCATTTCTTTCGCCAATCGCCCGCCAAATCGAATGGCTGACTCCGCATATTCCTCACCATCCGTGCACATTAATATTTTCATCGCGGGACCATCCTAAATACTTAAAAAACGCCAATACCCGATACTGATGATCTGGACGAGGATGAAGGAGATTATCGCGAGTTTCCATCCAGCCTTGAGGTAATCGATTTTTTTTAGGTAGCCGCTGCCATAGATGATATTGCAGGCAGGAGAGGCGGTGGTCGTCAGAAAACAAAAAGAGGAAGAAATGACGGTGATAAAGCCAGCGGCAATGACCGAGGTTCCGGACAAACTTGCAATGTTGAGTGTGATCGGCCCCAGGACGCCAACAGTGGCTCCGCTGCTCATAAATGTGGCCATGAGCATTGTTAAAAAACTGATGGCTGCCAAAAGAGGAAGGCCTTTATGAATACCAAAGGGTGCAACCCACGCAAGAAACGAATGAGAAAGCCATTCGGCCACGCCTGTTCGTTTCATCATGATACCCAGTGAGATTGCCCCGCCATAAATTAAAATCGTCCCCCAGTTCACACTATTATTTAGGTCTTCCCATTTGACAACACCGGCGATTAAAAAAAGAAGAACCCCAATTAACGCAGTGATGCCGAGGCCGATTGTATCCGAAATTGTCATCCACATCAACACTGTTATCATAAAAATTCCGATTGCGAGCCATTCTTTTGAAGTGATGGGACCCGATTCCGCGACCTTTTCTTTCAGTGCGGAGACGGCATGGGAGAGATCTTTGGTTTCGGGTGTAAATGTGTAGTAGAGAATTGCCGAAATAATGGGTATCTCAAGCAGGAGCATTGGGTAGGCAAATTTCATCCACTCGAAATAGGTCATGTTAACTTCAAAAAGCTTTTTCCAGTAGGCGAGCATAATGGCATTGCGTGCGCCTCCGGAAGGCGTGCCAGCGCCGGCAATCATCGCCCCATATGCAATTGAAAGTAAAATCAAAACTGAGAGATTTCTGATTTCTCTCCAGTTTCGATTTGTGTAATTAATGAGGGCGGCCCCGACGGGAAGCAACATGGCCGCAACGGTATGTTCGCCTATAAAGGAGGCAAGCAGCGCGGAGCATGTCACAAGTCCAAGGATAATGCGATCAACCCGGGGGCCCGTCACGGTCACAATCGCCAGGGCAATGCGCTTGTCGAGGTTTTGTTTGACCAGGGCCGTGGCGATCATAAGTGAGCCCATGATAAAAAAAACTGAATCGCTCATAAAAGATTGTGCCACAATAGTCGGTTGCTCTAGTCCGAGCAAAACTTGTGCAATGGCGATAAAAAGCGCAACACCGGGCAGGGGGATGGGTTCTGTAACAAAAAAAATAAAAACGACAACGACTAAAGAGAGTGCCCGCATACCGATCGGGGTCAAGCCTTCGGGCGTGGGAGCCGAGAGCAAGCCTGCACCGACAAGCAGTCCGATGAATAGCCACTTTTTCTTTACCAACTCTGAAAGGAAGGCCATCTTGAATCCGGTCAGTTTAGGATGGGATGTTCAGTGAACCCAGTATAACAAAAACAATGCAGGTTTCGTGGAAAATGAGGCTTTTTCATGAGATCTTTGTATTCTTTACAGGAATTGATCCAATAAAATATGGTTTCCTAGGGTCATTTAGAAAAGGATGGGCTTTGCTCGCGCCTCAGTTTGAAAATGCCCAAATGTGTCATGACCGTGAACAGGGGTGACTAAATTTTTAGAGGACTGGACTCTCCTCTAGATCTTTAAAGAGAATCTCATTGTAGGGGAAGCGGAGACATCCCTGCATTTGAGGGAACTTGATATACGCGGTTGAGATGCATAGAATGACCCGAATTTTTGAATTGGAAATGAAAGTATGTCTGTTTTAAAAGCGACCCAAACGGATCAAACCCATGTTGAGGAGGAGGTGCTGGCGCTTGTTCGGCAGCTTTTGATCGAAAACGGCGCACATCGTGAGGTCGGCCTTCTTTCCGCGAGCGCCTCATTCGAGCGCGATTTGGGGCTTGGGAGCCTTGAACGTGTTGAGCTTTTAATTCGCATCGAATCACACTTTTCAGTCGTTCTTCCCGATACAACCATTGCAGAAGCTGAAACACCCGCGGAACTGGCCGCGATTCTTCTTCGTGTGGGTTCATCAGAAAAAAAACGCATTGAGCCGCGTACTCCCATTTTAAAAACCGGCGCAGCGCAGATTATTCGTCCGGCGCGAACCCTGACCGAGGCATTGCTTAGACATGTCGAAGCGGATCCAGACAGAGCTCACATTTATCTGGCCTCGAATCAGGAAACAGAAGACGTCTTGACGTATAAAAACCTGCTCACTGGCGCTTCCGCAATTGCAAATGGTTTACATGAAAAAGGACTCAAGCGTGGCGAGACTGTCGCGATGATGCTCCCAACGGGAAAAGATTTTTTCTATACATTTTTGGGCGTGCTTTTGGCCGGAGGTATCCCGGTTCCGGTTTATCCGCCCTTCAAGCCCAATGAAATAGAAGTGTATGCCCAACGGCAGGAACATATTTTGAAAAATGCCGAAGCCGTTTATCTCATCACTTTTCAAAAAGTTGAAAAACTGGCGAAATTATTAAGGCCTCGACTTCCTCGTTTACGGGCTGTGCTTATTCCTGAAACCCTGGCGGCTTTGGGGCGGGACAAACATGCTGGGCCGGGTTTAATCGGAGAAAAAGACGGAGGCCTGATCCAATATACTTCAGGTAGTACAGGCCATCCAAAAGGCGTTTATTTGACGCACGAAAACCTGTTGGCCAACATCCGGTGCATGAAAAAGGCGATGCGTATTTCTCCCGAGGATGTGGGTGTGAGCTGGCTTCCGCTTTATCATGATATGGGCTTAATCGGCTCCTGGCTTTTTTGTATGGTTCATGGGATACCCATCGCCATTCTTTCTCCGATGAGTTTTCTCAGTCGGCCTGAAAAATGGTTGTGGACACTCCATCGATATGGGGGAACGCTCTCGGCCGCACCCAACTTTGCCTATGAAATCTGTTCAAAAAAACTGCGTGATGATGTCCTTGAAGGCCTGGATTTAAGCGCTTGGCGCATTGCCTTAAATGGGGCCGAGCCGATTAACCCGGAAACACTGAGACGCTTTACCAAACGTTTTGCCCCTTATGGTTTTCGCCCTGAGACGCATCTCCCGGTTTATGGCATGGCCGAAGCATCGGTGGGCCTTGCTTTCCCGCCGCTGGATCGTCCCCCGCGAACGGATAAAATTATGCGGGAACGATTTCAGAAAAAACGGGAAGCTTTTCCAGCAAAACCGTCTGATTTAAATGCTCTGGAATTTGTCTCGTGCGGGATGGCGCTTCCTGAGCATGAAATCAGAATTGTAGATGAAACAGGTGTTGTGCTGGGGGAGCGGGTGGAGGGGCATATTGAATTTAGAGGTCCTTCCTGTACTTCAGGCTATTATCGAAATATGGAAATGACCGCTTCTCTATTTCATGGAGATTGGCTTGTTTCTGGTGACTTGGGTTATATCGCTGATGGTGAACTGTTTATTTCCGGCCGACAGAAAGATTTGATTATTAAAGGAGGCCGAAACCTTCATCCCCATGAAATTGAAGGGGTTGTTGCAGAGGTTCAGGGGGTTAGAAAAGGCTGTATCGCGGCATTTGGTATTCCGGATGAAGGGCTTGGCACCGAAAAATTAGTGGTCGTGATCGAGACCCGTAAAACATCTGACATGGAGAAAACTGCTTTAAGCGCCGCCATTAATAAACGTATTGTTGATACGATTGGTCTGCCGGCAGACCTCCTATGTCTCGTTCCGCCTGGGAGTGTGCTAAAAACATCAAGCGGAAAGATTGCAAGGTCTGCCTGCCGGGCATCCTATTTAAAAGGGGAACTCTTGAAACGGCCTCAGCGTGTTTCGTTTCAGGTGTTCAGTCTTTTTGTGACCTGGATCAGACTCTGGGGTGCCCGTGGATTTTCAAAAGCGTGCCGTCTGTTGTACGCGGCTTATCTTGCCGTCCTCCTCATTATGATCATCATTCCGCTCTGGTTTTTTGTGCTGATAACCCCCTCAAAAATGACTGGGGTTTTTCTCAAAAAAGGCGCGCGCTTGTTTTTGAGCTTGGCGGGTGCAACCCCGATGATTCAGGGCGTCAAGGGGATTGAGCCTGTTCATGAAAAAATGCCTGTGATCTGGATTGCGAACCATGCGAGCTATCTTGATGTCATTTTTCTTATTTCGAGTCTTCCGGCAGGGGTGCATTTTGTCGCAAAGCAGGAGTTGTTAAAAGTTCCGGTTCTAAAGACCTTTTTAAGAAAAGGGCAACATATTACCGTAGATCGTCAAAATGTCGCATCGGGCCGCTCCGAGACCGAAAAAATCGAGTCCTGTTTAAATGGAGGAGGGTCGGTGCTGATCTTTCCGGAAGGGACTTTTCGTGCCACAGCGGGCTTGAGACTTTTTAAACTGGGTGCATTCAAGGTTTCGGTCGAAACAGGAAGGCCGCTTGTTCCGGTTGTGCTTAAAGGAACACGTGAATTTCTAAGAGATGGTGAATGGCTGCCTGCACGGACGCCCGTTTCGATGACTTACTGTGCGGCGATCCAACCGGAGGGGAAGGAATGGCGTGAAGTCGTCCGGCTTCGAGATGCCGTCCGCTTATCCATTGCGAGCCATATTGAAGAAGTTTTATTAGGGTAAATACGAGTCATTCAGGGTAAGGCGTCGCATGGAAAATCAAAAAAAAAGCGGGATAAATCATTTCATTCATGCGATCAAGTGGTCTCTTTCCGGATTAAAAGCAACATATTGCGATGAAGCGGCTTTCCGTCAGGAATTGGTGCTTCTTGCGGTTTGTTTGCCCTTGGCTTTTTGGCTGGGACAGACCCCGACTGAAATTGTGTTGATGATCGGAAGCTTGTTGATGGTTTTAATCGTCGAGTTTCTCAACACAGCCATTGAAGCCGCAGTTGATCGTATCGGGACAGAACAGCACCCCTTATCCAAAAAAGCAAAAGATGCTGGGTCGGCGGCTGTGATGTTTGCGATATTGAATGTCCTGTTTACTTGGGGCATGATTTTGATCCCACAAATAAATCGATAGGCTCACCATAGAATCACTCTGGGGGACAAAGCGTGTGCTGTCATCTTGACTGATAAGTCTCGAAGCTGATATAAGCTTGACCTTTCATCGGCCCGGACTCATTTACTGATGAAAAAAATACCCCTGTCTGTGTAATCTTTTGGGCGCCGGAGTGGCGGAATTGGTAGACGCAAGGGACTTAAAATCCCTCGCACCGCAAGGAGCGTGCCGGTTCGATTCCGGCCTTCGGCACCAAAGATCGTTTTGTTCCAATAAAATATCTGCCGTTGTACACTAAATGAAGTCACACTTTATCTAAGTGGAGTAAAAACCCAGTCTCGTGTGCCGCCTTTCGTGTTTCTTGTGATTAAATCAACCCCCGCTTCAGAAGGTTTTCTCGGATTTTGTTTTTTTGCGCTATAATTAAGTCGATTGGAAATAAGAATGATTTCAGTCATTGGAGGTCTTCTCATTTCAATTCATCAAGTTCATAAAAAATGTGTATCGAGTTGACAAGGGATTTTTCGGTAGGCGATGATGGGTTTCTTTTGTCGTTGATGTTTTGCGGTGGTTCTTGTCTATGTTGTGTTTTTTTATTCAATAAAACAAGGTAAATATTTTAGGTGAGGCCCATTTTATCAAGGTGCATATCTGTTTTCTCTGTGGGACTGATCTTCTGCTTATTAGGAGCGTGTGTCTCCAATCAGAAATTTGAGGAGCAAGTCGCAGAAAATCGATCTCTCTCTAAAGCACTTGAGGTAGAGACGCAGCGTCGGGAAATTCTTGAAAAGCAGGTTTTTGATTTGAGGAGTCGTCTTACGTCACTTCAAGGCGACCTGCTCACCTTAAGGCGAGGGCATCAAGAAAAGAAACCCGCATTAACAGACTCCGCTTCGTCATTGAAAGAAACCCTTTCTCTTGCCGAAGAAATGGGAGGACAGTTTGAGGCCATTATCAAAGGTGAAATTGTCAAATTGGAGCGCGAATACGCGCAAATCCTTAAAAAGACAGAAAAAGGTGTTACAAGATTTCAGAGAGAACTTGAGGGCAAGGATCAAGATATTCTAAGAATAAAGAATGAGATCACTGAAAAACTGGGTGAATTGGTCGCGCTTTTAGAGGGATTCGATCTCTCAAATCAGGACATTTCGGGTCAATAGAAGGCAAAAATTATTATAAATATCAAAATGATAGGTCACAGAAAAATAGATGAAAACTCGTTGACTTGGCGAGAAAGGCTATGCTATTTTTCTGATATGTTGTCTACTTTAATTATCCCCCTTAGGAACGAATTTTCTGTGATGGCTCTTCACAAGATTTCCCTCATTACGCAATTTGAAAGTTATGATGTGAAACGCTGCTTGAATCAGGAGTCTCCTGCTGGTGATCGATTTTTCTACAGGGCGTATGCTTCCTGATTCAATGAAGTGATGTTTTTTTGCAGGGATGTTTTTTATCATCAACCATAAAAGTAGAAGTTAAAGAAAAGAAGGGATTCGGTTAATGTCAAAATACAGTGTTATGAAAGGTCCGGAAGCATTTTTACCACCTGCTGCAGCTTGTGAGGGCGTTGTTCTTCCTGATCCGGGCCAAGGTTTGATTCATGGTGAGATTGTTCATGAGGATCTCGTAATGGAAGCAGCGGCGAGGCAGTTTCTCACGGCAAAGGTGCCCACACTATTTCCAGGGCCGCTTGTTTTATGGAATTGGAATGAAAATGCTGCAAAAAAGGCAGTGGCAATCAAGGCATTATATGATGTTTTAAAGGCCCATAACCCCGGCGCACTCCATATCCCTATGCCTGATTATCGCCCGAAATACCCAAAAATTAATCCTGCGATCGAAATTAACCCGAACCATCCTAATCTCACAATATGGCATAACAAAATAGATGTCTGTATGTTTGTTGGGGTGCATTGCCATATGGCAAACCTTTCATTGAAAATTATTCGTGGGGGAACGGACTGTTACACCATCGCGATGTGTGCTCAGGCAGGACACGAAGATGCGATGCTGACTTTTCGTGATGCTTCTCCGGATAAAATTAATAGATTGACCGAAACAGTCAGGCGGGTGAAGGCTTCTGGCGATTTTTAGATAAAGGTAGAATTTTTTGATTGTATTATCAATTATTTGATAACTGAGGAGGTAAGAGATGGATTCAAAATCTCTGATTGGCACATATAATAAAAAGGGTCAAAAAATTGTTGACCCGGACTATCTTTTTTTCGAAGCGCCGAGGGAACGTCACTTTATGACAGGAAGTGAAGTTGTTCGTGAAGCGATTAAACGGGCGAATGTCGATGTATCGATCGCATATCCGATCACCCCTCAGAGTGAAGCCGCTGCAATGGTCGGGGATCTCTATGTGGAGGGTTATGTTGGCGAATATTTTCGTGGAGAAAATGAATTCGCAGTGATGTCTGAGTGCGCTGGCGCTTCCTTTGGGGGTGCTCGTGTTTTTACGACAACCTCAGGGCCAGGAACACTCAGGGCTTATGAAAACTTTCCGATGTGGGTCGGTTCCAGGCTTCCAATCATGTTGAATATGATGGTTCGGGGTGTGAACTCTCCATTAAGTATCCAGCCGGATACTTTGGAAATTGGCTTGATCATTGATACCGGGATGTTGATCTGGCATGCTGAATCTGCGCAAGAATTTTTTGATTTTCTCCTCAAAGGATTTTTGGTGGCTGAAGAGCCAGATGTTCATCTGCCGATTGCAGTTTGTATCGACGGGTTTTTTGTGAGCCACACAAAGGATGATGTCTTGATTCCATCGGCTGACTTTGTTATTCCCCCTTATAATCCTTACCGTAACCCAATGCCTGCCATGGATATGGAATCTCCCCCTGTCCGTATGATGCGGGATCCTTTTGTGATGAAAAGTAACTATATTAGTTATGCAACACAAGCGAGTTGGCAGCAAGAGACGCGTGCCGCTTGTGAGCGATCGAGAAAACACACAATTCGGCTTTTGGGAGGCTTGATCGAAGAGGATAATTCGGATGCTGAAATACTCATTGTTTCTTCAGGAACAGCAGTAGCCCAGGGACGAGAAGCAAAGCGTCTTCTGGCTGAAGAGGGGATTAAAGTGGGCATTGTGAAGATTAAGACGATTCGACCGTTTCCATATGAGGAAGTTCGTCAGGCAACAAAAAATGCAAAAATCATCTTTGTGCCTGAATTTAATGTTGCAGGTTGGATGGCACGTGAAATCAAGTCTACAATTCCGGATAATCATCGCGTGATTGCGGGTCCTCATGTGGCAGGTGGAATGACCATGCCTCCTGAAGTGATTGTCACAGAAATTAAAAAAGTACTTGCAAAGAAAAAGGAGACTGTCCATGGGTAAGGAAAAAATAAAGATCAACCCAGAGTTTTACGATATTATGCCGGTGGAGTATCAAGAACTGGTTGAAGAAGGAACTTATGGTAAGGAAGATCGAGGCTGGAAGGACGTAGGAGAATCCAAGGAGTTAATTGAGGAACATTCTCTTTGTGCGGGCTGCCCTGAGTCAATTGCCTTCAGATACGTACTTGCCTGTCTGCCTGCACCTGAAGATACGATCATGGTCGGCTCTACAGGGTGCACCAGCCTTGTATTTCCTCATGTTGCAGTCCACAATATTCATTCGCTTTTTGGAAATCAGAACGCCGTGGCTTCTGGTTTGAAGCGAGCACTTTCTTATCGTTTCCCGGATAAGGTGAAAGACGTCGTTGTTTTGGCAGGAGATGGTGCGACAGTGGATATTGGTCTGGATATGACCCTTCAATCCTGGTTCCGTCAAGAAAAATTCACAACTATCTGTTTTGATAATGAGCTTTATGCCAATACAGGAGGACAATCAAGCGGCCTGATGCAGAAAGGCTTTGTCGCCAAAATGGCACCTGCCGGTAAAAAGTTTGATAAAGTGAATCTTCCTGAAATTGCAAAAGTTTCAGGTTGTCACTATGTCGCAAAAATGACAGTAAGCAAGCCGAACCGTGTTGAAAAAGCGATTCGCCAGGCCATCTTGATCGCAAGAGAGGTTGGCCCGACTTACATCCAGCTCTATACTCCTTGTATTTTGGAAATTGGAAAGCAGATGATGGAAGGGCTTCAGGAAATGAGGGACTCAGAAGGACCCAATAAGCGGTTTGAGTTTGAGGAATACATTTCTGAAGAGGCGAAAGCGTATCTTGAAACCATAGATCCAAAGAAAAAGAAGAAAAAGGCAATTACTGCCTGAAACTTGGAATCCTGGCAGGATGGTCAACTTTTAAACGTAAGGAGTTTTAAATGAGGAAGCGTGTTAATTTGAGGATGTCCGGACTCGGAGGTCAAGGTGTTGTGACATCTGCACATGTCTTGGCGACAGCAGCATCTAAAGAAGGAAAGTTTGCTATTTCAAATCCCTTTTTTGGAGCTGAAAAAAGGATGGCCCCCGCAGAAAGTTATGTGAGAATGGCCGAAGAGAAGATCTATGACCGAGGAGAACTGGTCTATCCTGATGTCATCATGGTTTTTCATCCTCAAGTGATTACGATGGGGAAGTGCTATACGATGCCTTTTTATGAGGGGATCAAGCCAGGTGGGCTTTTAATTATCAACTCTGATGAGCCGCTTCCGCTTGAGAAAGACGATATTCGCTTTCTTGAAGAGCAAAATATTCCCATTTTTTATATTCCGGCGACAACATTGGCTGTAGAGATTGCGGGGACAGAACTTGCGACCAATATGGGGATGTTGGGCGCTTTAATGGGTGCGACAAAAATTGTTGGCCTTGATGCGATGGAACTTGCAATTGAAGATCGTTTTGGGAAGAAATATGTTGCATCGGGTGGAACTGCAACGCTTGATGAAGCCATCAAGAAAAAGTTTGCAAAAAAAGCGCAGCTCTTAAAGAAAAACATGGATACGATCAGACGCGTTTATGACTTGGGAGCAGAGTGGGCCGAAACACTTAAGACGCCGATGTTGGTTTAATCTATACTTGAGGGAGAAATCTGAATGTATGCTGTTGCAGAAGTAATTGATGATCTATGTGTTGCGAACAAAGGGTGTCGTCTTTGTATTATGTATTGTCCTGAGGCCAACACAATCATGTTTAATAAAGAAAACAGGGTGGCTGAGGTCGTGGAACAGCGGTGTAAGGGCTGTGAGCTCTGTGTCGTTGTCTGTAGCTCTGCCAAACATAATGCCATTACTTTAGTGCATCGCTAAAGCCCATGTAGTTTTGAACTGTTCTGTCCCATCACTTTCGAGTGATGGGATTTTTTTTTCATAATGTGTTTTTGTATGTATTTTTCGGGAGGAAATAAAAATGGAAGACAATATTGAAAAATCATTGGCGGGTGTTCTTGAATCGATGGAAAAATTAAATCATGTTTTTGAGTCAAGACTCATTTCCCTTGCTAAAGAGGGTGTTGATGAGGGGGATATCAAAAGCTTGGAACATGGTGTGCTTGCAATGAAAGATGCGGGCCGTCTTTACCTCACCTGGGCGCAGCATTTTATTGAAAGGATGGATGGATCACAAATGTTAGATGAAATGCTGGAATAGATTTCTCTGTCAGATCAGTCGCCCATTTGCGGAACTTCCGTTCTGGTGGTATAAATAAAACGTCAAACGTAAAGCTTTCTTAGGGCTAGATGAGGAATGTTAAATCCCGGCTTAGTGTTATTTGAAGAAGAGTCAAGGCTGATTGATAAAGAGTTGCTTAAGCTTAATCAGCTTTCCCGAGCCAAAGTATCCTTTTTGGTTGATAAAGACGGACAATTAATTGCGAGTATTGGAGAAACCGGCGATATCGATACGACTTCTCTTGCCTCTTTAACCGCCGGGAATATTGCTGCGACGGGAGGAATGGCGCAGCTCTTGGGTGAAAAAGAGTTTTCGATCTTGTTTCATGAGGGAGAACGCGACAATATTCATATCTCCTTGGTGGGGCATCGTGCAATTCTCGTTGTCGTTTTTGATGATCGCTCTTCCCTGGGTCTTATTCGATTAAGAGTAAAACGGAGTGTCGCTGCCCTGACAGAGGTTTTTGATAAGTTAACTGAAAAAATGACAAAGACCGATGCGAATCAGGTTGCTGGATCTCCATTTAAAGAAATTACTGAAGAAGATATTGAAAGCCTGTTTGGTTGAAATTTGGGGTTTGCTTCTTTTATGCTTTGTTTCCTGCCAGTTGAATCATTGTAATGAATCGACGATTTCTCTAAAGGTATAAATAATGTCTTTTATAAATTACTCTGCCCGTGAAATTAGCTGCAAAATTGTGTATTACGGTCCTGGCCTTTGTGGAAAAACCTCAAACCTGCAATATATCTACAAAAAAATTAATCCAGATAGTAAAGGAAAAATGATCTCGCTCGCAACGGAATCTGAGCGGACACTTTTTTTCGATTTTCTTCCCTTGGCATTGGGTAGCATTAAAGGTTTTAAGGTTCGATTTCACCTTTACACTGTTCCTGGCCAGATATTTTACGATGCCAGTAGAAAACTCATCTTGAGGGGTGTCGATGGTGTTATTTTTGTTGCAGACTCTCAAGTTGAGCGTATGGAAGCAAATTTGGAAAGTATGGACAACCTGGTGAAAAATTTAAACGACCATGGTTTTAATTTGGAAGAGCTGCCCTATGTTGTTCAGTACAACAAACGGGATCTCGCCAATGTTGTCCCCTTAAAAGAAATGGAAGAAGCTTTAAATCCACGAAAAGTCCCTTCTTTCGAAGCATCTGCAGCAAAAGGCGAGGGCGTTTTTGAAACGCTGAAAGATGTTGCCAAGCTGGTCATTATGGAACTAAAGAAAAAAGCCTAGTTTATTCACTCCAATCTTCGACCGTGTCATAGGGCGTCACTTCTCGGCGTAGAATTTGTTTGATAACACTATCTTTAAATGGAAACCCCGTTCTGTCCGCAAGGCGTTTTTCATAAAGGAGCCATTGCAGTTCTTCTCGTACAAAGGTTTCTTTTTTAGAGTAAACATCCCGCTTTTTATTCATCCTGCCTTCTAATTTAGAAATAAGATCTTTTATCCCTGTTTCCTTTTCTGCTGAAACTTGCATAACGGGGCGCTTCCCTCTTATTTCTTCTAACTCTTGTATCAATTGAAATCCATCCAGGAGGTCTCCCTTGTTGACTACGATGATGTCGCCAATCTCAAGTAAACCCGATTTCATTGTTTGAACGATATCTCCCATGCCTGGTGTTAAGACAAGCAGGAGGGTTTCTGCTAGATTGGCAATATAGACTTCATCTTGCCCAACACCGATTGTTTCAATGAAAATGATGTCTTTCCCCATCGCATCAAGGACATGAATGGCGTCAAAAAGTGCAGGGCTGATTCCTCCCAGACTTCCTTGCGTTGCGAGGCTTCGGATAAAAACGTCTCTGTCTAGAAAATGAGGATGCATTCTGAGTCGATCCCCCAAAATGGCGCCACCTGAAAATGGACTGGTCGGGTCCACGGCCAGAACGCCAATTTTTTTTCTCTTTTTTCGGAAGCTTGTGATCAAGCGATTGATCAGGGTGCTTTTTCCCGTACCGGCGGGCCCGGTAATGCCGATGAGTCTTGCATGGCCTGTATGAGGATATAAGTCTTTTAGACAGGGGAGGGCGAGAGGGTTTCTTTGTTCTATCAGGGTAAGCAGTCTGGAGGTGGCGCGGATCTCACCTTGAAGAATCTGTTTGGTGAAGTCTGGCGTACATTTAAAAGAAGCTTTTTGCAATGATTCTCCTTTGTGGCCTTGGAGTGCCCCCGATTGACATGCTTAAGCCGTGGCTGATTTTTGCTTTTATTCTGAACACTTGGGGCGCTTTGAAGGTTCGATGGTTTCCTCAGAGCACTTATTTTTGTGTCTAATACCCTGTCCTTATGAATGCCTTGAAGGCAGATCTATCTTGGCCTGTATTGTAATGGCTATCTGATAAAAATGTAATAGGCGTCTCAATTTTTATTTCAGGCCTTAAGTTTAACTTTAATTCTGCCGATAGAGAAAGGAAGGTTTTTTTATCGAAAGGGAATGAATGGAGATTAAAGCCAATCAGGTTCATCATGTTTTAAGAACATACAAGCAGGTCATTAAAAAATTGGACCTGGAAGAAACGAAGACAGATTCTGTTGAAGAAAAAAAGGACCTATCTGACGGGGTCACCTTATCGCCAGAATCGATCAAACGATTACATGCCGATCTCCATCAAAATGTAAAGCCGGAACAACTAGAATCATGAGTCATGTGACACAAAATCAAAGACCTGTTAACAAAGGCGATATTTTTGAGATTCTTGTCGTCGATGACGAACGCGGACCCAGAGAACTTTTGAAAGAGGCGCTTCTGGATCAGGGTTATCAGGTCACCATTGCCAAAAGTGGAGAGGAAGCTTGTCAAATATTTGACAATAAACATTTTGAATTAGTATTAAGCGATTTGAAAATGCCCGGTTTAAGCGGGATCAAGCTCTTAAAGAAAATAAAAATACAATCTCCCGAAACGCTCGTCATTTTGATCACAGGGTATGCATCCTTACAATCTGCTATTCATGCAATACGAGAAGGAGCCTATGACTACCTTACAAAACCTTTCCAGTTAGATGAGCTGTATATTGTCATCAAAAATGCAGTCGATAGAATAAAACTAATAAGGGAAAACAATGACTTATTAGAAAAACTTCAAATTATCTGCAAGGAAAAGGAGCTAGTATCTCAAGAAAATAAAACGACTTCAGATCCTGATACACGTAGTCTGGAAATGATTCAAAACCTCAGAACGCAACTGATTAAAGTGTATGGTCGTCCGGGAAAATCTGTTTATGAGCACGAGTAGCATGTTTCGTTTCGTCGTTCATGCTCTTAGTCCGTGACTAGAATGAACATGGCATACTAATTGCTACTTTACTAAACTATGATTCTATTTATACTCCAATATTCTTCTCAATCCATTTTCATCTTAAATGAACACTCGAAAAAAAACAGACTGTGAGCAGACATTGATTCAGTGGGAGATATTATGAAACAGGTTCAGTTGAATCGTCCTAAAGGAATAGAAATCGCTTTTTATAGCATGAACCCGAACAATCACGATGAATTAAAGGCATTTTTTAAAAAAAGAGGAGACCGGATCAGGATCAATCAATCACTGATCTATTTTGAAAAGTCTGACATCGTTTTAATTGAGGCCAATTTCCCTTATTTCAGAATTTTTAAATTTCTTAAACTGCTTCAGCAAGCACAATCGACGGCCTGTGTCCTGATGATGGGGCCTGAACTTGATTCAGGGAAAGTCAGTGCGCTTTTACGAGGAGGTGTTTTTGATTATCTGAAGACGCCTTTTCCGTATCATCGCTTGTTAAAAACAATGCGAAAAGGTCTTAAAAATCGTGAAAACCTGCTTAATATTTTGAATCTATCAAGTCAGCTGGAAGAAGCGAATCAATCCCTTTCCGGGGAGCGTGATCAACTCAAAAAATGGAACACGGACTTGAGTGCCTTATACGAGCTGAACCAGACACTCAGTGAATCCCTTCATATTGAGGAGATTGTAAAGTCCTTGTTTACAAATATTCAAAAAGTGGTGCCTCACGATATTTCTTGTCTTTACCTGAAGGGCTGGGATCAGGTCCGCGTTGAAGCGGATCTGAAGGTGTGGGGAGATATTCTTGAACAAGTGAAAGATGAAACCCGGGAAGACGCTCTGAAATTGATTGAAAATCATTCGACAGTTCCACAGGCGACTGTTTGCCACGGTGGTTCTGAAATTATGGTCTTGCTCTCGGTGGGAGCAAGTAAAATCGGATTGTTACGCTTGATGCGAATGTCTTATCGGCACAGTGAAAATACCATCACCCGTGTCACCGTAAGCCCTAGAAAATCCTATGGATCATTTAGCGAATACCAGGCGAAGTTGTTGTCTATGATTTCAGTGCCTTTAGCGATTTCCATTCGAAATGCTGAAATGTACAAACAGGTGGAGGATTTATCCATTAAGGATCCTTTGACAGACATTTTAAATCGAAGGTCATTTTCAGGAATATTGGAAAGGGAATTTAGAAGGGCAAATCGCTACAATACGTCGCTCACGATCATGGTCATTGACCTTGATCATTTTAAAAAAGTGAATGATACCTATGGGCATCTGACCGGGGATCAGGTTCTCTGCGAAACGGCTTCTATCTTCAAGTCAAGTATTAGAGATATTGATGTTTTAATACGATATGGCGGAGAAGAATTTGTCGTGATTCTTCCAGGAACAAACCTGGAGGAAGGATTAATCGTTGCAAATCGAATTAAAAAGAAAGTTGAGCGAAAAAAAATCTGTACGGACGATTTAGAGATCCCGATAACCGTAAGCATCGGAATCGCCCATTATCCTTCATCCGATATTCAAACCCCCGAATGCCTTTTTAACGCAGCAGATCAAGCGCTTTATCGCGCAAAAAAAACGGGAAGAAACTGTATTGTAAGCGCCAAAGAAGAGGAATCCATTTCCAGAAAACCTGATGTTTTGATTTTAGGGGAACGGCGGGTTGGGTAGATGTTTCGTTTAAGTCAGCATTTCTCGGTTTAATGATTTTTACCAGGAGGCGGAAGTGAGTGAAGAGCGCAGAAAGTTTGTAAGGGTGAGTGCAGAATGTATGGTCTCATTTAGAATCGTAGATAATGCAGCGAATACCCACTTAATGCCAGAGCGCTATGATCCGATTTCTTCAAATGAAATCTCTGATATTGCAACAAAAATTCGGGCGGCGGGCAATGAGAATGACAAACTGCACCTGGAACTGTTGCTCTGGCTGGATTGGAAAGTGAATTATCTCATTAAAACACTGATAAAGGATAAGGATGCCCCGGAATTCCCTTATGAAGCTGAGGTGGTCGATTTGAGTGCAAGCGGGGCGAGGTTTTCCAGCCATGAACAGATGGCCCTGGGTTCAAAAATCCAGGTGAGATTTTTCCTGCCTGTATTGCCATTTAATGAGATGGTGATCGATGGAGTTGTTTGCCGGTCAAGACAAAAAGAGAGCCACAAGTCTCTTCCTGCAAAGTTTGACTTAGGCGTTGAATTTACGAACGTAAAAGTCTTGGACCAAGAAACGATCTTTCGTTATGTGATCAAAAGGGAACGTCAGATTTTACTCGCACAGCACGAAAAAGAAAAGGAAGTGGAAAGACCTGAGATTGAGGATTGAAAGCACGATCTGTTTGATGTCTGGATAATCGATTGTTCAGAATGGCACACTGGAAAAAACCTGACCGCAAATAAGTGACAAGCAAAAAGGATCTGATATATTTGAGTTTGGAACGTCCTTTAGACGCAGGGTTAAAATATACGTTTTGCTCAGGTTGTTCGCGGGAATGGATGTGGTTGATTTATTAAAAAACCTGGTATTTAAAGTCGATCATGATTAGGGAAAAGGTTTTTAAAAACAGATGAGTATAGAAGACACCACAGAAAGTCATGATCCGGCCATTTTGAGTGAAGATATTGATTTTTATGAAAAAGCGTACAAAACGAAAGAGGTCGGTATTCAAGTGGTTTGTTTCAGAATCAGTAATGAATGGTATGCCGCAGAAATTCATAAAATCATTGAAGTCATTCCAGCCTCTCAACTCACCATCCTTCCTGGCGCACCAGCCTATATTGCAGGGATCACAAACCTTCGAGGAGAAATTATTTCTGTCACGGATCCTAAAAATCTTTTTGGTTTAGAGTGGGTTCCGCATAGTGGGAAAACGCGCATTGTTGTGATTTCCGAGAAAAAAGTTGAGACCGGCTTATTGGTCGATGAGGTCTCTCAAGTGCTTGATGTCGCGAATCATCAGATTGATCCACCCTTGAGTACACTTTCTACAGAAAGAGCACACTATTTGAAGGGGGAATTTATGCGCCAAGGCCAGCTGGTGACCATTTTAGATATCGAAAACATTATTACAAAAACGAAATATCAACATGAGGACAAATCATCTGCGATAAGATGAGAAAAAGATGAATCTCTCCTCATTTGAAGCATTTCGCATAAATCGTTCATTGATCTGCATGCCGTTTTACACGGAATCCGTGCCAGGCCCTATAGGCTTGATACCATTTTTATATCGATAGAAGCATGACCGCTTTTACGAAAAGGACTGAGTTAAGCATTTCGAGCGCGGTGACATTTAAAGAGCGCTTAAGATCACTTCAAAACGACATCAGTGGTTTTTGTCTGGGGCAGGAAGATTTTGGAATGGGCCGCTTTGAATAATATTTCCTCAACAACGAGCATCATATGAGTCTTCCGTTTGATTTATCCGAAATTCTGGGTGTTTTTATCGCTGAGGCTGAAGAGCATATTGAGAACCTAAATGAAGGGGTGCTGGTTCTTGAGAAAGATCCAAAAGACCTTCAGATTATTGAGAAACTTTTTCGAGAAGCGCATAGCCTCAAAGGGGCTTCTGGAACTGTCGGGTTTACAGAAATCAGGGATATGTCGCATCAAATTGAGGATATCCTCGCCGATATTCGAGATCGACGGATTACTTTTGATGCCTCCGTGGCGGATAAAATGTTCTCCGGGCTGGATAAAATCAAAGACTTGATGGCAGAAATTGCAAAAGGGGGAGGTGTGAATGAAAACTTCCCGATGCTCTCTGAAACGAAGGAAGAAGATAAGGCATCCCCTGAGCCAAAAGAAAACGATGTTTCCAATATTCAGAAAGAAGTGAGCCCTGAAACGAAGCCCACCGTTAAGCCGGCAAAGAAAAAAAATAAGGAAGAGCCAAAAGAAGACGGAGAACGGGCGTCAGCTCCGACTGTAGAAGAATTTGTCCGTGTGCCGCTCAGTCGAATTGATAGTATTCTCAATCTGGGTGGTGCCTTGGTGATCAACAAAATTAAATCTGTAGAAAAGTTACGGTCCTTTAAAAAAGTCGGCATGATGGCCCAGCAGATGGAGAAGCGCTTGGGTTTGCTGAATGATCAGTTGCAGAATCAAAACACGTTGACGATTCCTCCTGACCTTATTGAGGCGCTTCAAGAATGTACTTCTGAAATTGGAAAGATTAAAGAAGAAGTCGAGAGAGTCTCCGAGGATGTTCTCGGAGAAGCCCTGCATATCGAACCTATTATGGATCAGCTTCAACGGCATATCCGGGAGATTCGAATGCTCCCCTGTTCCACCATTTTTTCCAGTTTTCCCAGACTGGTTCGGGATGTCGCGCAAAAACAAGGAAAACAGGTCACCCTCAAAATTGAAGGGGAGGAGACCGAGTTAGATAAAAAAGTCCTTGAAGGCATTAAAGAGCCGCTGATTCATATTCTAAGAAATGCCATTGATCATGGTCTTGAAACTCCGGAAGAACGCCGTGCTCAAAATAAATCCGAAACCTGCACCATTCGCTTATCGGCCTTTCACAAAGGTGAAAATGTTGTGATCGAAATTCAGGATGATGGGCGCGGGTTTGATAAGGAACGGATTAAATCTGTTGTGCTTCAAAAACAAATGGCGACTTCAGAAGATTTAGAAAAAATGAGTGATAAGGAAATTTTCAACTTTGTTTTTATGAGCGGGTTCTCGACCAGCCAGTTTATCACCGATATTTCCGGCCGAGGCGTCGGGATGGATGTTGTCCGAACGCAGATAGAACACCTCAAAGGCCAGGTTGAGATTTCATCGGAAAAAGGCGTCGGGACGACACTATTATTAGAGCTTCCTCTGACCATTGCCATCATACAAGCCTTGATGTTAAAGGCCGGAGGGCGCACTTTTGGTATCCCGCTTTCTGCAGTGGATGAGATTGCGCGGATTCCCCTTAGAGAAATTTATCGTGTTGAAAACAAAATGGCATTTGAGTTGCGAAATCGTGTGGTTCCGATTGTGCCACTTGATGAAACGGTCGGGATTCCTTCTTCTCAAGAGTCCAAAAAATCGGGCAATGCCGAGGTCACGATTGTGATCATCACTTCTCTGTATGGCCGAGTCGGGTTTTCGGTAGACCAATTACTGGGTAAAGAAGAAATTTATCTGAAAAACCTTGGCGCTCACCTTGGCAAGCTTCGTAATATTAGTGGCGCGACGATGTTGAGAACAGGGGAGATTGTCCTTATTTTAGATCCTGTTGATCTGGTTGTTTCATCAAAGCAGTCAAAAGGGAGCGTTCCGATGAATGGCGGCGGACAATCCATTGAGAAAATGGCGGCTAAACGAAGATTGTTGGTTGTCGAGGATTCAATGACCACACGAGAGCTGATTCGTCCTATTCTTGAAGGAGAAGGATACGAAGTAGATACGGCAATCGACGGGATTGACGGGATTGAAAAAGTCTCTCTTTATAAATATGACCTGATTATCAGTGATATCGAAATGCCACGCATGAATGGTCTAGAGCTGTGCCATTTTCTAAAAGACAATGAATCTTACCGTGATATTCCGCTTATTTTTGTAACAGCACGCGGCAGTGAAGAAGAAAAACGTCGCGGCATTGAAGTTGGGGCTCAGGCCTATATTGCGAAAGGGAGTTTTGACCAAAGTAATTTGATCGAAACAATCGGACGACTCATTGCCTAATGATCTGTGTGTTCCTTTAAAAGACATTGTATTTCAAGGATGTGTAGATGATCAGGAGAGTACAAAAAAACATTCGTGTCTTGATTGTTGAGGATTCGACGACCACATCCCTTACCCTCAAGAAAATTCTGGAGGCTGATCCGGCGATTACCGTGATCGGTATTGCGAAAGATGGCGAGGAAGCGGTCACTCTTGCGCAACGCTTAAAGCCGGATCTGATCACGATGGATGTTTACCTCCCTTTGATGGATGGCCTTGAAGTCACAAAACAACTCATGGCAAGACAACCGACGCCGATTCTCGTGATCAGCAGTTCTGCTTTTACAAGTCAAAGCGATAAGGTTTTTAAAGCGATTTCCTACGGTGCGCTTGATGTGTTTAGCAAAGATGACCTTTTATCGAGAAACGGTGTTTCAGGCCCGGATGAGCTTCTAAAAAAGGTGAAATTTCTTGCCAATGTCAAGGTCATTACTCACCCTTTGGCAAGACTTTCTCAGAAAACAGAATCGGGCCGGTCTGAGTGTCTAGAGCGGGTCAAGATTCAAGAAGATCCAGAGCGTTTGGTGGCCTTCGTGGGATCGACAGGTTCCCCAAAAGCCATTAGTAAAATTCTAAGTACTTTACCGAAATCATTCCCCTGCGGCATTGTAATTGTTATTCATCTTGCCCAGGGCTTTGTGAATAATTTTGTCAATTGGCTTCAAGCGAGTTGTGAAATCCAGGTGAAAGCCGGGGTGCAAGGGGAGAGTATTCTTCCCGGAGTCGCTTATATCGCGCCGACAGGGTCGCACATGCAGGTTTCTAAAAACCACACGATCGATTTAATGGATGATCCGCCCCGAAATGGCCTGAGACCTTGTGGCGATTATTTATTGGAATCTGCAGCAAGACACTATGGCAAGGGTTGTATCGGTATTATTTTGACAGGAATGGGGAGAGATGGCGCGATTGGGATAGAGCATGTTAAGACGACTGGGGGGAAAACCATTGCCCAGGACGAAGAGACTTCGGCTATTTTTGGTATGCCAAAAGCCGCAATTGAAACTTCACGGATTGATCGAGTGCTCCCTTTAGAATCTATTTCATCTGAAATTCTACGTCTTCTCAAAAGAGGTGGTTCGTGTTAGAGGAAGCGGTTTTAGTTAACAATAAGACGATCGCAGTCGTTGTTTTTGAGCTTGCAGGCGAGCTCTACGCTATAGATGTCCAGGCTGCACGAGAAATCATGAGATTAACAAAAATTTCCCCTATGCCCCAATCTCCGGATTTTATTGAAGGGGTGATTGATATTCGGGGTCATGTGGTGGCTGTGATGGACCCTAAAAAACGTTTCCGACTGCCGAGTTGTGAACGAAGCAACAAAGAAAAAATCATGGTGGTTTGTGTGAAGCGCATGATTGTGGGGATGATCGTGGATGGCGTATTTGGTGTAAAGAAGTTTTCTACTGAACTGCTTCAATCAACACCGGCGATTGTTACCACTCAGGTGCCGCAGCGTTGTATTTCTGGTGTGCTGCAATGGGATAAGCGTGTTGTATTTCTCCTTAATCTGGACACTGTGTTTACATCAAATGAAACGGATCTTTTTAAACCCTTGGATGAAAAAAAACAATCGAAGGCGCCTGACACAATTCAGACACCTTAATGAAGCGACCTCATGAAAAACTGTAGAGATTAGATGCCTTACATAGATCATGAAAAAAGTCAGATGTCCGACACTGACTTTATCCTCTTTCAAAAACTGCTTCTTGATCATACAGGTCTTTATTACGAAAAAAGAAGGAAACACCAGGTTGTCTCCGGCCTTGTGGAGCGAATGACACATCGGGAAATAGACTCCTTTGGGGCCTATTATCATTTTCTGAAACATCACCCGGAAGCACCGCATGAAATACAAGATCTGATTGATGAACTCACCATTCAGGAAACCTCTTTTTTTAGAAATAAACCGCAGTTTGATGTCCTGAAAAGCCTGGTGATTCCGGAAATCATACAAAAGCAACAGACTGAAGGAAAATCGATTCGAGTCTGGTCAGCAGGTTGTTCAACAGGTCAGGAAATCTACTCCATTGCCATTTTTTTGTCTGAATTACTTCCTGAATTCAAGTCATGGAATATTTCACTTCTTGCGACAGATATCAGCCGTAGAGCGCTGGAATCCGTGAAACGGGGTATTTATCATAAGAAATTTATGCAATCCATCCCGGAACATTATCGCATTAAATATTTTAAGGAACGGGGAAATGAGGTTGAAATATCTGATCAAATGAGGAAAATGGTCAAGGTCGAGCGACACAATCTCGCGGTAGACTCCTTTAACCACTCTCAAATGAAATACCTGGATATCATCTTTTGTAAAAATGTGACGATATATTTTAATCAAGAAACCACGCAGAGAATTATGAATGAATATTATCGTTCTTTAAAAGAGGGTGGATATCTGTTTTTAGGACATTCAGAGACATTGTGGAAGATTTCAGATTTGTTTCAGACCCTCGAGTTTTCAGATACATTTCTTTATCGCAAGGGAGGAGGCCTTGTTCTGCCTTCCGATAGGATGTCTCTTTCAGAAAAACCGGCATCTGATCCCGCTGCTCAAAAATCAGGGAACGGTCATTCATTGATGAGCACTCAAAGAATTCGAAAAATGTCTCAAGGCTCCCCTATAGTACTGGAAGAGGATCGACTGGCTTTTGCTCAGGCTCTGGAATTGTCTCAATTTAAAAAATATGAAGCAGCGATCTCAATCCTGATTCAATTTAAGTCCGAAAGTCCATATTTTGATCAAGCCAAAGTGGCGCATGCACGCATTTTGTCAAATCAGGGTAAATATGAAGAAGCGATGTCCATGCTCAAGACAATCCTCGAAAAAGACAGTCTTTTAGAAGATGCCTACTACCTGATGGGGATTTTAAAAAATAGAACCGGGGATTGTGAAGGTGCTCTTAAAATGTTCCAAAGAACACTGTATGTCAACTCTGGCAATATTCTTGCGACCTTTTATCTGGGTGAAGTGTATCGACAGATGAACCAGATTGCATTGGCACGAAAAACCTACCAAAACACCCTCAAGTTGTTAGAACATCTTCCTGAAGGTCCCACTGATTTTTCTGAGAAATTTCCCCCAGATCTCCTCTCCCAGACGTGCCTTAAAAAACTCAAGCAACTCGAAGCGCTCTAAAACAATATCAGGCAGTCATTGTTTTTCAAAAGAGAACGAGAGAAGGGGATATCAAAAATGTGATGGTTTTTTTATTTAAATGAATTGGCGACTCTTTGTTCTTTGAGAGGAGCTTCGTGCACGCCTTGATTGTTCTGAGCATCTCCTGATGCGGTTTGCGCGACGAGAGAGCGCATGACATTTCCAAAGAGTGTAATCCCTGAGAGAAAGTCCTTTTTTTCTTGCCTGACCGGTTTGGGTAGCACAACACGTGCTCCTGATTGATAAAATTTCCAGACCATTTCGGGTGTACTTGATTCTGTCATAATGACCACAGGACAGGACCACGCGTGTTTCTTCTTTTTACTGAGGATAATGTCGCCCAGTGCCGGCCCAAATCGTCTTACTTCTGGTAGTCGATCGTCTGTCAAAAGAAGGGGAGTAATGCCCTGTCTGAGGGCTTGTTCTACTTTTTCAAGACACTCTTCAACTGTTCTAGGGGTGATGAGCACAATATCGGGACTCTGAATCGCCTCTCGCAAAAGGTTTTTCAAAATACCGTCTTCTACTAGTAATATCACGATATTGGGGTGTTTAGATTGTTGATCGGAGGATGTTGTATGCGTTTTAGAACGTGTGGCGCCTGAGTGATGTCCCTCGGCGCTATGGGCGGCTTCTAAGGGCTTTGTGGTGGTCTCTTTCAGGTTTTCTTGTGGTTTGTCTGTTTCTTCTGTTTCTTTTTGTCTTTGGGTGTCTGGGTGCTTTTCTGGCATTTGAGGTTTTTCCTGCTCATCTGCTTTCAATCCAGAAAGAATTTGTTCAAGCAGAAGTTGTGTGTTCACATCGCCCGTCTGGAGAAGGTCTAGGGGATCAATTTTGACCTCTCCTTCGTTAATGAGTTCATTGTTTTTAAATGAAAATTCGCCTCGGTTCTTTAATGAGAGCCGAGTCATTCGTTGTTTCATTTCTGCTTGTTTGATTTTTTTCAGGCTGTCTTCCGAAAGAAGTTTCATTTCAACGAGCATTTGCGAGATGGATCTTTGTTCCTGATGTTCAGCTTTAAGGGCTTTTGTTTTGTGAAGTGTTTTTACGTCAATTTGTTTGTAGTCGACCAGCAGTTCTTCAATCTGTTTGCTTGATTGAGAACTTGCCCAGACAATCTCCCCATTTTGGAAATAGATATACCATTTTTGCTCAATGAATCCTAAAATGAGCGTGCCGGTTTTTTTTCCTGCATAGAGGTACTGAAGCAGGTCGATTAAAGGCAGGTCTTCAATTTCTCCAGAAAATTCCATATTTATTTATCTACCCTTAGGAGGTCGAGCATGTTTTGTAATGTGTTGAGTTTTCGTTCAGACTGGGTATGCAGTTGAGAGCTATATATCGCAGTGGCTGCATGGTCGGCCAGTAGCGCAAAGAGTTCTTGATCGACGACTTCAAATCCATCTTTTTGCTGGAGGAGTTCATATACAACGATCATTCCGATCAGATCATCTTTTAATTTGAGTGGAATGCAGGCCAAAGGTTCACTTGGGTTATTTGAGATTTTATCCGTAATATAACTTTCCCCTGTTTCAGCAGCCTGACCCGCGACGCCTTCGCCAATTTTAATGGGTTCAATTTTACGATATTCTACGCCTTCGCCTGCGATGGCACAGAGCTCGTTACTTCTTTCATCTTTTAAAAAGATGCCAAATTTTTCTGATCCAATGAGGTTAATGATAATTTCTTCAATAATATCGATGACTTCAGTAAAATCCAGCGTTGAGTGGAGCCGGTAACTGGCGACATAAAGGCTGGCCATGTTTTGGTTCTGGTTTTCAACTTTGATGTAGTTCTCTGCGAATTCGCTGTTTTCATCCTCAATTTCCAGCAAGGTTTTCCGGAGTTGATCCAATTCCTCTTTATATTGGTTTTTCTCACTTTCAACCTGGTGGAGCTTTTCTTCATTGGAGGACATTTTGAGAAGGTTTGAGTCTGTTTTTAGTTTGGCTAATGCGAGCCGAAGTTTTTCGTTTTCCTTGAGAAGATCCATGGAAAACTGCTTTCCCTCTTCAAATAATTTTATCAGGACATCACTTTTATCTGCGGTTTGGTGCTCCATTATAGGGTCCTCTCTGACTTATAACAAAACGGGAAAAGTTTAAGCATTAGTTGTTGATATATTTTTGGACTTTTGTTAACAATTCCATCTTGTCTATCGGCTTGGTGATGTAGTCATTACAGCCATATTGGTAACAACTTTCGACTCTCTCTTTTTCACTTTTTGTTGTCGCCATGATAATGGGAATGTTTTTTGTTTCGGGTGCTGCACGCATGGCCTGCAAGGCTTCTATCCCGTTCATCTCGGGCATCATGATGTCCATCACAATCAGGTCGGGTATTTCCTTAATCGCTGTTTCAAGACCTAATTTCCCATTTTTTGCCGTAATAATTTTATATTCATTTTGAAGCATCAACTTCTCAAACAAGAGGATTGTCTCAGAATCGTCCACAAGTAAAATCCTTTTTTTATCCATAAATATTTCTCCCTTAACTGAAACACACCGACGCCCATTGTGATTCGGCTAACTTTTTTTATCGTTGTATGAACCCTTCTTAAAGAGCATCTCCCCACAATTTATAGTATACCTGATCATTTTTAGATCACAATTTATGCCTTTATTCTTAAGGCGTCCTCTCCCTTTGTTCTATTTTTCTAAACTGTTTATTCATGCTTTTAAAGCGATCCTTTTGTCCGATCTGCTTATTCCAATCAGGTGTTGTTTGTTTCATTGCATGGCCTGATTATTTTTTACAAGTCCATTTACGGCACCTTCTTTTCCGAATGCGAAACCTGCGACTTTTAGGAAAGCTTCCAGGCCGTCTGTATCTCCTATCAGGGATTGCTCCGGCAGATTATCGCCGTATAAAAACGCACTTAATTGTTCTCCCTTAAAGAGTGGGGCTAAAAAAACCTCTTTAGGCCACTGTCCGCCTATATGTGCGATGAAGTTTTGATGCTGCGCGTTATCGGGCAATTCCCCTCGATAACAGGTTCTTTTTTCGATGACTTCTTGAAAGAGGGAAGGGTTTGAACGTGAAATGTTTAGTTGACGTATGATTTGATCAGCGGATCCTTCCTTAAATGAAAAACCGGATTGGCCCGATCCGATAATAGTGTCTTTTTTTGCTAAAAAAATGACGACGCGATTCATAATTTCGGCTGCATATCGAATGACCATGAGGGTGATTTCGCCGGTTGTCGCTGGTCTGGAAATTTCTTCAATCATGGATGTTAATAAAGCGGATCCTTTTGTTGAAGTCGCTTGCGCCAGCAATGTCTCCTGATGCGCTTCATTTCTTTCAGAACGAGCGTTCGACCCGTTTGTTGATGACACGCTTAAAACTTCACTTAAAAGAGGCCCTTCCAGGAAATCCCCAAATTGAATTTCCTCGTCTTCTTCTTGCTTGTTATCCTGGTGAGATTCTTCTTCAATTTGAGCGCGTCCGTCTTCATCTCGTTGGCGCGTGGCTTCCATCAGTACAAAATCAAGGTTGAGCCCTTTATCAAATAAAGGGTCCTGGTCTGCAATTTCCTGAACGTTAAAATGAAAAGACCCTGTTTCCCAACCCAGAAAATTTTTAACGACATCTGTCAGATGGCTTTTTAACTCTGTCTGCAAATCTTCTTTTGAAATCGCGCCCGTTTTTAATAATATTGATCCCAGAGGAATTTGTTTTTCGCTGGTTTTTTGTGATTCTAGGGCCTTTTCCAGTTCATCATTGGTGAGCATTTTTTTCTTTACAAGGTTGTACCCAATCTTATTGACCCCATCTGAACTGCCGTACAGCAAGAGTCCTTCTTTGAAAACAAGACGTCCCGTCGTATCTCTCCGAATAATGGTCAAGACTCCGGAACGTTTACTCAAACTGAGTATTTGGAAGATGTCAGATAGATCTAAATCTTCAAGCCGCCCATTAAGGCTCATTGTAAATCCGTAAGTAAAGTAGGACCTTTTTTAGAAAAAGATCGTTTTATGAAAATAGAAGCCGCAAACATTCAAATTAAGAGTTGTTAATAACTGTACCATATTTTTTTAAAAGCGATCGGATCGCTTAAGAATCAATAAAGAATATGATCCAGGGATTAAATTGATTAAAACGCAAAACCCTGGTTTAGCCTGATTGAGAGGCATCGTTTTTATAAATTGGGGAGGTAAAAGCAGGAAATAAAAAGCCCATTCCTTGAGTGAAGGGTGGGCTTTGAGGTTTAGAGTTGTATGTTTTATTTCAAAAGGGCTGAGAAGTCTTCTTCGTCTAAAATCGTAAGGCCCAGGGTTTTTGCTTTTTCGAGTTTACTTCCGGGATCGACGCCAAGCACGACATAGTCCGTTTTTTTTGAAACACTCCCTGTGACTTTTCCTCCGGCTTTTTCGATTTCTTCTTTGGCGGTATCGCGGGACATTTTTTGCAGTGTGCCGGTCAAAACAAAGGTTTTTCCTGACAATGGCAAGGTGTGAGGAATGTGCTGCGGCCCTTCTTCCCATGAGATGCCTGATGCTCTGATATGATCGATAAATTCGCGGTGATGGGATTCTGAAAAAAAAGCGGCAATGTTTTTCGCGACGATGGGCCCGACTTCAGGAATGCCTTCCAATTGGGTGATGTCCGCGTTGATCAGGCAATCCAGACTGCCAAAAAAAGCCGCAAGGTCTTTTGCTGTGGCTTCGCCGACATTGCGAATGCCTAGGGCATAGATAAATCGTGCGAGTGTGGTGCGTTTGCTTTTTTCAATGGCATCAATAATATTGTGTGCAGACTTTTCCGCCATTCGCTCCAATGCCGTCAGTGTGCTTACCTTTAAGTCATAGAGATCCGCCGCTGTTGTGATGATTTTTTTATTGATCAATTGCGCGATTAGTTTTTCCCCCAGCCCGTCAATATTCATGGCGCGTCGACTTGCAAAGTGCATGATCGCCCCTTTTCTTTGAGCAGGGCAGTATAAACCGTTGATGCAGCGGGTGACGGATTCGTTTTCTAACCGAAGGACATTGGAGCCACAGACAGGGCATTGCTGTGGCATGGCAAAGACCTGTGTTCTGGAAGGCCGATTTTCAATCATGACGCCAGCCACTTCAGGAATAACGTCTCCGGCCCGGCGGACACGGACTGTATCCCCGACTCGCACATCTTTTCTGTGTACTTCATCTTCATTATGAAGTGTGGCGTTTGTGACTGTGACTCCCCCGACAAAAACGGGTTTCAATCGAGCAACCGGGGTCAGGGCTCCGGTCCGGCCGACTTGAATGGTAATGTCTTCGACGAGGGTAATGGCCTCTTCAGCCGGAAATTTATGGGCGAGGGCAAAGCGTGGCGCACGTGCGACAAAACCCATTTTTGTCTGTTGTTTCAGGTCGTTGACTTTATAAACGACGCCGTCCATATCGTAGGGCAGTTGTGCGCGTGAGTCGCCCATTTTTTGATAATACTCAAGCAGACCTTTCAGTCCCTGAACAAGATTCCGCTCCGGGCAGACTGGGATTTTGAGCTGACGGAGAAAATCTATCATGTCATCATGCGTTGTGGGGGCAGGCAGTCCCTCCAGTTCTCCGACGGCATATGCAAAAAAACTTAGCGGTCTTTGCGCGGTCATTCTGGAATCGAGTTGTCTCAAGCTTCCGGCTGCGGCATTTCGCGCATTTGCAAAAATTTTTTCACCTTTTTCAGCCTGTTTTTGATTGAGCCGGATAAAGTCTGCTTTTCGCATATGAATTTCGCCGCGTACTTCCAGAAAAGACGGGATGGTTGTTCCGCTAAGTTTTAAAGGAATAATGCGAACCGTGCGGATGTTTTCCGTCACGTCTTCTCCTGTCGTCCCGTCTCCACGTGTTGCGGCCTGGACAAGTCTTCCCTCTTCATAGATGAGGCTGATGGCGGCCCCGTCGAGTTTCGGTTCCACCGCGTAGGTGACAATATCTGCCTCAAGGCCTTCTCGCATTCGCCGGTCAAACTCTGAAACAGCTTGTTCGTCAAAGGCATTATTCAGAGAAAGCATCGGGCTTCGATGCCGGACTTCTTTAAAGGTACTTAAGGCCGAAGCCCCGACGCGCTGAGTCGGGGAGTCCGGGGTAATGAGTTCCGGGTGTTTTTCTTCAAGCGCGGCCAGTTCACGAAACAAGTGGTCAAAGACGGCATCGGAGACAGTTGGGGAATCCAGCACATAATAGTTGTAATTATGCTGTTCGATTTGCTGCCGAAGCTGCTGGATTTTTTGAATGGTTTCGCTTGGGATGCTCATCCTGTTGTCCTGTTTTAAAATTGCATCAGAATACCGGATCTTTCTTTGAGAGGTCAACGAGAGATATTGCCTCATCCATGTCAATTCATTACTATGTGGCAGGGATATGAACACGCTTGTTCACATTTTGGCAGGTTCCTTTTTCTAAGAATTCGATGTGGTGATCTGATGCAATATGATGTGATTATCGTGGGGGGCGGTCCGGCAGGTAGCACGACGGGCCGGGAATGCGCCGCACGCGGCCTGTCTGTCCTCTTGATTGATAAGGCCCTTTTCCCACGGGATAAACCCTGTGGCGGGGCAGTATCGATCCGGGCTGCGGTTTTATTGCCTTTTGATCTTGGCCCGGTCATCGAACGGACAACACATGCCATCCGATTTAGCACCTGTCGAAAACCTCGACTGACTCAATCTGCACAAGACCCTTTAATCCATTTTACGCAACGGCGTTACCTGGATCACTTTCTCCTGGAACAGGCAAAAAAGAGTGGCGTAACAGTGCGTGAAGGGATAAAAATTGAGCAGCTTGACTTAAAGAGCAGTGGACAAAAAACCCACGTGATTGTTCGAGCGGGGCATGAAACATTTCGAGGAAAAACAGTGGTTGCGGCAGACGGAGCGACGGGCGTGACTGCCCGCCTTGCGGGGATTCCGACGCCGAGATGGCGAGGGGTCGCGTTAGAGGGTAATTTAAAACCCAAGGGCGGTTTTCCTCAGCAATGGGAAGATTGTTTTGGTCTTGATACCGGCGATATTCCGGGCGGATACGGTTGGATTTTTCCAAAGAAAGACCATCTGAATATTGGTGTAGGCGGGCTCTCCTTAGGGATGGGTCGTCTAAAAAACAAACTGGATATTTTGATGCGTGCAGAAGGATGGCGGCTGGCGGATCTTGTCGATTTAAAAGGATTTTCGCTTCCGATCCGTCAGCCTTGCTCACCATTGGCCAATGGGCGTGTTTTACTGGTGGGAGATGCCGCCGGCCTCGTTGATCCTTACAGTGGAGAAGGCATTTACAATGCCATCCGGAGTGGTCAAATTGCGGCAAAACATTTGTCGAATTTTATTTCAGGCGAGGAGGTGAATCTGGCAGGTTATCAGCGGGAAATGGCAGAGACGGTTTTGGCAGAGATGGATATGTCCTTGCAGCTTTTTATGCTGATTCATTTGCTGCCACTAAAAATTGCGGAACGACTACATCATGATGAGGCGCGTTGGCCCTTGATTTGTAAAATTCTTCGAGGAGAAGGAGAGTATAGTGATTTAAAACAGGGGCCGCCTTTTGTTTGGCCAGTGCTTGATTTTTTATTGCGTCCTGCTGCGTTTCCTTTTGTTTCCAAAATGTTGAGGGTTTTAAATCGTTGAGACGTATTTAGCTTGACCTGAGGTGGGCCGGGGCACAAGTGCAACGATACAATCCTCCGATCATTGCACTCAATAAATCATATAAATATTCTCGCTCTCCATCGTCAATCTGATGGAAATACGCATCTTCCCATTCATCCAGATAAACCGTTTTTAAGTAATAATATACCGGCATTTCCGGAGTGAATCCTTCTTTTTCCATTTCGAGATCAAGCCACTTCATGACCGCAGCCCGCGCCGGAAACTCTTCTTCTTGCAGGGCTTCATCCGCATTCGTCACAATTCGAATCAACTTGTCAAAAGCCTCCGGGTGTTCGTTCAGATAATTTGTTGTGATGAGTTCAAGCCCGCGAAGGTTTAAACGCCGATCTGAAATGGGTTTTTCATTGTAATGTGATTTTGAAGGACTTAATAAAAAGAGGGGAGCAAGCAATAGCAAGGGAACCAATACAGGAAATACCCAGGTCCAAACAATTGTGATAGTAGATGAGTGGGTGTTTTGACGTTTTTTAATGGTATCCACCAGACTGTTTCCCCGTTTATCCAGGTTTGATCTCTCACCCATTGAGGTAAATGTGTCGGCAGCAGGAGGTGAAAGTCCCTAGACGGGTCTTCTAAAAGGTGCAGGGCGATGTTGAATGGGTGCTGTATTTTAAGTTTAGCAGATCTTCCGAAATTAGCGGCTGAGTATCAATGTATTTTAAATAGAAAGGCGTATTTTTCTTGAAAAACGAGGTGTGCAAAAGGGGATAGATTGCTCACCAGATGGCCTCAAACGAAAGCATGTTTTGATGGTTTTTATAGGACTCATCGGTGCCGTTTGATGTCTTTTTTGTGAACTCGTGTGAAATGGAAGCTGAAAGCCAGTTCCCGATCTTTTTGGATAATTTCAAGTAGGTAATCAAAAAGGATTCTTTGAGATGTGTATTTGAAGAGAGTGTGTTTCTACGGTCTGTATAACGGCGATCTCGATAGGTGAGGTCAAATGAGAGATCCAGAAAATGAAGGTCAAGTTTTTCAAGGCTTGCTTGTAATTCCGCATGGCGATAGCTTAGGTGATCTTCAAAAAGGTCATCGTTGATACGATACTTAGCCGTCAGTTTAAAATACTGATCTGTCTCGAATTGATTTTTGTATTTTATAGAGAGGTCCTGTCGTCTTAATTCGAGCCTTGGGTTAAACGGATTTGAAATGCCGTCGAAGGAGGTCGTCCGGTTTCCGGCTTGTCGGTCATCATATTGGTATTGTTCCAGTTTATAAGTAACATACATCGTTTGATCTTCAGCAATGGATATCCTAGAAGATAGGTCAAGGCCCTTTTTTTGATAATCTAAAGAACTCTGCCCGCCGATTTCTTCGACATCAAACAATTGATAAAACACCCCCAGTTCAAAACGAAGGTATTCATTATAAGAATACAGACCATACAATCTAAGTTGATCACTCATCCCTTGAAATTGTCCAATCGGCAGCGCTCCCCCCTCTGTATCCAGTAATTTAAGGTCTGTATATGAAAATGTGTTTGTAAAACCAGCACTGACGAAGGGACTTGTTTTGAGGCGGAAATAAGACGTTAGGTTTGCAAAAGTGCTATTTGCCTGATCCAAATCAAGATAACGTTGGTGGCTTCCGTTAAAAAGGGTCAGCAATATGGATTTGTTGCTGGGTTGAAATAGGTGACTTAATGAGGATTCAAATAGAAAAAAAGTATCAGATTGTTTATGTGTTCCACTGAGAAAAATGTTGGATTCATAGCCGCCCCCGATTCTAATATCTCCATCAATGGGGATATTAGAATCGGGGCTATTATCTTTTAAAGCGTGAGACTCCGTAGGGTGTAGGAATGGCGCTAAAACGATGCACAAAATAATAAAGCGATAACATTGTTTTTTTATCCTAAAAAGCATGAGACTCTAATCTTTTAATGGTTCTTAAGGTTTCTCTCGCTTTCAAGGATTTTGACGCATCAAAATCATAAAAAGATCCTTCGTTTATTGGCGGCAAGATACGTATGTCGTATCTGTGAAGTTTTTATGGCGTTCACGAGACATCACAATATGGGCAGTTCCTTCTTGATGTCTTTTACAAGATCCTTTGACTGTGCTTGGACCTCATCTCTAAGGTCTTTTGTCAGGTCTTTAGATTCGGCCTTGAGTTCGGCTTTCAGATCTTTAGATTCGGCCTTGAGTTCGCTTTTAAGATCTTTACTTTCTTCGTTAAGATCTTCTGTGAGTTCTTGAGCAGAAACGTTTGGCTGGCCAAGGTTCATTTTTGTGAGCGTTTGACCGGAATTACTGAAATCCTCCTCAAGAATCATCGTGAGGTGGTAGGGTTTTAGTGGACACATTCTTAAGATTGGATTATCAATCATTCAGGAGGTGTTCAATGAGTAATAAGCAAAGACGGAATCACACAAAGGAGTTCAAAGAAGAAGCAGTAAAATTAATAAAGGATCAGGGA
>JAJDBT010000095.1 GCA_029261215.1 Nitrospirota bacterium | reverse complement strand
GCCTCCCGTTGCAAAATTATCCCGGGAGCATGGCAGAAAAAATGACCGTGGTTCAAGTCGGTAACAGACAAAATGATAATATTTCCCTTTAATTACATGATGTTGTATAGCTTAGGGCTCATTTAACCGGACAGTAGTGATCTTGGATATATTTATTATGATTCCGGAAAGCTGGAAAAAGCCGAGGAAAATTTCATAAAAGTACTTGATCGTCGCCCCCATTTCCCTGAAATAGAAAAGTTGCTTTTAGATGTCCGCCATATCAATAAATTAAAAAAGAAAATTAAAGAAAAACAAGCGGCAAGAGACTCTTGAAAAGAAGTGTTTCGGACTGGAGTGCGTCGCTCGTGAAATCCCCCCAGCCCCCCTTTTTCAACGTGGGGTCCATTTTGGAAAAGATAAAAAATGAATGAAGAGGAATGAAGAGGTTGTTTGATCTGTTTTCTTGAATTTCATCCGTCACCTCCCACTTTGACAAAGGGGGAGGTGACGGGGATTTGTCCTGATCCCTTCTTCCCCTAAAAGACCAAGCCATTGAAAGTCCGGTGATTAAAAGATAAGATCAATCCATATTTATTCCGCATTGGGTTTGCGCTTAATGGCCATGAGCCTATTTCACGCTGTTGAAGCACGGATGTGCGCGACGCTTTTCAGGCACAGAGATCTTTTCAAAAAAGGACGTTAAATGATGGGAGAACATTCACTTTCTTTTGTTTCAATCGAAGGGCTCTTATCTTATGGGGTAAAACTGGCCGGAGCGGAAAAGGTGAGCGGTCTTGTCTTTCCGGTGCCGCATTTAGAAAATCGTGTCGAGAAAACAAAGGATGCCCTTCCAAAAATCAAGGCCTTTGTAGCGCAGGCCCGGTCGGGGTTTTTAGAGGCCGAGCACTATCGTGCCGCGAGGACCTCACTGATCGACACGGCCTGTGAGGGGGATGTACTTGTGTTCTTCGCGGCCTGGAATGTACTGCTGGCACAGGGGGGCCTTTCCGCACTCTATCATGCCCCGATTGGCTTTGTGCAAAAACCGATGGGACATCGTCCGGTTGCCATTGTGCCGAGGGCTCAATTGACGCCGCAACTGGCCGAAGGGCGGATCGTGATTGATCTCGGTGATGATCGTTTTTGGCTTTTGCCGCGAGATCTGGCAGATCGCATCCTGCTCTTTGCGATGCGGCACGGCCTTTCCAAAATCGACAGCAAGGTCTATAAAGTGGGCCGTCGTCTGGCCAACACCCTGGACGAAACCGTCGGCGTGGCCAAAGCCGATTCGGTCGGGGCGGTCCTGGCGAGGATGGTCGGCGTCGTGGGTCGGCAACTCGATTTTCTGAATCTGGGAAATTACCTTGATGCAAAGACCTTTATGCATCGTATCAGCAGCAGCCCCAATACAAAACAGCTTTTCGAGCGCGTACTTGGCGCGCTGATGCCGAACGCCAAAGAACGGCCACAGGCTTCGGTCGATCCGATTCTAGAGTCTCAGGACTTTGGCTGGGCCACAGGCATCGAAAAATCGAAAGAAACCGATCTTGCGATTGACGCCTTCGGGAAGGATGCGGAAGGCGTCAATGCGCTCTTGAAACATCCCTTGTACTGCCCGCCGGGCGGGCATTCTTTTTTCGATTTTTATATCGATGTGGTCGATGGCCTGCATCGTTTTGCAAGGGCCCATCAAGGGGGCGTCGCTTGTCTCTACACACACAGTTCCACTCTGCGGGCCCTCATTACCTATCTCGATCCGCGCCCCTTTCACGAGGCCTATGAAGAATTCGGATCATACAAGGAAGGTCAGGACAATGTGGTGCTGCTCACCTACGAAAAAGGGCGATTGTCGGGCTATTCGACGGCCGTGGGTCTTTCGGCGCACGAGCGCTCGGTAAGAGCGGCATCCGACACACTGGAAGCGCAGCGGCTGGCACGCATCACTTTAAAACCGGGACAAATCAAACAAGTTGTGGCGCTTGTTTCGGGCGGAGACTTTTCAGGGGCCGGGGCGGCCTTGAAAGAGCTGCGTTCGACGGGGGAGCGCATGGGCTTGAAGGTGCACTTTGTCCGGCATGGTTTTCTCGGCCTTGCAAACAACTGGATTGAATGTTTCAGCGAACAGCAGATGCGCGGCATGGCCAAGCAGGCGAGCAGCCCGATTGGCAGCAGCCGCTTCGAGGATTTTAAAGACGAGACCATTCAGCGGGCTGCAATTCGGAATTTATCGCCCTATCTCAAAAATGGGGCTCTGGTGGTGATTGGCGGCGACGGGAGTCTCAGAGGCGCACGGGCGATTTTTGAAAACTTCGGCGCGCAGGTCGTGGGACTTCCCGGTACCATCGACAACAATCTTGCCGGAACCACTGCCCTGGGTTTTCACTCGGCGGTCGCTCTGGCCAACCATTCCCTCGAATCCCTCAAGGCCACTAGCGCGGCGATGGGCACTGTTTTTTTTGTCGAATTAATGGGGGCGGGCTCCGGACACCTGGCCTTGGCTTGCGCTTATCAGGCCCGCGCTGAAGGCATATTGGTCAACGAATACCCCGATCCCGACGCCTATATTGACGAAGTGGTCTTGGGAACCCTGAGGCAGTCCCTGGGTGTCCCCAATAAGAGCCATCTCTTTATTGTGGCGGAGAAAACACCCCATCGGCATCATCCGGCCGGTGGGGTTCACGGTCTGGTTGAATACGTTTCAGAAACCCTTTCCAGGTGGCCGCCTAGGCGTTTAAAGAAAAAAGACTATCCCCTGGCAGTGGCGACCAAGGCGACCATTTTAGGGCACACCTTACGGGGCGCCCCTCCCATGCCGGAAGACAAGACGCTCGCGCAGGATTTGGCCTACGAAACGATTCGAAGACTTATCGAGGACCCGCAAACGATTGTGGGCTGCCTTCTGAAACAGCAAGCGGAAGGCAATGTCAGGGCGACGCCCTTGTACGATATCCAGGCGAGACCTTTCGATTGGGACGTTTTTTCAAGAATGCACGGAGGCGGAAAGACAAAACATTGAACACCCGGAAGGCTTGAACAAGGAGAGGGGCGAATGAAAAGGTTGTTTGTAAAATCCCCCCAAGCCCCCCTTTTTCAAAGTGGGGTTCATTTTGGAAAAGATAAAAAAATGATGGAAGGCGTGGTTTAGTATTCTTTTTCTAATTTCAGTTTGTGACCTCCCACTTTAACAAAGGGGGATTGAGGGGGATTTGCCTTGCCTTATCTTTATCCCTCAATAACCTCTCCCTCTATTTCCGGTTGTTCCTCAAAGATGTGGCGGATGATTTCTTCGATTTCGACTTCTTCAACAGAGAGGTCGTCGATGGCAAAATCACTGAGCAGTTGGTGGGTTGTGCGGGCGACTTCCTTTTTGGGGACTTTCAAGACTGCGTGCGCGGCATCCCATTCGACCACGCCCGAAAGCGTTTCCGGAGGCGTGGGGGCTTGTGGCGTGTCGAAGCGGATTTTGATGACTTTGTGATCCACGTAACGTTCCGAAAGTGCGCTCAGTGCGCCATCGTAGACAATGCCGCCGTGGTTGATGACGAGTACGCGTTTGCAGAGCGCCTCGACATCCGCCATGTAATGACTGGTGAGCAGTACCGTAGTTTTTTTGAGGCGGTTGTATTCCTTGATAAAGGAGCGGATTTTTTCCTGCGAGATGACGTCCAGGCCGATGGTTGGCTCGTCCAGAAACAGGACGCGGGGCTGGTGCAACAGGGAAGCGACAAGTTCGCATTTCATTCGCTGGCCAAGAGAGAGCTGACGGACGGGGATATCGAGCAGGTCTTTTAAGTCGAGCAGGGAAACCATTTCATCAATCGTGCGTTGAAAGGCCCTATGGTCCACGCCGTAAATGTCGCGGTTGAGCAAAAAGGATTCCGAAGGCGGCAGATCCCACCACAACTGATTTTTCTGTCCCATGACGATAGCGAACTGGCGCTGATAGTCCCGGTCGCGCTCCCAGGGGGTGTAGCCCAAAACACTGACTTCGCCCGACGTGGGATACAGAATGCCCGAAAGCATTTTCAACAGGGTGGTTTTACCCGCACCGTTGGGCCCGAGAAAACCGACCAATTCGCCCTCTTCCAGAGAAAACGAGACGGATTTAACAGCTTCTTTGTAAACGGCTTCCCGCCAGAACAGTCCTTTGAATGACCCTTTCAACCCGCTCTCTTTTCGATGGGTTTTAAAGGTTTTGTTCAGGTTTTTAACTTCAATCGTTGACATCGTTTCATTTCACTTTGTTTAAATTGATTTGGTTTAAATCCCCCCAGCCCCCCTTTTTCAAAGTGGGGTCAATTTAGGAAAAGGACAGGGGCGAATGAAAAGGTTGTTTGATCTGCCCTTTGACCTTAATCTATCACCTCCCACTTTAACAAAGGGGGATTGAGAGGGATTTCTCAACTACTTGCCGAGCTGTAGAAATGGATACTCCAATTCCAGAATAAGAGTCCCAGGGTTAAAAATGCGGCTGCGACACCGAGGGACAGCAGAATCAAGCCGCTGTCTGCCCGCCCGACCAGAATGGCGGCGGGCGTGGTGGCGATGAGACTGCTGGGGATCAAAAAGGTAAAGAGCCCTTTTCCCAAGCCGTGATAGATCTCACGTGGGTAACGTGCAGTGTTCATAAAATAATACACGACGGTGTTCAATTCCTGCGATTTCACAAGCCAAAAAACGAGGCCGTTGACAAGCAAACTGAAACCATAATAAATCGTAAGCGAGTTGAGCAACATAAAAAGATAAAAAGGGATATTGATCCAGGTTGCCGCATCCAGATGTGCAAAGCCATATCCAACGAGTACGAGTCCCATCAGTCCTTCTCCAAGGCTGTCAGTCAGTGACACATGCCGAAAGGCGAGATGCGCCGCAGTGGAGACGGGGGAGGTGAGCATGACATCAAAATTGCCGGTGCGCACATATTCGCCCAACTCCAGAAAGCCTTTGCGAAACGTGAGGTAGGCCAGCTCACGGATGACGCCGACACTTCCGACGAGGATGAGGGTTTGGTGAAAGGTCCATCCCCCGATGGTTTCGATATTGCCGTATAGAATTTTAAAAAAGATGACATTCACCATCATAAAGAAGATATCCATGCCCACATTGATGGCGAAATTGGTCCTGTAGATCATCTCATTCTTCAGATTGTGACTGAGGAAGGAGCAATACAAGGAGAAGTATCGGCTGAGGGTTGTTTTCATGTAGGCCTTATTTCCCGACGGCTTCATAGTGTTTAATGCCGCGCTTCAGTCCAAATTGCAGGATGAGATAGAGTGCGATAATCCAGATCCCGGCCGTCATAAAGCCTTCGATGGGCTGCCGTTCTTTTTCCAGAAAAATCTGGATCGGAAAATACAGCATAAAACGAAAGGGCAGCAGGTTTGCGATACGTTGAAAGGCCTCTGGAAAAAGATCAAGCGGCAGCAAGGCCCCGGCCAGGAAAAACATCCCGTATTGCAGCATGTACTTAAAGGAATTAATCTGAACGAGCCAAAAGGCCAAAATTCCGATGGCAAAATCAAACTCGAAGGCGAGGATGCCCGCTAAAATCAGTGCGACGACAAAATAGACCAGGGTGATTCCCTCGCTCGGAAGTGTGACATGGTTAATCAGAATAAAGGAAATGATGCCCGCAACAACGAGCATCATCAAACCTTCAAACAATTTCCCAGAAAGGTTGATGACAAACCAGTAATGCAGGGGATTGAGCGGCTTGACCAAAAAATTGGAAAAGGTGCCCTCGCTGATTTGATTGCCGATCTCCCAGCTGATATAGGACAGCACCATACTGTTGATCATGAGTTGAAGAATGTAATAGGTGATGAGGTCAGAGAGTTTATAGTTCCCCATCTGCTGATTCCCGAGATAAATGGCGTTCCAGAGGTACAGCAGTACGGAGATATGCAGCAGGTTGCCGAGAATTGAAATAAAGGTCGGCCCTCGATATTGCAGTGCATTTTGCCAGTTTACCCGAAAGACGGTCCAGTATTTTTGCATCCCCACAGTATAGTGGATTTGGTGAATGAGGTCTATTGTCCTGCCTTGTTTTTTGAGGGAGGAACCGCTCTTAAGAGCGAATCGAATAATCGTTTTGTTATGTCTTAGGGCCTCTTGTGATCCACATCGAGATGCCCAGCAAAACGAGTATTAAAATCGGTGCAATAAAAGTGGGCGAGCCAAACTGGATTGCCACGAAAATGAAGGCGACGCAAAAAATGAGATGAATGGAGTCAGGATGATTCGAATTGAAAGTTTGTTTTCTATACTAAAGACCGTAAGCCAGCAGGGCAATCCCCGCCCCGATAGCCAGGTAATTGCCCCCAATCGCCTTGTACAAAACAGTAATAATTTCGACATTTTGGGGACAAGGTGCTCCTGTGGGACGCCCATAAAGTCGAGTTGAAAGGGCAGCACTTTTGGGGTGCAGAAGTTCATCAGGACAAATATAACAATAACCGCGGCGTTTACAAATAGTAGTATCTGTGCCGTTTTTATTTTTCTTGGCATGGCCTTTTCATTGGGTTCGGCATGTCTGAACATGTTTCAAAAACCGAGGAATTGTATCCGATCTTCAGGCAGAATCTCTAATTATTTTCCTCCGTTTTCTAAAGTAATCAATTACCCAAACCGATAACATAAACAACGGAGAATGCCGGAGGGGAGCTGTATCGATGCAACCGTAACAGGCTGCTCGCTTGAAGTGTCCGGTGTGATTATTCAAACACAACTCAAAAAGCAAGGAGAACAAATTGAAAAATCGCTTATTGTGCGGGGGATTTCCCCGTATTGGATGGATTGCCATCGTACTGACAGTCGCTTTTTTGTTTGAAGGATTGAAGCATCCTTTATTTTCTTCCGAGGCCGATTCAACTTTGCCTGAAATAAAGCAGTTGACGGTGGCGCAGAAAACGGTTACGCGTGGCGCAAAAAGGCGGCGTAAAAAGAAGGTGAAAATTACGGTGGCGATGCTGGATGACCTGGTAAAATCGAAGCAGGCTTTGCCGGGCAGGCTTGCCGCATTACCGGAAGTCCCTATCCCCCCGGATAATCCACAAACAGAAATGAAGATTGCCTTGGGAAAAATACTTTATTTTGATCCGCGTCTTTCTAGTGACGGAGATATGGCGTGCAGTACCTGCCACTCTCCCGGATTGGGGTTTGCAGATGGTATGGATCGGTCTATGGGGTTTCGCGAAGAGTTGGGGCGACACAGCCCGACGGTACTGAATGCCGCGTACAACAAGGTTCAGTTTTGGGACGGAAGGTCACCCTCTTTGGAGGATCAGGCCAAGGGGCCGATTCTTGCCGCGGGCGAAATGAATAATACTGAAGAAAATGTCATTGCGTTTTTGAATTCAATACCGGCTTATAAAAAGTTGTTTAAAACGGTGTTTGGTCGAAACCCTGACTATGATGATGTTGGAAAAGCGATCGCATCGTTTGAACGGACGATTGTGACGCCCAATGCGCCGTTTGACCGGTATATGAATGGAGAAATGAATGCGCTGTCCCCAAAAGAAAAACGCGGATTGATTTTGTTTGTGAGCAAGGCAAGCTGTTCGCAGTGCCATAAAGGACCTAACTTTACAGACGATGCTTTTCACAATCTGGCTGTTCCACAGGTGGGACCGTTAAAGGAAGATCTTGGCCGGTTTAACGTTACAAAAGATGATAAAGACCGCGGGGCTTTTAAAACACCTACAGTAAGAAATATTACACTGACAGGACCTTATATGCATAACGGGGTCTTTACTACACTCAAAGAAGTGGTAGACTTTTATGATCAGGGCGGCGGTGTCGACCCCAATAAAGATCCCAAGGTCAAGCCTTTGAATTTGACAGATGGAGAAAAGGAGGAATTAATCGCCTTCATGAAAACATTGACCGGCGACCAGCCGAGGGTGGAATTCCCCCTGCTGCCACAATAAAAACTATAGGCTTAAATTGGGTGAATTGGGAAAGATATCATAAAGGGAGGAATCAATGAGAATTACAGCTTGGGCGCTGGTATTACTAAATTGTGCGAGTATGGCGATTGCCGGAACTATTTCAGGGCAGGTCACGGTTTTAGGAGAAAATGAGCAAACAGATGTTGTGGTTTATTTGGAAGGAGATTTAGAAGGACAGTATCAGCCGCCGATGAAAAACCCTGAAATCTTGCAGCGTGATCAGGTTTTTAGTCCCGCCACGCTCGCCGTACTAAAGGGAACAACGGTGGAGTTCCCAAATGATGACGATGTGTTTCACAATGCGTTTTCATTCTCCCCGTCAAATCCATTTGACTTCGGCCCGTATGGTCCTGGAAAAGACCAGCGGGTTCAAATGAAAACCGTCGGCCTGGTTGAAGTTTTTTGTGATGTTCATGAACATATGTATTCCTACATTCTGGTTCTGGATCATGTGTATTTTGCGATGACAAATAAAAACCGCTATTCGATTCCCAATATTCCAGAAGGTCAGTATACGGTCAAGGCGTTCTTGAGTCCGGATGTCGTTGTTTCGAAGAAAGTTGCTCTCAAGCAGGGAGAGACCATTAATCTGGATTTTTCCTTAAATGCGGGGGGTGTGCACTGAATTTTGGACGATGTTTAAAAAAATTATTATGGGGAGCGGCGAGATGAAATCGTTCCACTTGAAACAGAAAATCCCGCTTTTAATGGTGGGGGTTGTGGTTTCTCTTGTCGTGCTAATTCTTGTTGCGGTAAGCTTTATTGTCAACAGGGCGACGGCAGTAAGCCTTCAGGGAAATCTGATAGAAGCACGGACGGCTTTTTCCGCTTACGAAAACTTACGGATTCGTGAAACCCGTTTGGTGTCGTCCCTTCCTTTTTTTAAAGCGATGCTAAGGACTAAAGACGGGCCCTCGATTTTGCAATTGGCCGTTACCCTTCAGGAGAAGATCGGAAACGATCTGTTTATCATCACAGATGAAGCAGGAACTATTTTGGCCAGAACGGATGGAGGATCTGTAGAAAAGGAGCTCCTGACTCACCCTGTTGTAACAGCGGCTTTAGAAAAAAGTGAGAGCAGCGGCCTTCTCAAAGTGGGAACGGAGTATTATCACGTTTCAGGAATCCCCGTGCTTTTTAGAAACCGGGTGTTCGGCACAGTGTTGGTGGGTTTTCGAATAAATGAGGAAATGGTCAATAGATTGAACATTTTAACCAAGAGCGAGACGAGTTTTGTTACGGAAGACGGGATTGTCGCTTCTTCATGGACGGGTGACCAACGAGCGGATTTAGCCAAGCATATTCGGCAAACGGGAATTGGATCCAGCGAGTGGTTTGAAAAAGCAGGAAAGCAAATCGGGTTTGAGTGGAACATTGCTGGCGATGACTATATTATTGCTACCGTCCCTTTGGGGATATCATCTGAAGGTCGGCCTCCAGGCCTGTATTTGTTGAAACTCTCAAAAAGTAAGGCAACAGATTTTATAGGAACAATCCAGAAGACGATTATTCTGCCCGGTTTGATTGTCGGCCTTATAACGGCTTGGGTCAGTTACCTGCTGCTTCAGCAAATTCTTGTGCCAATTGGCTGGCTCAAGGAGGCCTCCAAGGAAATTTCTTTAGGAAATTTATCCATTGCGCCGATCGAAGTCAGTCATGAAAATGAGATCGGTGTGCTGGTGAGCAGTTTTAATAGCATGGTCGATGGCTTGAAAGAAATGGAACGCCTCAAACAAAAGGCTGAAGATGAAAAAATAAAAGCGGAAAGCCACAGGGTGAAAGCCGATGGTCAACGTGAAGAGTTTAAGGGAACTTTAACCGAAACCGCCCGGTCTGTAGCCGACGCGTCGAAGGTGTTGACTGATTCCAGTCAACAGTTAAGCCAAAATTACTCAAAAGTGGCCCTGCAGGTGGAGAGAATTTCTGTAGCTAGTGAACAGAACAATCACAGTATTGAATCCGTAACACACGCATCGGAAGAAATTGAAATAACCATTCAGGAAATTTCTAAAAGTGCTCAAAAAGCCAATGAAGTTACAATGAAAGCGGTTCAAATGATGGATGCGGCAAAAGACATTATTGTCAAATTGGAAGCGTCGGGCGAGGAAGTCGGAAAAGTAGTGAATTTCATTGTCACCATCGCCGAGCAAACCAATTTACTGGCCTTGAATGCATCGATCGAAGCGGCTCGGGCCGGAGACTCCGGCAAGGGGTTTGCTGTGGTGGCCAATGAAGTGAAGGGTCTGGCCAAGGAAACAGCTAAGGCCACGGATGAAATTCGGAAGAATGTGTCCAATATACAGTCCAATGCAGCCGTTTCTGTGGGTGAAGTTTCTGAAGTCGCGGAAGTGATTGCTGAAATCAATGATATATCCAGTGGTATTTCATTTGCGATCGAAGAGCAGGCCAAGAGAATTTCAGAAATCAATCGCAATATCCTGGAAGTGGCAAAGGGAAGCCGGGAGGCATTCGAAAGTATTGAGCATGTGAAAGAGGTTTCAAAGAGTACAGAAGAAGAAGGAAGGAATGTGTTTTCTGCCTCCCAACAGCTTTGTAAAATGGGAGAAAATCTCATTGAAATTGTGGATAAGTTAAAAGAAGAAAAAGCAGGGTAAGTATCAGGGTATGTGACATTTGACAGCTAGTTGTATCCATCAAAACCACACCAATCAGGTAAAGATTGGTGTGGTTATCCGGGAGAGCTCATGTTTAAGAAAAACCTCATCGTTGTGGCGTCTATATTGTGGGTCGTTGCCCAACCCGTTTATGGTGAAGATCTTGCGATTGGACTTGTGCAAATGACGCAGGACACATTTGAAATGTCGGACGTGGAATTCGTTGATAGTGCCCAAGACGGAGATTATGATACGGTCCGGCGTTTTCTGATAGGAGGAATGGACCCTAATGCATCCCCTTACGATGGCCGGACGGCCTTGATGGAAGCTGCCCTTGGGGGGTATACCCAAATTGCTGACCTTTTACTGCACCACGGTGCAAAGGTCAATCTGATGGATATAGAAGGGCGGACAGCCTTGATGGAAGCCGCGCTTGAAGGGGATACCGAAGTCGTTAACTTGTTGTTGAAACATGGTGCAGAGATTGATGCAAAGGATCTCTTGGGGCGAACGGCCTTAATGCTGACTGCAAAACATAATTATTTGGAAACATTGAAGACCCTAATCAGTCGGGGTGCAAATATTCAGATAAGGAATAACGGTGGATGGACGGCCTTAACCTTGGCAGCATCCAATGGCCGGATAGAAATATTAAAATTTCTTATTGAGCAGGGAATGCTTGTCAATGAGCAGGACAGCGCTGGTGCGACGCCGTTGATGCATGCCGTGATGAATGGGCATTTAGAAAGTGTGAGGCTGTTGTTGCAAAAGAAAGCACAGGTTGATGCCATGGATCATGGTGGCAGTGGGGCTTTGATACTTGCCGCGATGAACGGACGGTTGGAGATTGTCATATTGTTAATGAAACATGGCGCGAATCCGAATACAAAAGACCATGAGGAATGGACACCGCTCATGTGGGCTTCAAAATACGGATATTTTGAAGTCGTTAAAACCTTGATGAAACATGGTGCTGATATAAATGCCAGAAACCGTTTTGGAGAACATGCACTCTTTCTGGCGACCGAAAACGGTCATATCGACACAGCACATTACCTTAAGGCGGCCGGTGCGGAAGCGCTTTTGTCCTTGCAACGCTAGGATAGAAAAATAATCGGGTGCAGATTGAGGATATTTAAGAAAGGTTTAAATCAAGCCCGCCATATGCAATGCCGGTCAAATCCGCCATTTCCCGCTTCCATGTCGTCAGATCTGATTTTTTAAATTGATTGAGATGGTCATGTCCGCAGGCACGGGCCATGACCTGCATGAGTTCCACTGAAGCCTCAAAGAACCGGGCAAGACGGTCTGCTGAAGTTTCGATATCCAGTTTGGTCCTGAGTTCCGGATCTTGCGTTGCCACACCCGAAGGGCAGCGATTGGTATTGCAAATCCGGGCGGCGATGCAGCCGATGGCCTGTATGGCGGAGTTGGCGATTGCAATCCCGTCCGCACCGAGGCAAAGGGCTTTGATGAAGTCGGCGGGGGTCCGCAAGCCGCCGGTGGCGATGAGGCTGATGTGCGATACGCATCGTTTGTCGAGATAGTGCCGGGCGCGCGCAAGCGCGGGAATCGTGGGGACAGAAATGTTATCCCGAAAGATTAAGGGAGCTGCGCCCGTGCCACCGCCCCGGCCATCCAGTATGATGTAATCGACGCTGGCTTTGATGGCAAAATCAATATCTTCTTCAATGTGATTTGCGGACATTTTTATGCCGATGGGAATGCCGCCGCTGAGCTCTCGTACACGATCTGAAAAAGCCTTAAAGTCTTCCGGGCTTTTTAAATCAGGAAAAGCTGCCGGAGAAATCGCAGCGGTTTTTTCCGGTAAATGCCGTACTTCGGCGACTTTTCCTGTGACTTTATTGGCCGGGAGGTGTCCTCCTGTGCCGGTTTTTGCGGCTTGGCCGCCCTTAAAATGGAAGGCCTGTATTTTGGAAAGGAGCGCTTCATTGTAGCCAAATTTGGCCGATGCGAGCTCATAAAAATAACGGCTGTTCGCGGCCTGCTCTTCGGGCAGCATCCCGCCTTCTCCGGAGCAGATGCCCGTACCGGCACGTTCTGCGCCCATCGCCAGGGCCACTTTTGCTTCTTCGGACAAGGCACCAAAACTCATATCGGAAACAAAAAGAGGGATTTTGAGATGGAGCGGCTTTTCGGCATTCGGGCCAATAATCAATTCAGTGCCGACGGGCACGTTTTCCATGAGGGGTTTGGTCGCGAATTGTGCGGGAAGAATTTGAATATCGTCCCATTGCGGTAGTTTGGCGCGAGGCACGCCCATTGCGGCCATCGGGCCATGATATCCCACTTTTGAAAGCCCGTCTTTGGCGAGGTCGTGAATGAGTTTTAAGGTGGGTTCTTCCTCTGTGGGCTGAACGTCGCTTGGATTTTTGGGCGGTGTGTCTCGTTCGATGTCCTCTTTTGTGAGGGAAGCATGGCTGCCATCGCAATAAGGCGGATTTCGGGTTTGTTTACACATGCAAAGCGCGGCTTCCTGTGCTTCGGAGACTTGAAATGCGACTGGGGTAAAGGAAGTATTTTTGTGTGAGCCGTCACAAAAGGGCTGACTTTGACTGAGTCCGCAGGCGCACCAATAATACTCTTCATCGGCATTAAGGTGAAGCATTTTGGGTGTGGTATCAGCAATTTTGGGACGTTCCATGCACGGTTCTCCTTATGGCATATTGAGGGCGTTGTTGTGACATGTTAATGCATATATTGGTCTGATGTCAGCGATAAAATTGTTCAGCGCGGTTTTTTAAAAGATGGTTGTATGGATTGATGGATTTGTTGCGGGCTGTTTTGGGATCAATGTGCACAACGTGCACGGCTTCCTGATCTTCCGGGGCCCGATAAAGGATTTTGCCATGAGGCGTGACGATTTGGCTTTGTCCGATGAAACGCAGGGTTTCTGTGTTGCGGGATTCAGTGCCGATCCGGTTGGCCGTGATGGCAAAAACCCGGTTTTCGAGGCAGCGCGTGATCATGGCCTGCGGACAGTGCGGTAAAACCAGGTTGGAAGGATGACAGAGCACATCGGCCCCGAGTAATGTCAGGGTGCGGGCCGATTCCGGAAAAATCCAGTCAAAACAAATCATTATGCCAATCTTGCATTTCAGGGACTGTCCATTTTCATTTTTATAGGAGACGGGATAGACTTGAAAAGGCAGATTCCCCGGTGTAAACCAGCGGTTTTCTTCATAAAAAAGATGTATTTTTCGATAGGTCGCGATATGGCCTTTGGGGCCAATGAGTACCGCCGCGTTAAAGTATTTGTCGCCATCTCGTTCGGCCAGTCCGGCCACAATCGTGGTTTTGAGTGTTTTGGTAATCTGAATCAGGCTTTGTGTGGTAGGCCCGGAAGGAACGGGTTCGGCGAGCGCGCGGATCTCTTTTTTAGAGATAAATTGATAGCCGGTGTTGAACAGTTCGGGTAAAACCCACAAATCGGCCTGCTTCGATGAAATCAGTCCAAGGGCTTTTTCCGTATTTTGAGACACTTCCCCAAACTTCGAATTCATCTGGACAATGCCGACCTTCACTGCGCCCTCTCAAGGGGAAGGTGAGGCAGGGTTTTATGAGGAAGTCCTTGTTGTTCCTTGTACGAAAAATTGCTATTTAGTACTGACAACCAATTTTCCTTCCATGCCGCGATCGCGATGTTTATTCAAGACACAATAATAAATAAATCCGCCTGTTTTGAAGGGAACAAAGGTAACCGTGGTTTTTGTCCCTTTCTCCATCACTTCGTGAGAGGTGATGAAAAAATCAGGAAAAGCGACATGATGATTCACGCCGTCATTATTGATTAAGGTCACTTCCACGACATCCCATTCTTTCACGGAGAGCACCGGGTTGACTTTGCCATCAATTTCGCCCCCTACCCCTCTAAAAGAGAAGTGCCCGTCTGTCATTTCCGTTTTGAGTGTAAAAGAAACAACAGTACGACCGGTGCTGGGTGTCACGGCTTCTACAGGTGTGGATGAAAACATGGCAATCAAGGAGATTAACCATACAATTTGAGCTCTCATCAGCGGACCCTCCCAATGTGTGATTCCAGACAATGCCTTATGTGTCATTATAGTCCAATGTTTCTCTCTCTGACTACCCCGGATTCATACTGCATTTGTAGTACTGACTTTCACTCTGATGTTATCGTAGTATGAAAACAGAGATTGATCTATTTCATTGGGTTGAGTGAAGAGATTGTGTTGTCACGTCATAGGAGGATGTCATGGATGTTAAGAAGGTATTGTTGCCGACCGATTTTTCAGAGCTTTCGAATCGCGCGATTGAAGAGGCCATTCCGATGATCAAGAAGCTGGGTGCGGAAGTGGTTTTTGTGCATGTTTTAGAACGTTTGGACCACCCTGATGATATGACCGCCCTTTTTGATGAAGGGTATGCTTATTTGATGGATCGCTCTAATGCTTTGCTCAATGACTTGGTGTTAAAGGCCAAACAGGACGGAATTGAAGCCAATGCCTCCTTGAAAAATGGTGTGCCCTACCTTGAGATCGTTGAACTTGCCGAAAAAGAGGGGGTTGATTTAATTGTCATGGGGACACACGGGAGAAAGGGGTTTAATCATCTGATGATGGGAAGTCAAGCCGAAAGGGTGCTCCGGCATGCAAAATGCTCTGTGATGACGATAAAGGCCCAGTGAAGCACTTTAATAAAAAAGGTGGATCATTTTTTGAAACCGGGAGATACAGATGATGAAAAAAAGGATTGTGCCGGTTTTGGTTTTTATGGGCATTTCTCTGATGGGAAGTTTATTGGCTGAAGCCGCGGAGATTGATACAGGAAGGGCCTTTTTTGAAGAAAAACGCTGCAGCATGTGTCATACGATTGAAGGCAAGGGTGGAAAGATTGGTCCTGACCTTTCTGGGATTGGGAGTCAACGTGATGAGGCCTGGCTGATGAAGTTTTTTGAAAACCCCAAAAAAGTGGCGAACGCAAACATGATGCCCGTAAAAGGGACTCCGGAAGAACTCTCTGCTCTGGCGGCTTATCTCTTGTCTCAGAAATAGAGCGTAACGAATGAATGATGCGAAACCTGAAAGTCGAGCGGGGCTGAGTTCGTTTTCATCCCCTGTAAAGGTTCTCTTTACGTGTTTGTTGTTGACCATTGGGGTGGCCTATCTTTTTGCGATTCTCTATCTGTATCTGATCGAGATTGAGCCGCATCGATCCAAGGGCGACGGGTTTGTTGAGGCTGTTATTTTAAAGTATTACGGCGCACGAGGGGAGACGCGTTTGGGGGCGGCTTTAAATGGCTCGATGGGAGACAATATCACCCCGGCGCAAAAGCAGGAGATTTTTAAGTGGATAGAAGGTGGGGCGTCAGAGAAAGATTTTCCCAAGGTCATCGACATTTTTAAAGACAACTGTGCGGTTTGTCACAGCCCTGAATCGGGTATGCCGCTCCCGCCGCTGACAGGTTTTGAAGAGATTTCTGTCTATACCGGCATGGACATGGGGCAATCGGTCAAAGCCCTCGTGCGGGTTTCCCATGTTCACCTCTTTGGCATGAGTTTTATTTTTTTTCTGACGGGCGGCATTTTTTCCCTCAGCGCGATTGATGCACGCTGGCGAATCATTTTGATCGCGACGCCTTTTATCGCCATATGGGTGGATATCGGTTCCTGGTGGTTTACAAAGTTAAGACCTGTATTTGCCTATACCGTGATTTTTGGGGGTGTTTTGATGGGCCTTGCCCTGCTGGCGCAAATCCTGATTTCATTGGGAGAGATGTGGCTATGGAATCGCTCTGATCAGGACTAAAGATTTTGTCCGGGGACTACTTTCGCCACCCAGAAGACGCGGAAGGGGCTGCGTGACTGAGCAGCGGCAGGAAGTGGTCTGCGTATGCCGCAAGTTTTTTCGGGCCGATGCCGTTGATGCGCAGCATGTCTTCATCTGTTTGCGGCCGCTCCGCCACCATTTGCAACAAGACTGCATCACTAAAGACCAGGTAGGCAGGCACCCCTTTTTCGTCCGCCAGCTTTTTTCTTAAGGCTTTCAAGGCGTTTAAAAGTACCAGGGACTCCGGTCCGCCCATCAGATCGGCGGTTTCGATGGCGGAGGTCATGGGGCGCACAACGCGTTGTCTGCTGGTTTTGACGGGACGAATCTCTTGGAGCAGATCCCGTTTCAGACAAATGTCACAGGCACTTTCGCAATCGGGAATCTTTTCTCCAAAATACCCGACCAGGGCCTGATGTCGGCAGGTTTCCTGTTCGGCCAGCCGAAACATTTCGCGGGTTTGCATTTGAGTTCGCTCTTTAATGGCCTCGTCCGAAACGTCGTGTAAAAATCGATCATATCCCATCACTTCAGCCCAGGAATAAAACAGGATGCAGTCACTTCCGACGCCGTCGCGCCCGGCCCGCCCGATTTCCTGATAATACCCATCAATGCTTTTGGGCATATCACGGTGTATCACATAACGAATATTGGGTTTGTCGATGCCCATGCCAAAAGCCACCGTGGCGACAATGACATCCACATCGTCCCGACGAAAGGTTTCATGCGACTCGGCGCGGCGGTCATGGGCCATGCCCGCATGATAGGCCATCACGCGCACCCCGTGCTCGGCGAGATACTTGGAGGTTTGCTCCACCCCTTTTCGGCTCAGACAATAAATAATGCCGGATTGTCCCTGCCGGGATTGAACCAGCTGCAGAATATCCTGTTTTGTATGGCGGCCATTCCCTTTTTTATAGACATGAAGGTGCAGGTTTTTTCTAAAGAAGGACCCCCGGTATCGAAAAGGCGCAGACATGCCCATTTGCTGGACAATGTCGTCGGCGACCCGATCCGTGGCCGTGGCCGTTAAAGCGAGCACTGGAATCTGTCCAAAATGCGCTTTTAAATTCGAAAGGTTTCGATAGGCAGGCCGAAAATCATGGCCCCACTGGCTGATGCAATGGGCTTCATCAATGGCAATGAGGTTGATTTTACACCGGGAAAGCAAATCAAAAAGGGAACCGTCCAAGCCTTCAGGTGCGATGTAAACCAGATCGTATTGTCCCGCGATGAGCCGCGCCGTTCGGCTGCGGCGTTCATCTGCATCCAGGCTGGAGTTGATAAAAGTGGCATTCATGCCCAGTTCAAGCAGTGCATCGACCTGGTCTTTCATGAGGGCAATCAAGGGGGAAATTACCAGTGTTGTGCCGGGTAAAATCTGCGCCGGAATTTGGTAGGTCAGCGATTTTCCCGCACCCGTGGGCATAATTCCGACGGCATCACAGCCCGCAAGTATTGCGGAAATCAGTTCCTCCTGGCCTGCCCGGAAGTGGTCGTATCCAAAAATGGTTTCCAGAATAGACTTCGGGCTTTTCTGGATGGGTTTGAGTTCGGCCAATCGGCGGATCCAGCGTACCAGCGGCGGATCAAACAAGCCCGGCGCACCGCGATAAATCTCGCGCAGCTGTTCAATGCGTTTGGAAAAGCCTGTGTGAAGCGCATCCTGCTCTGACTGCGCTGCAATTTGAGCAAGCGCCTCCACCTCGGCCACCAGTTTTTCTTTCGTCCATGTTTCAATCATCGGAAGTGGAGTTTAAAAGAGAATCGCCGCAAAGGCAAGGATGTTGAGTCCTCATTGAAGATTGTGAGCGCTGAAGCCATTGCAATGGTTTCATTTTTACAATATTGTGGTATCTCACAAGGCATTGAGGGTCGATTGATTCATCTGTGTCGGAGGCACGTCTTGTGACTTCATGTTTTATTTTTGGTTAAGTTGCGCCCATTGTGAGTCAAAATGAAAAATGGGGGGACACCCTTCAAAAAGGGGAAGGTGCTTGTTTTTCAGTCACTGATCGTTTTAACTGGCACTGGATCTATCGATCTTTTGAAAAAAAAAGGTCTGAACTCAAAATGAGAGTGGCTCAATTATGAACTTAACTTATAAGATGCTTTTGTGGTTTAATCATGACGGAAAATACTAACAACTCAAGAAGGAGTACAAAATGGCAGAAGAAAAAGGATTGAAAAAAGCAGTGAAATTGAAGGCGGACTTGGCGGGCTTGTTGGGCGCAAAGGAGCTTCCCAGAACAGAGATTACCAAGAAACTGTGGGATTATATTAAAGCCAATAAACTTCAAACCAAGACAGTTAATGGCGCGCCGGAAAATGCAGGTAAGTACATCGTAACTGATTCTAAATTACTAAAAATTTTTAAAAATACCAAATCAACAAGCAAGTCGGGCAAAGTGACGGATTTAACAAAATTAAAAGAAGGCCAAACCATCGATATGATGCAAATGGCGGCTGTTGTTGGCGCAAATATCGAGTAAATGCACAAGTGGAAAGACGATTTTAACGATGAAGCTCAAAGTAAAACGTCTTTCCACTCAGGCCATTGTTCCGCGCTACGCTCACAAAGGTGATGCCGGACTGGATTTGTGTGCTGCCGAAGCTGTGAGTCTTGCGCCGGGGCAATCCCTTCTTGTCCGAACCGGCATCGCAATTGAGCTGCCCCTCGGAACCGAAGCCCAGATTAGGCCCCGTAGCGGGCTTGCGCTCAAACATGGCATTACAGTACTCAACTCACCTGGAACCATTGATCAAGGCTATCGCGGGGAGATCGGGGTCATCCTGATTAATCACGGTCGTGCAGTATTTCAAGCCGAGATAGGGAGTCGGATTGCGCAAATGGTTATCAAGCCTGTTGCTATTGTCGAAGTTGAGGAAATCTCAAGGCTTTCAGAAACCCCGAGAGGCTTGGGAGGATTTGGGTCAACAGGCACTGAGGGTGAGCAGAGCTAAATCCGTCGGAGACGCTTACCCTGTTTAAAAAAAAGGCCGCAATCTTCAATGATTTCCTTGGTTTCCATTTTTTAGAGTAAGTCTTCACTGGGGCTTGCATCTGCTCCAGGGGCTCCTGATGATTGCTGAATGACACTCTCCGATGGCCGGAATTTTCCCAACGTTAAAATTTTCGATTTCTCTATAATAAACAGGTTTTAACGCAGGGAAGGACTCTGGAAAATAGGGCAATTCCCGGTGCGTGGTTCTTTTTTGTTAGCCTGTGTGGGCGAGCCAAGGTCAGCTGCCTGTTGATGAGAATGTGGTTATTGCTTCAAAATGAAAAATCGCCTTGGTTCTGACTTTGGTCGGTTTTTATAGAGAAGTTGTTGATCAGGTTATCGGGTCTGATTTAAAAAAGGCCTGTTTAATGAACCGCCGCGAAGCGCTTCCGAGCCCACTGAAGCTAATCATATTAGGGTAAGATGATTAGCGTGCAAGCCCTGGGTTTTGAAAATCCGGGGCTTGCACGCACATGGTTTTTCTTGAATTGGGTTTATTTAGGTGAATGAAAGGCAACACGATTACCTTCTGAATCCTGAAAAATCGCAAAATAACCGATTTCATCAGAAATCTTTGTCTTGGGGGTCATAATTTTCCCACCCGCACCCTCGACTCTGTCAAGCGGAACGCTTAGGTCTTCGCCACCATTAAGATAGACAACCGTTCCATCTGCTGAAGGTTTGTGCATTTCTCCGGCGCAGACCGCCCCAGAGACATCACCTTCTTTGCATGGGAAAAAGGCCATTTTAGTGCCCATCATTTCGTTCGGAGCTAACTCCGTCTCAAGAACTTGGCTGTAAAATGTCACTGCCCGATCAAAATTAGATGCCGGAATTTCAAACCAATTAATTGCATTTGCCATGTTTATGCTCCTCTTGTTGGGTTTTTTATCTTTGTGGGCTGCTTCAATCGCTTCCCATGCTGAAATTACGCTGGCATATGAATATTTTCAAGTCTATAAATATTAAAAACGTAGATTTCTATAAAATTATTATTTAGACTAAAGTGTTATTTTAACAAGTATTTTTGTGGTATTTTTTTCTTAAAAAGAAGGTGTCTATGGCTAAAAAGGGAATGCTCAATTTATTAGTTCAATCCTTGACCAAATCCGAAAAACGTTATTTTAAACTGACCATCGCTTTCGAAAAAAAGAACAACTATCTCCGACTTTTTGATTTTATCGATAAACAAGGCGCGTGTACGGATCAGGTCATCAAGGCTTATTTTAAGAACGAAGTTTTTGTCAAACAACTTCATGTGACAAAAAATTATTTAAATCAGATGATTTTGAAAAGCCTGCGCGCTTATCACGCCCATATCTCAAAAGGTGCCGAATTAAAAACCCTTCTCAATGATATCGAAATTCTCTTCATGAAAGGGCTTTATGACCAATGTGAGGCGCTTCTCGAAAAAGGACTCGCACTGGCCCAAAAATATGAAAAACAGATCGACTTACTCTCCCTGTATGCATGGAAGCGGAGGCTGCTTCTGGAGCGTTCAGGCGATAAAGAACGGGATCAAGTCAATGAGGTGATACGGGAGGAAAAATCGAATCTTGAAAAAATGCTGACCTTGAATACCTATTGGGAGATCATGTTTCATTTGTTCGACCCGACTTCGCCCGAAATGGAGGGAAGAGAGAATCATGCAGATTTTGGAGATCACCCCTTACTTCAATCGCCCGAGCGTGCAGACACGCTTAAAGCCAGGGTGCTTTATCATCACATCTTGTATGCACGCCGCACGATGGAAAATCATTTTCCTGAGGCCATCGATCAACTGGACAAACTGATCGCCCATTTAGAAACCTGCCCTCACAGTATTCAAGAAGACCCCGCAAGCTATGTGACCGCCTTAAGCAATAAAGTAGGGCTTTGCCTGTGGATGAAGGATTTAAAGGCTGTCCCTGTTTTGCTGGAAAAAATACGCGCTATGCCTAAAAAATATGGTCTGCCGACGCAGGCAGCTTTTACGATTCGGCTATTGCTTCGTACCTACAATGTCGAGCTCGAAATGTATCGTGACAGCAGACGATGGCCGGAAGGTGTGGCTCTGGCGGAGCAAGCTGCAGATTTTATGAAGGGCCAAAAAACCCGTATTCCGGATGATTATCGTCTCTTGCTTTATTATCAATTTGCGTATGTTTATTTTATGGATAAAAAGGATGCCAAAGCCCTCTTTTGGCTTAACGAAATCTTTCGGTATTCTTTTGGGGAGACTCGGGAAGACATTCAAAGCTTTGCACATTTGCTCTACCTTATTATTCATTTTGAATTAGGGAATGAGAAGTGGACCCCAAAAAAGAGACAGTGGCGTAAGTGAAAAACCTGAGGTATTTTAGACAACCCCAGGAGAAAGAAAATGAGTCGAAAACGAAGAAACCATTTGCCCGCATTCAAAGCCAAAGTCGCGTTGGCCGCCATT
>JAJDBT010000094.1 GCA_029261215.1 Nitrospirota bacterium | reverse complement strand
GGCTCTGTTGCAAAAAATTAGAAGTTCGCTCAGAATCAGAAATTTTCTGAGGAGAGTATCCGTGTCCGACTTCAAATGGCGTCATTTTCAAGGAGATCTTATTTTAGGCTGTATCCGTTGGTACTGCAAATACGGAATCAGCTATCGTGATTTAGAGGAGATGATGTTTGAGCGAGGGCTGAAAGTTGATCACACGACGCTTTATCGCTGGGTGCAGCACTACGCCCCCGAAATGGAGAAACGCCTGCGTTACTTCTGGAAACGAAGCTTTGGAGAAAGCTGGTGTGTCGATGAGACCTCCGTCAAAGTCAAAGAAAAGTGGACTTATCTGTATCGTGCAGTAACCAAAAAAGGCGACACAATAGATTTCTATTTGTCAGCGACACGTAACAAAAAATCGGCTAAAAGGTTTTTAGGGAAGGCTTTGCGGAGCGTCAAAAAGTGGGCGAAGCCGAGTGTTCTCAACACCGATAAATCTCCAACCTACGGGCCAGCATTGGACGAATTGAAAGCAGAGGGGATCTGTCCGGAGCATCTTGTTCACCGACAAGTGAAGTATCTAAACAACGTGATCGAGGCTGACCATGGAAAACTGAAACAGCTTATCAACCCAGTTCGCGGGTTCAAAACGATGAAGACGGCCTATGCCACAATAAAAGGTTTCGAAGTCATGAGAATGTTCAAAAAAGGAAAGATGAATTTCTGGACTTATGGCCAAGGTTTAATGGGTGAAATCCGCCTCATTGAACGCCAGTTTGGATTTTGAAAAATCAACAATATTGAATCTGATGGCTACCGCTTCGTCCAGCAAGATTTTTTGCAACAGAGCCGTGTGAATCGAATATCACAAATACGGGAAGAATCTGTTTTCCATGGACTGTTAACTTATAGGTATAAGTTAACAGCTTTTTTAATGATACGTAATTTTTAAATCGGGCACGGGTGTTTTTTGTATTTTCTCGTAGACCAACTCCCCTTTGGGGGGCAAAGAACGGATCTAAGCTACTTCCAACTCCAATCGTCTCCCTAGCGCCCCTAAAACTCGGCTCAGGGTTGCCACTTTTGGATTGGTACCTGAGCGCTCCCACTTTTGAACGGCCTGATAGCTCACACCCAATTTCTCGGCCAGCTCAACGAGCGTCAATCCCGCTTCTTCACGGGCCTTGCGCACGAGAATCGGAATTGCTACAGAAGGATCTGGCTCAATCCCGTAGACGCCTTTTGCCTTACTCATTTTTAGAGGTTCGGGGATAAGCTGTCCATTATCCAACATCGCGCCTAAAACTCCAGTCAAAGCCTCCCGCCCATTTTTTATGGCATCTTCAAGGTTTTCACCATAGGTCACCACATTATCCAAGGGCTCAAACCCTTCGACCAAGTAATCCTCGTTTTCTTTCCAGATCCGAAACGGATAGACTATTTTCATTTTATTCCTGCCTGTTTTAAGATTCGATGAAGCAAACTTTTATTCAGATCTTTATTCCCATGTATAGGAACCGGAACGGGACGCTTCCCCTCCTTGACCATAATGTGATGCGATCCTAAAATACGGTCAAGCACCCACCCCTGTTCCTTCATTAACTTGACGAGTTCCTTCCCCTTCATGTTTTTATCCTTTTGTAAAGAATGATGGGGCCACTATGGGCACTCGAATATAGGAAAACTATACAACTTTAAGGTTGTCCTGTCCATAGGGAAAAAGCAGAAGATTGACATCCCTCCCCGTTTAACGAGGAGGGACATCCTTCGGCCTGCTGATTTAAAACGGGACATCGTCAAGGTTTTCTCCGTCGGAGGCTTCGGACTCGGCGTTTGATTCTGCGGCTTTGCGTTCCATGTGCAAGACGCGGTTGGCGATGATGGTTTTGCTGAGTCGGTTGTTTCCGTCCTGGTCTGTCCATTTTCGGGAGCGAATGCGCCCTTCAACCAATGCAAACGCGCCTTTTTTAAAATGGTCTTTCACGTAGTCTGCGCTTTTTCCGAAGGTGACGACATCGTGCCATTCGGGAACATCCTGGCCTTCTGCATCTCGCTCGGTGGTGGCCAGCGAAAAGGTGGTGAGCTTGGATGTCTCGGTTTCAATGGTTTTGGGGTCTTGTCCTAAAAATCCAATAAGGGTGGCTTTGTTGTATGTTTTTATGTGTTATTTCTCCTTGATGAGTTGTGCGGAGAGATCTCCGGCAAATTTCCAGAAATCGGCTTCTTCTAAAAAGACGTGGCGTTTCCCGTCGTGAGTCATCACGCCTAAACGATGGGTATAAGGCACGATCCGAAACCCTTTAAACCTTGAAAAACCAGATGCGAAAAACCGGACGTTATTGGGTGACATGATGATTTCTCCTGTCCGTAAATGGCCTTAAACCCAATTTTTTCCGCCTTCAAAAGATCTAGGGGGAAAAATTTGATTGAGATGTTCAATCAGCATGCAATATTGACCCTCCTTCACGGCCACTGACAGCCCGGATGATTTGATCACTTCAGGCGCTTGATTTTTTAATGGCCCCCGTCCTTTTGTTGAGGGGGCCATTTTGTTTTAGAAGGGGAGAAGGGACTTTCTCAAAAAAATAAATGATCGGTTTTTTATGTCGTGGAGAGATTCACCCTTTATAATTCCATATGATAGACCTGTTTCACATCTTTTTCCTGAATACCCAGATAGGCCACGCTCTAAGTCTAAAGGTCGTTTGGATTGATACAGCCTAATCAGCTGAGTTTAATGTATCGCTCTGACCACTCAGATTTTTTGCAACGGAGCGATGGCTCGGCCATAAGTCTCCTGTCGCGCAGGGTGGATTGATTTTGTAAGTCATTGAAAAGGTTGGTAGGCGATAGTGGTATCGAACCACTGACCTCTTCCGTGTGAAGGAAGCGCTCTACCACTGAGCTAATCGCCCATCCTGAAAATTTTGAAAAGATGAGAAGGGATTTTTAACAGATCAACCGGTTTCTGTCAATCGACAGCCCTTTATTTATGGTCCATCGATGATTTCTACCCCTTCGGGAATTTTGAAGTCAAAGAGGGAATCATCGATTCCTTTATTGATCTTGACCTTTTCAAAGGTTGATGTGGAGACATTCCCATTTTGTTCGTAGAGGACGACCTGATCAATGACCAGCCCCTTGATTTGTTTTGATGGAATCACGGTGATCACAATCTTGTCCACGCCCATGTTTTTTTTGGGAATAAGGCTCAGGTGAACGGCCTCACCCGGTTTGGTCGGCTCAATTGCGAATGAAACCTGAAAGTCCTGATCAAGACGGCCCAGTCCAGAAAGGAGTTTAAGCGGGAGATGTGTATCGGATTGTCCGCCCACTTTACTGCGAATGACCTGTTTGTGATCGGGAACATAAAATTGAAAACCCCCGCCGTTGACATAAATCATTTGTTTTCCGGGTTCGATGTAGTCCCAAAGCATTTTTCCTTTTTTGATAAACACATTTCCCGTTGAGACGTAGGTCGTGTTAAAGCCCTGAATTTCAACCGTTTGCACAAAATCTGCCTGAAGATCGTTTATTTTTTCATAGGTCTGATGGATGTCTTCAATGGCCTTATTCAGTGCCGCAGAAGATTCTGACGCGGTGTCGCTTTTTGCGGTCGCTGGCAGCAGTAGCAGCAGCGCGCCAAGCAAAAAAATGCCTTTCCGCAGATGTTTGGGAACGTGAAGTAAATGCATGGTCATGAAGTGCGGTCTCCTTCTTCTCTTCGGATCAATATCTCTCTGGGTTTACTGCCGATGGCGGGCCCGACGAGTCCGTCTTCTTCCATCATTTCGATCATGCGGGCGGCGCGGGGGTAGCCCACCCGCATCCGTCGTTGTAAAAACGAGGCCGAGGCCTGGCCGGTTGAAATGACCAGTTCTCTTGCATCTTCGTAGCGTTCATCTCGATCGTCGTCATCGGTGTACTCTTTTTCAGTGGACTCATTTTCTGAAAAAATTTCATCGTAGTGTGCCTGCGATTGTCCTTTGATAAAGGAAACGACCTTTTTTACCTCTTCCTCGGCGATATAGGCCCCATGTACACGGGTCAGTTTTCCGGTGCCAGCGGTGAGGTAAAGCATGTCCCCTTTGCCCAGCAGTTTTTCCGCGCCATTGGCATCTAAAATGGTTCGGGAATCTGTTTTGGAGGACACATTAAAGGCGATTCGTGCCGGAAAGTTGGCTTTGATCAACCCTGTGAGCACATCGACGGAAGGCCGTTGTGTGGCAAGCACAAGATGGATACCTGCGGCGCGGGCCATTTGAGCCAGTCGGGCGATGGAATCCTCAACCTGCCGGGCGGCGACCATCATCAAATCCGCGAGTTCATCAATGAAGATGACGATGTAGGGGAGCAGGGCCAATTCTTCAGATTGCGCTGCGAGTTTGTTGTATGAATCAATATTACGAACGCCCTGTTCTGAAAGCAGTTCATAGCGGCGCTGCATTTCGACCACCATTTTTTTGAGCGCTTCTGCGGCGGCCTTGGGGCGGACGATGACGGGCGTGATGAGGTGCGGAATCCCATCATAAAGGGTAAACTCCAGCATTTTTGGGTCGATCATTAATATTTTGACCTCGGCGGGCGTAGAGGAAAACAGCAAAGAAAGAACCATGCTGTTTAATCCCACACTCTTTCCGGAGCCGGTCGCCCCGGCGATGAGCAAGTGCGGCATTTTTGCAAGGTCGGTGGAAATCGGTGTCCCAAAAATATCTTTTCCCAGTGCTAGGCGCAGGTTGGAAGTCATGCGGTTATAGGAGGGGGAAGAGAGAATTTCTTTGAAGAAAACGGCCTCCCGTTTGTGATTGGGGACTTCGATGCCTACGCTGGCTTTTCCAGGGAGCGGCGCAACGATTCGGACGGAAAGCGCACGCATGCCGAGCGCCAAATCATCGGAGAGGTTTGTGATCCGGCTCAGTTTGATGCCCGGAGCGGGTTCAAATTCAAACATCGTAATGACCGGGCCGGGATGCACCTGGGTCACACGGCCTTCGACGCCAAAATCGTGCAATTTTTCCTGAAGAATCTTGGATTGTGCGATGAGTTCTTTTTGTGTCATCCCGCCGGTCATCAGTGGAGGATCGGAAAGCAATGAAAGCGGCGGTAATTTGTAATCGCCGATGTCCTCTTCCCGGTTAAAATCAAACACTTCCTGCTCAGGTTTTGATGCAATGCGAGGCGGAGGCGGCGCAACCGCTGGCATCGTGTCGAGCGGCTCTTCCCCGGCCGGTGTTTTTCGCATTTTGTTTGCGTTCCCGATTTTGAGGCTGTCCCGGAGCAAGGTGCGTTGTAGATCGTCGCTGCGAAACTTTCCGGCCCACCAGGCACTGAAGGACTTCAGCCCTTTCATTGCCTGTTTCAGGCTATGCGTAGGAGAAAAGGGGAAGGCCAGCATGGTCCCGATGAGGAAAATAGATGAAAAAATAATATAGGCCCCGGTTTTTGCGAAATAATGGAGGAAAAAGGTGGCAATAAATTCACCGATGATCCCGCCTTTATTGTAGGGGATGGCCGCCTGTAGTGGGTCGAGATGAGTGTCTGTCCAGATAAATGCCCTTAAGGCCGCAAGAGAAACCGTCATGAGAATAAACCCGATGATAAAGGCGTTTCTGTCGCGTGCAGAAGGTTTGATCCGGATTTGTTTGACGCCGACAATGATAATAAAAAAAGGCAGCAGATAGGATGAAATCCCAAAGGTTTGTACCACGATATCCGCAAACCCGGCCCCGATTTTTCCGATCGCGTTTTGGACTGCGCCGTTTGAAGTGATCGTCGAAAAAGAAGGGTCTGTTGCGTGGTAGGTGATTAAACTGACAGCGATGAGCAGACCAAAGAGGATCAGCCCGGTCCCGATGACCTCATCCAGATAGTGCTTTTCAGCATCTTTCGAGACCATATTTTTTGACCTCATTTTCATACAAAAACCTCAATAAATCTATCACAGACGTTTTTGATTATCAATCTGGGACATGTGTTCCTGAACGGGATTTGTGTTTTACCTCAAAAAAGGCATTGGAAAGATCAGCAAACTCTGCCATTGTAAAGGTCTCTCCACGGCGTTCCCCGCTTTGCCCCGTCATGTGAAGCGTCTCCTTGATCCAGGGTTCAGGAAAGCCGGCAAATCTCAGGGCATTGCTAATCCGTTTTCTGCGATATAAAAAGGCCCCTTTGACCACTTTTAAAAAGAGCGGTTCATCCCGAACCTGAATGCGGGGCGTTTCAAGCGGCGTGATCGAGACTACGGCCGAGGAAACCTTGGGTTTGGGCTGAAAACACTGCGGCGACACGGTAAAGGCAATCTTGACATCGGCATAAAACTGGATCACCAGAGAAAGCGATCCATAAGACTTGCTGCCCACCGAAGCGGACAATCTTTCAGCCACCTCTTTTTGAAGCATGAGCACCATCTGTCTCACATGTTGCCGTTCTTCAAGAAGCCGAAAAAGCAAGGGCGTTGAAATGTAGTAGGGGAGATTGGCGACCACTTTGTAAGGTGCGCTCAATGTCTGATAATCGTATCGAAGCGCATCGGCTTGAATCAGCCGTAGGTTTTTAAAGCGGCTTTGTTGCTCATGAAGAGATGCGTCCATTTTTGACTGAATGACCTGAACCAGTACGGGGTCAATTTCAATCGCCGTGACTTTTGCGCCGCGTTCGAGCAAGCCTTCGGTGAGAAAGCCTTTGCCCGGCCCGATTTCAACAATCTGCTCTCCTGCATTGACCGATGCGCAATCAAGAATTTTTCTTCGAATATTGGCGTCCGTTAAAAAATTTTGTCCCCATCTTTTTTTTGCTCTGATGTTTTTCGGATCGATTGTATGGGTTGGAAGGGTTGTCATATTCTTTATTGAAGGTCTTTGTTTTTTAATTGGGGGTAACGATGGATGGCCATTTCGGCGGCCAGTTTTACCGCTGCTTGCAGGCTGCCCGGATCGGCAATCCCTTTGCCTGCGATATCAAAGGCTGTGCCATGATCAACCGAGGTTCGAATAAAGGGGAGTCCGGCGGTGAGATTCACCGCGCAGCCGAAGGCAATGAGCTTGATTGGAATCAAAGCCTGATCATGATAGAGGGCAACCGCCGAGTCAAAACCTTGTTGCTCCAGTTTGTAAAAAAGGGTATCGGCGGGATAAGGGCCGCTCACATGCAGCCCTTCCTGTTGCGCGGTTTTGATGGCCGGAACGATGAAGCGTTCCTCTTCTTCTCCAAGGATGCCGCGTTCCCCTGCGTGTGGATTTAAGCCTGCGACGGCAATGTGCGGGCGTGCCAGGCCAAAGTCTTGTTTTAAGGCGCAATCTGTCAGTCGGATGGCTTTTAAAATCCCGATCGTATTCAGTTGGGCAATGGCGTCCCGAAGCGGTAAATGGATGGAGACGAGCATGATTTTAAGATGACTTCCCACCATCATCATGCCAAAGTCATCCTCATGCGCAGCTTCTGCAAAAAACTCTGTATGTCCGGGAAAAGGGAAGCCAATCTGCTTCATCCCTTCTTTGTTGATCGGGGCTGTGGCGATGGCCTGAACCTCCCCAGACAAGGCCAGTTTCGCCGCCATCTCAATGGCTTTAAATGCGGCGGCAGCGGCCCTGGGATTCAGTATTCCGGCTTCAAAGACAGATGGTTTTGTTGTAATACGGCGGCCATCACTGTCGAGGACTTCGAGCCGTCCCGCTGCAAAGGCCGCCTCGGAAACTTTTTGGATCGGGACAATGGTGAGTTGTGGTGCGAAACGCGAAGCGGCCTCTCGTATCGTATGGACATCTCCAATCACAAAGGGACGACATTGTTCATATAAAGCGTCGTTTAAGAGGCTTTTGACAATCACTTCCGGGCCGATCCCGCAGGGGTCTCCCATGGTGATCGCGACAATGGGTTTCATGGGTTTTGATAGCTCCTGTTGTTTATCCAGAGACTAGTCATTTTTTAGTCCTGAAATATGCGGTTCGAGGTGAACAATGACTTCGGCGACTTCGGAAAATACCCCCATGAGTTTTTCCTCGACGACATGTGCCACTTCGTGCGCGGCTTCAAGCGACATTTCCGGGGCCACATGTATGTGGAGATCGACATGCACATGATTCATACTGCCTCGCGTGCGCACGGCGTGGCAGGCTTCGACTTCGGGAATCTGCATGACGAGTTCGATGATTTCCCTGGGGTCAATTCTGGAAACATCGGTCAGCACTTTAGAGCTTTCGAGTAAAATATCCCAGCCTACTTTTCCAATGATCCCTGCGATGAGAATGGCAATGATCGGATCGAGGATCGCATAACCCATTTTACCCGCGATCAGGCTGCCGATCACAGAAAGCGAGACATAAATATCGCTGCGTGTGTGTGCGGAATCCGCAATCAATACTTCGCTTTTCAGTCGATCTCCCTCAGCCTTTTCATAACGCGTGATAAAGAGATTCATGGCGAGCGTGACGAGCATAATCGTAAAACTGGTTGAAGTGACTTCCAGTGAATCGCCGTCTTGCAGTCTTGAATAACTCGATTCGAGCACTTTATAACAGCCCAAAAAGAGAAAGACGGAAATACAGAAAGCGGCAAAGGTTTCAAATTTCTGGTGGCCGTAGGGGTGTTCCTTATCCGGCGGATGTGAAGCAAACCACACGCCGATGAGTCCGGTGACATTGGAGGTGGCATCCAGAAAAGAGTGGATGCCATCGGCCTGCATACTGATCGAATGGCTGAAATAACCCCACAGGGACTTTGCCAGTGCTGTTGCCAGATTCAAAAAAAGGATGATGATGAGGATTTTTTTGACCTGCCGGAGATTTGAGTCCGCCTCGGCCCGTTTTTCGGTGATCAGTGCTGCTCCTTAAATGTCGGTCAATGCGTTCATATTAAATTGGAATTTTATCATGCTTTGAGGTGTATGCGAAAGGACGTAAGCCGATGATGCCCCCAAGGTCGGAATATAAAGTGTGTATGGGGCGTGGCGTCAATAAACGAACCTGTCTCATAAGAAAATCCCGACAAGCGCCATGCACCGAAAGTCGGTATCTGAAAGAAAAAAAATGATACGATGCGATCTCGCGTGTAGGGTGCTTTCCTGCGTTGTTTCCATTGAGAGGCCTGCTCATTGAAGGTTTGGCTGCAAAGATTTAAACCCTTTTTGGGGCTGGTATTCTTTTTGATCGCGGTGGCCATTGTCCATCATGAGTTAAAGGCTTATCGTTACGAAGATATTGCCCAGGCCGTCGCGAGCACGCCCTGGCCACTGATTCTTTTGGCGATGTTTCTGACTGTTTTAAATTATATTACGCTGACGGGGTACGACTTTCTCGCCCTGAAATATATCGGCAAAAAGATTCCTGCGGCCCAGGTGATGCTAGCCTCGCTGATCGGGTTTTCCGTCAGTAATAACGTGGGGCATGCGCTTGTTTCCGGACCCTCCGTCCGTGCGCGTTTTTACAACGCATGGGGGCTGAGCGGGATTGATCTGATGAAGCTGACCTTTTTTCTTAGCATTTCATATTTGCTGGGGGTGTTGACGCTGGCGGTTTTGGCCTTTTTTATCCTCCCTGCGGCTCAGCTAGAGAATTTGCCGATTTATCTTGTGGTTCGCGGGGTGATTTATTCCGCATGTGCTGCATTGACGCTCTATTGGGGAATCATCTTCCTTTGGCGAAAGCCCATTCGATTTCGAAATATGGAACTGATTTTGCCCTCGCCTGGCATGACGTGTTCGCAGACCGTGATTGCCGGGATCGAACTGGTTTTTGCCTCTTTAGTCCTTTATGTCTTTATTCGGCATCAGGAAAACATCACCTTTGTGGATTTTCTGATGGTTTATCTGATTGCTCAGATTGTGGGGCTCTATAGTCAGGTGCCGGGCGGAGTGGGGGTCTTTGAAGGGGTCTTCCTCTCCATGTTGGGCAAAAGTGTGTCCGCCCACAATCTTGTGGGCGCGCTGGTTTTGTACCGCGTCGTTTATTATCTCGTACCGTTGGCGCTTGCGGGGATTGCCCTTCTTGTTTATGAGGTATTGCAACGCAGGAAAAAGGGGACTGAACATGCACAAGCGCTGTGGTCTTTCCTTGGTCAATTGACGCCACAACTTTTTTCCCTCTTGCTGTTGGTTTCCGGCGGAATCCTGCTCTTTTCCGGCGCAACTCCGGCGGATTCGGAGGCATTGCATTTTTTGAAAGGCTTTATGCCGCTTCCGGTTCTGGAGCTTTCTCACTTGCTGGGAAGCGTGGTGGGTGTTCTGCTTCTTTTTCTCGCCCGCGCTGTGTTTTTACGCCTGGATGCGGCCTATTTTGCTTCTCTGAGTCTCTTGCTGTTGGGCATGTTTTTTTCTTTGATGAAAGGTTTTGATTGGCAGGAAGCGAGTCTCTTGTGTTTTATGCTGGTTTTAATGCTGCCCACCCGCCGGTTTTTTTACCGGAAGTCCGCATTGTTGGATGTGCCCTTTACCTGGCAGTGGTTCACGATGATTGGCGTCATCATCGCCGCATCTACCTGGCTGGGTTTTTTTTCCTATAAACATATGGAATACAGACATGAACTCTTGTGGCAGTTTGCCTATATAGGAGATGGTCCGCGTTTCTTGCGCGCTTTTTTCGTGATGAGCGGAGTGATGATCTCCTTTGCGCTGTACCGTCTTTTGCGGGTCTCTCCCGAAAAAGGCCGTTTGCCTTCTGCAGAAGAGATAGACACGCTTCGCGCCATTTCCGATGCCTCAAGTACGACCCAAAGCCATTTGGCCTTACTGGGAGATAAAATCATTCTCTGGAGTGAAAGCCACCGGAGCTACCTGATGTATGATGTCAGCCGGGCATACTGGATCGCCATGGGTGATCCGGTCGGTGACCCCGCTGAAATGGAGGCGTTGGTGTGGCGTTTCCGGGAAGCGGCGGATCGGCAGGGCGCAAAGGTGGCCTTCTACCAGGTTTCAAAAGATTTTCTCCCCTTATATCTTGACCTGGGTTTGATGCTCATTAAGCTCGGTGAAGAAGCCCGGATCCCTTTAAATAATTTTGCTCTGGAAGGAAGCCATCGCAGCGGCTTACGACAGACACACAACAAACTGCTCAAACAAGAGATGCGTTTTGAGGTGCTCAATTATGAAGAAGTCCTTGCCCGGATGACGACCTTGAAAGCCATTTCTGATGACTGGCTGTTGACTAAATCTGCCCGTGAAAAACAATTTTCTCTGGGCTTTTTTTCTGAACGCTATCTGGCCCATACCCGTGTGGGCGTTGCAAAACAGGGAGATCAAATCCTGGCCTTCGCCAATTTATGGGAAACAAGGGGCAAGCAGGAGTTGTCTATTGATCTGATGCGCTACGCGCAGGATGCCCCGGGCGGCGTGATGGAATGGCTCTTGATCCAAATCATGTTGTGGGGGAAGGCGCAAGGGTATCAGTGGTTTAATCTGGGTATGGCGCCTTTATCCGGTCTGGAAAAACATCCCCTTGCGCCGCTATGGCACAAGATCGGGAATATTATTTTTGAACACGGGGAGGCTTTTTATCATTTTGAAGGTTTGCGGGCCTACAAAGCCAAATTTGACCCGGTTTGGGAACCACGTTATCTCGCGGCCCCACCGGGCCTGCGTGTTCCCGCGATTTTATTTAATGTGACCCGCCTCATTGCGGGAGGCCGTTTAAAAGGGGTTTTTGAAAAATGAGAATCTTTATGGGTTTTATGTTGAGCCTATTGATTGGAACGGCACAAACACAAGCGGCAGGGCTTCGCGAAGAGGTCGTCCAGTTTGGCGCTTTCGGAGACATCCATATTTACCGAACCACCACGTGCCAGAAAACGTGGTCTTGTTCGTCTCCGGTGACGGCGATCACCATTTCGGCGGGGATTACAAACGACTTGCTCAAATGATCTTGACGCACATGAATTAATCAGAGCTTCACTCTGTCAAGGTATCTTCTTTAAATGGTGAGGCGCATGCTCGATAACCTCCATTTTTTTTCAACGCTCATTCTCACGGCCCATTGGCTGATCGTCATTGGTTTGTCTCTGCGGGTCATTGCCCGACGACTGCCCGTGGGTGTCTCACTGGCCTGGCTTTCTGTGGTTTTTTCCGTCCCTTTCGCCGGTGCTGCAGCCTACCTGTTCTTTGGTGGCAAGCGGCTGGGAGGAACGCGCATTGCACGGCAGAGCGTGGCTGAAGACGCAGCAAAAGCCGATGCACGCGGATTAAAAGACCAACTGGAAACGAGTTCTCCAGCGAGGGGAGATACGGGGTACGCCCTATACCGTCAGACCCTTGGGCTTATGGGCATTCCGTCACTTTCAGGGAACCAATTGTGCTTGCTCCATAACCATGAGGCCGTTTTTGAGGCACTGATAGAAGATATCAAACAAGCTAAGGAAGGTTGCCGCCTTGCTTTTTATATTTGGCATGAGGGCGGTCGAGCCGATGAAGTACTTACGTCCATTTTGGAGGCCCAGGGTCGAGGAGTCATATGCCAAATCTTGGTAGATGCTGTGGGCAGTGCCCCTTTTCTAAAAGGAAAGCGGATAGAGACTCTTCTGGCAGCGGGGATTAAAGTGGTCGGGGCTTTACCTTCATCTTTTGGTCGTCGGGCAGACTTGCGGTACCATCGGAAAACCGTCGTGATTGACGGTCGTGTGGCTTATACCGGAAGCCAGAACCTTGGTGACCCTCGATTTTTTAAACAAGCTTCGGGTGTGGGGACTTGGGTGGATGCTGTCGTGCGTATTGAGGGTCCGGCAGTGACCTCACTCGCCAAGATGTTCGCGGTGGACTGGAGTATTGAGTCCGGGGAAGCCTTCGAGGCTCCGAAATTCAGGGCCGAGCCTTTAAAGGAACCTATATCCAACGGCGCATTGCTCCAGGTCGTACCCTCAGGGCCCACTCCTTATCCGGATGGCATAAGGCAACTATTGCTAACGGCCATCTACTCTGCCCGCCAATCCATTACGATGACAACGCCATACTTTGTACCGGACGAAGCCATTTTGACTGCCTTGTTATCCGCTGCTTAGAGTGGGGTGGCCGTGACGCTGATTGTTCCTGAAAAAAACGATTCCTTCCTGGTTCGTTATGCCAGCGTGGCGCATTTCGATGTTTTAATGGAGGCCGGTGTCCGTATCGCCTTATTTCAAGGCGGTTTGCTGCACACAAAAAGCATGGTTGTGGACGGGATGCTAAGCCTGTTTGGTTCGGTCAATCTCGATATGCGGAGCTTCTGGTTAAACTTCGAAATCTCCTTATTCGTTTATGACGCAGCATTCGCGGCACAGATCATGGCACTTCAGCAAAGCTATCTGAAACACGCGCCCTTCCTGGATGCCGATGCCTGGGCTAGTCGGCCGATTGGCCGCCGCTTTCTGGAAAATACCTTGAGGCTCGCGGGACCCCTGCTTTAGATTATTCGGCAGAATCGAAGAACCGCAGGGCCAGCAACATTGCGCATGAGCAATTCTGAGCCTAAAATGACAGCGGGCGCAGATTGGGTATTCAGCGATTTATTCAAAAAAATAGGTTTTTTCCGGTCACTGAGGGCAGGTCTTTTTAATGTTGACGTCGTCAGCCTGAGATTTTACTGACATCCACTGACACGTTCAGTTTATGTTTTCCCCCGCCAAAGGCGACGCCTTTGAGCGGGGTCACATCTGAAAAATCACGTCCCCAGGCAACGGTAATGTGCTGATTTGTGGGCATCTTGTTGTTTGTCGGGTCAAAATCAAACCACCCGTTATCGGGCAAGTAGACTGAAAACCAGGCATGAGAGGCATCCGAACCCACTAACTTTTTTTTGCCGGGCGGCGGCAGTGTTTCGAGGTAGCCGCTGACATAACGCGCGGCCAGGCCTTGCGCACGGATACAGGCGATGGCGAGGTGTGCAAAATCCTGGCAAACCCCTCTGCGGTGTTCAAGGACTTCAGCCAGCGGGGTGGCAATGGTGGTAAATTCCGGGTCATAAGTGAAATCGGTGTAGATGCGATGCATGAGGTCGCGGACACTTGCGATCAGGGGCTGACCGGGTTGAAAGGAGGTTTGTCCATAGGCGGCCAGGGCCTCATTGACTGTGATCATGGGAGAATCGAGGGTGTACTGAAGGGCCTTGAGTATTTCAGGGGCAAGGTCTTTCCGAAGCCGGTCTCGAACGCCTTCCCATACCAGGTCGTTGCCAAATTCAAACAGGTTCTGCTGGGGGGAGATCGAGACCTCGCTGGTTGCGGTGATGATCAGTTTTTCATGGGGCTGCTGTATGGAAAAATAATCGATGCGATTTCCGAAAAAATCAAGCCGTTCAAGATAATCTGTCGGAAAGGGTTCAATCTCAATCTCGGTGTTCAGACATTTTTGATTCGGAATTTCCCGTGGTTTTAATCGGGCTTCGTTATGGCAGAGTCCGACTGGGCCGCTGTACTCATAAACCGTTTTATGGATAACCCGGTAGTTCATAATTCCTCCTCCACTTTAGAGGGCTCACCCAGTTGTGACGTTTGGGCGTGGCTAAAATAGGTTTGTGTAATGACGTCTGAAAGTTGCCAGAGCTGATCGGTGAGTTGTGATAAAAATGCATCGAGCTTGTGGTAAATGCCTTCCTCACTGTCTTCAAGCAAGCTTAAAACGTCTGTTAGACGTAAGTCGGTGTAAGTTTCAAGAATCAGCCGCTCTTGCGGATTGAGCCGGTGCAGGCTTTGTTCCCGAGGAAGCACCTGGATATGTTGCTGCAATTTATGGAGTTGATAAGCCAGGGCGCGTGGATGTTTTTCATCCAGGAGCAGCAATTCAAGCACGGTCGGCAGTTGCATAAAAGCCCGGTAGCGACGTCGGAAAGTAATGACACTTTCACTGGTGGTCAAAACGGCTTCCATGAGCTGATTTTCGACCACCTCTTCATGTCGTGGAACCAGAGTGGCCCGAATCAGGGCAATCGTACACAGTGCCCGCTCCGTTCGACGCCCGATATCAAGTAAAAGCCATCCCGTTTCGCGAACCATGCTTTCTGTCGTCAATCCGCTGAAGGCCAGCAGGTTGATAATCAAACGATTGAGGTTGTCTTCAAGTCGGCCAAAACCGATTTTCTGAGGTTCTTGTGTGTGCCGCCATTTTTGCTGAATTTTATCGACCATCTGCCAGGTGGTGGAGGACCATAGGTCCCGGACTGAAAAAGCGCCGCGTGCAAACGATTGAAGGGTAAAGGAAAGACTGCCGTCCCGTGTCAAATCAAGTGCTAAAGAAGTCAGCTCTTCCTTGGGGTCCTCCAGTTTTTCTTTTGCGTCTTCTCCTGTAAATCCGGGATATGCCCCTGTGAGATGGGTGAGTGCGGGCAATAAGGATCGTAAGCAGGCCAGATCATTTGGGTCGTGAAATTCCCGGGACTCCTGAAGTTTTTGCAGCACGGTCCGCATTAAACGCGCAGAAGCTTCCGCGCGCTCGGCATAACGTCCTACCCAGAAGAGGTTTTCTGCTGAACGGCTCGGCAGGGGACCCGCCAGGGGTTCAATCCGTTGTCCACGCTGAGGTTGAAGCCAGAGACTGACCTGTTTTTCAGGTTCTGAGGCCAGAACCCAGGTGTCCTTGCTGACCCCGCCCGCTTGATTGGAGACGACAAAGGTTCCTTTTTGGGGGGCGATCCGGGTCAGGCCGCCGGGCATGACCACATAATCGCGGTCTCGCGCGACCTGGAAAGTCCGTAAAATCGCATGGCGGGGTTCAACCTGACCCTCAACGTAAGACGGGGCCGTTGAAAAACTCACTTGCTGCTGACCGACATATAAGTGGGGTTTTGCATGGATACGAGCAGACAGGTCGCGTCGTTCATCCTGGCTCAGGTTTGCCCCAAAAATGGCATGGCTTCCGGCTGTTCGATTGATGGACTTGATCACCATCTGATCCAGATTATTTAAAACAAATTCCCGTTCTCGGCTTTGTCCGCACCACCAGGTTGCGACGGAAGGCAGTTTCAGATCTTGCCCCAGAAAATGACGGGCAATGGCCGGTAAAAAAGCGAGCAGTCCCGGATTTTCCAGAATGCTGCTGCCGATGGGGTTGGCGATGGCGACATTTCCCAGCCGGGCCGCTTCCAATAATCCGGGCACCCCGAGCCTTGAGTCGCTGCGCAGTTCGAGCGGATCGCAAAAGGTATCGTCCAGGCGTCGTAAAATCACATCGACCTGTTGAAGTCCCTGCAAGGATTTGAGCCAGACTTTGCCATCCCGTACCGTGAGGTCATCCCCTTGAACAAGCGTGTAGCCCAAATAGGCGGCTAAATAGGCCTGTTCAAAATAGGTTTCATTGAGTGGCCCAGGGGTCAGGACGACGATGTGCGGATCTTCCTTGTTTTGCGGGGCGATGTTGGCGAGACCAGAGCGCAAACCCCGAAAAAAGACAGCGAGGCGATGCACCTGGGTATCGCGGAACAGGCTGGGTAAAATCCGCATCATCACTGTTCGGTTTTCCAGTGCATAGCCGGCGCCCGAAGGCGCTTGTGTCCGATCATCGAGCACCCACATCCGTCCGTCCGGGCCACGGGCCAGATTGGAGGAGTGGATAATTAAATGATGGTAGGGCGGTTTGGGTATGTCGGTACAGGCCCGTAAAAAACCCAGATGGCTGTAAACCAGTTCCATCGGTAACAAGCCTTTTTTGATGAGTTCCTGAGGGCCGTAAAGATCGGCTAAAATCAGATCAAGCAGCTCAACGCGTTGAATGAGCCCGCGCTCAATGGACAACCATTCTTCACTGCTGATGAGCAGCGGAATGGGATCGAGCTGCCAGGGGTTTGAGGTGCCGCGTGGATCATCATAGACATTATAGGTGACACCCGTTTCACGCAAGAGGCGCTCGGCGTCTTTTCGTCTTCGTTCGATACCCTCACTGCCGAGACGGTCAAAGGCTTCCATGAGGTATTTCCAGTGGGGAAGAAGCTGTCCTTCTTTTGCGTGCATTTCATCAAAAGTGCCTAGCTGGGTAGCGTAATGCTGAACCCCGATCCCGTTCTGAATTTTAGACTGTTTTTGTGAATCTGTACTTTCCATTGAAATGAAGAAACCTCCTAAAGTCGCTTATTGAAACTTTCTTCTTAAATCAAGGGTATAAGGGTATTCCTCATTAGGCTCTTCCGGCGGCACATCCATCGGCTGGGGTGAATGCGTTTTTGGCATAAACTGTCCGAGGCCTGCGAAGTCGGGCGGTGGTTGAATTGTGCCTCTGTTGTGCCCGATGTCCCAAAAATGCGCCATTCGACGGGCTTCGGCTGCATTGGCGTTGACAGGAAAATCGTCATAACTTCTGCCACCAGGGTGAGACACATGGTAGCTGCATCCCCCGATCGAGCGTTTGTTCCAGGTATCGATCAAGTCAAAAACGAGCGGTGAATGCGGTCGAATGGTCGGATGCAGCGCAGAAGGCGGCTGCCAGGCCCGGTAGCGTACACCCGCGACATATTCGCCTTTGCGGCCCGTTGAACGCAGCGGCAAATGCCGGCCGTTGGCCGCGACAATATAACGGTCGTGGTTCAGTCCTGTGACACGCAGCTGTAAACGCTCAACCGAAGAATCCACAAAGCGGGCGGTGCCAAGGCTTGAGACTTCTTCACCCAGTACATGCCAGGGTTCGATCGCAAAACGCAGTTCCATCTCCATATTTTCAACCATGACCGTGCCGTAGCGCGGAAACCGAAATTCAAAAAAGGGATCAAGCCATTCGAGTTTGAAGGCATAACCCGCCTCGTTTAAATCCAAAACAATTTCCTTCATATCTTCCCGCACATAATGCGGCAAGAGAAAGCGGTCGTGCAGTTCCGTGCCCCAGCGCACGAGCGGGTGCGCATAGGGTTTATCCCAAAACTTCGCGATCAAGGTACGCAATAGTAGGGCCTGAACGAGGGCCATGCGCGCATGTGGCGGCATTTCAAAGGCCCGGAGTTCGAGTAAACCCAATCGGCCCGACTGTCGGTCGGGTGAATAGAGTTTGTCGATGCAGAATTCGGCACGATGCGTATTTCCGGTAATGTCCACGAGCAGGTTTCTTAAAAGTCGGTCCACTAGCCAGGGAGATGCGGCCTCACCTTCCGGCATTTGCTGAAAGGCAATTTCGAGTTCGTAAAGAATGTCGTCACGTCCTTCATCCACACGTGGGGCCTGACTGGTCGGGCCGATGAACATGCCGGAAAAAAGATAGGACAATCCGGGGTGGTGCTGCCAGTAGGTGATGAGGCTGCGCAATAAATGGGGGCGTCGCAATAGAGGACTGTCGGCGGGGGTTGCGCCACCAATGGTGATGTGATTGCCACCGCCGGTTCCGGTGTGGCGGCCATCCAGCATAAATTTTTCCGTACCCAGACGGCAGTTTCGTGCGATTTCATAAAGTACGGTCATGTTGTCGGACAAATCCCGCCAGTTTTTTGCCGGATGAATGTTCACTTCAATGACGCCGGGATCGGGTGTGACTAAGAGGCGTTCGATGCGTGTGTCGATCGGCGGGTCGTAGCCTTCGAGTATAATCGGCAGAGACAAGGCTGTTGATGTCGCTTCGACGGCGGCCAGTAATTGTAGATAATGTTCGATATGGGTGAAGGGTGGAAAAAAGATATAGAGTCGCCCTTCACGGCACTCGACGCAGACGGCTGTATGCGGCACACCCTGCAAGGGCGTTTCGGCATCGGCCGGGGGCTGCTCATGTGTGCCATCCGGGGCCGGAAGCGGGTCTTCCAGCTTGCTATAGCGGCGTGTCACCTCGCCGTAATAGTCACCCAGTTCCGGCAGGTCTTCAAACAAACTTCGTTCATGCTGGATTTCCCGTTTTTTTGGCTCGATCCAGGGTAAGGCGTCCAGCGGCAAACGCAGTCCCATCGGCGAATTGCCCGGAACAAGGGCCAGATGTCCGCGACGAAAAGTCCACAGACCGCTTTGCCAACCGTTGATATCATCATCCCATTTAAGCGGCAGGGCGAAGCCCTTCGCCTCTCCCAATCCTTTATCCAACAACTGCGCCAGATAGCGGCGCTCAATATCATCCTTTAAATTGTGTTTCAGCGGATCGATATTTTCCGGAACACTGCCTTCTTTCCAGAGGTAATAAAAAGTGTCTTCGTGGGCGGGTATGGCAATATTTGCGTTGAGGCCGAGATACTGGGCTAAACGTGAAACAAAGCGTTTGGCATCGGTAATGTTAAATCCGTAATCTTTTGTGATGTCAGCGAGCAGGGCCGCATCACGCCACATGGCTTTTCCATCTTTTCGCCAGAAACAGGCATACTGCCAGCGGGGAAGCAATTCGCCCGGATACCATTTGCCTTGTCCAAAATGCAACAAGCCTTTGGGGTTGAAATGGTCTCGCAAGCGTGTGATTAATTGATGCGCCAGCTGGCGTTTGTGCGGGCCGTCGGCGCGCGTATTCCATTCCGGACCTTCCATGTCATCAATGGAGACAAAGGTCGGCTCCCCGCCCATGGTGAGTCGCAGGTCTCCGGCGACGAGGTCTTTTTCGACCTGTTGCCCCAGCGTGTCGATCTGTATCCATTGCTCGTCTGTATACGGTTTGGTGACACGCGGATCTTCATGAATGCGCTGCACGGTGTTGGAATATTCAAAAGTCACTTCGCATGCATCGGTTCCGCCTTCAACGGGCGCTGCACTGGCCGGATGCGGGGTGCAGGCCAGCGGAATATGGCCTTCCCCGGCAAATAAACCCGAAGTTGGGTCCAGCCCCACCCAGCCCGCGCCGGGCAGATAGACTTCTGCCCATGCATGTAGATCCGTAAAATCCTGCTCTGGGCCTGAAGGGCCGTCGAGTGATTTTTCGTCCGCAGCAAGTTGAACGAGATAGCCGGAGACAAAACGTGCGGCCAGCCCCAGGTGCCGCAAAATTTGCACGAGCAGCCAGCCAGAATCCCGGCAGGAGCCCAGCGCTTTTCCCAGGGTGGTTTCGCAGCTTTGTACGCCCGGTTCCATGCGAACCGTGTAGTTGACGTCTTCGCGCAGGCGGATATTCAGATCGACGAGAAAATCGACGGTGCGTCGTTTGGAGCGATCCACTTTGGCGAGCCAGGCTTTCAAAAGCGGGCCATCTTCCATCACTTCCAGATAGGGCGCCAGTTCTTTTTTGAGTTGGGCTTCGTATATAAAGGGCGATTCTTCTGCGGCTTCTTCCAGAAAGAAGTCAAAGGGATTAATGACGGTCATCTCGGCGATGACTTCAATCTCGACTTTTAATTCCCGCGTTTTCTCCGGGAAGACCACACGTGCCATGTAGTTGCCAAAGGGGTCTTGCTGCCAGTTCAGAAAATGGTTTTTGGGTTGAATTCGAAAGGAATAGGACTTAATCGGCGTCCTGGAATGCACCGCAGGACGGAGCCGGAAAATATGGGGTGTGAGCTTGACGGGCCGGTCAAAGGTGTATGCGGTATTGTGATGAATTGCGATACGAATTGCCACGATTTACCCCTTCTTTATATAAGACAATGAGGTGTATTAGTGTCATAAGGCGATGACATTGGTCAAGAAAAAAGGTTGTGATGTGATCGGATATTGGGCCCTTGTCTGGAAATAAAAAAGTCCAATCAAAGAAAAGAAGATGTGAACAAGCACTTGATTTTGTTAACATAAGATAGCAGTGATTGTGAGTAAGGGCCATGACGACCGAAAAAGAAGACCTTCAAAAAACGACACGCTCCGCAAATTCCGGATCTGTCGGTGATCCTCGGGTCGTCGAGCCGTCTCGACCGCCTTATCTTACGGATCTGGATACGCTCAAAAATGAAGTGAGGATGGACACCTTTCGGGCCAGTGGACCGGGCGGGCAGCACCGTAATGTGACCGACTCTGGTGTGCGTCTGGTGCATCCGCTTTCGGGTGTCGTGGTGACTGCGACGGAGTCCCGATCCCAGATTCGCAACAAGGAAAAGGCCTTTGAACGTCTGATTAAACGCTTAGAGGATCTTAATCGGGTCCAAAAGCGTCGGGTTCCCACAAGAAAAAAAAGGGCGGTGCGCGCACGCGAGCTTCAATCCAAACACCGGCAGCAGTCCAAAAAAAAGATGCGCTCAAAACCGAAGCTTGAAGATGAATAGGGGCTTCGTTTATAAAGAGAGACTTTTCATATCAATCGGGAAAACTCCCACACATGAGGTGGACAAAACGTATGAGCACAGAGGCATTTAAATTGCCGGAGGGCATTACACTAGATAGAAGTGATCTTGATGACGGCGGATACGCCTACACAGTCGAAGACAAAAAACTGGGGAAGCTGGGTCGGATTCTCCTGCAAGGCATTGGCGATGGTAAAACACATTTGTCTGTCGAGATTTTCGGGGATCTCCATGATCCGATGATTGCGAAACGCAAGGAGATTCTTGAACCCATCGGCCAAAAAATCATGTCTTTGCTGCGGGAAAAGGTGAGCGAAACGCTGGATGACGGCGAGAGTTTTGTTACAATTCCTTCCGTATCAGCAGACAAAATGGAAACCGTGCAGCTAAAAACAGATATCTGTGAAAAATGCGGCCTGCCCGTATCCATGCTCATTTTTGCGCCAGAAGCGAAAGAGGAAGCCGTATTTGAAGACTATGCGGTCAAACTCCATCAAAAATATACGACAGACAATGTGCCTGCGTGGATTATCGGTGCTGTCGCAAAAGAAAAACCGCCGGAAGGCCCTTCGTGTTTTGTCCTTAAAGTGTGGCCGGAGCGAGGGCGTATCGAGGCCCTAAGGCCAGACCAGCTCAATCCCCTTATTGAGGACCTGGGTAGAACGCACTGTACAACGACTGAATGACGATTTTATTTGAGTGGGTGTCGTGGTTTAGGGGTGTTGTGAAGCAGAATAAGTGATGCGGTTATATCTTTGTATTTATCAAAAAAAGACCTGTGGTTTTGCTTCAAAACGGTTTTCATAAATCATGACATCCTCCTTTTTATTTGCGGTCATGTCTATCGATTAAAAAAAAGGGTCTGTCCTCAAGGATATAAGGACAGACCCTGTTGACTGGTTTGTTTTTAATGTAACGTTCCTGCCACTTCAAAATCACCTTTTAGCACCGGACCGGTGCCGTAGGCCATGCGGTTGCCCTGGCCGTCCAGGATCAGGAAACTCATCACATCATGGGTTTCGTTCTCTTCTTCCTTTTTGTTGTCGGCAATCATCATCCAAAAACGGCAGCCTTTCACGCGCTCCGGCTGGATTTGTTCTCCCTGGTGATTGAAATGTTTTTCCGCCTTGCACCGGCCATTCAAGAAGGCAGTGGGTGTTCTTCTGCCCGTCGTGGAGAGCTGTTCGATACTGAGGCTTGCAACCGTGCCCTGAATGGCGGAGTCGTTCATATCGATATCCATTTCAAATCCGCCGTCCGGATAGGCATCCGGGGGTGACGGGCATCGCAGCTTGATTCTCAATTTGAACGTGCCTGAGAAAGCCGCATCGCCGCGTGAAACAATTTCCACGCCGCCTTCGCCCGTAACCGCTGTTCTGTTGCAGACCTGCAAGGTCGGGATCTGTACCTGCTGTGCTCGGGCGGGTGTGGAGAGGCCCAGGACGGCTGTTAATAAAATCAAAAAGAGTGCTAAGTTTTTTTTATGGTTTTTTTGTTTCATAGATGGTTCCTCCTTGTTGAATTGTTTGTATTTGTTGTCTATCTCAAGATTTGCTTGAGGATCTTGAGATAGAAGACCTCCCTCAAAGGTGAATCATTCACGAGTGAGAGAGGTCTTCATATGCCAATTAACTCGGATGAACATGCCGGTTGATAATCCCTTCTGGGTTTCCGGCATGATGACCGTGATCATTTAAAATGTGATCCAGATCCGCATTAAACGAACTGATGTGCGCACTGATGATCTCTTCATTAACAGTGCCCTGGTTTCCTGTTGCACTATCGGCGCGCATGTAGAACGTCTGAAAGGTAACGGAGCTATGGGCATTCACATCTTGGGCGGGAGGAAAAAAGCTGGCAGCAAAAAGTCCTATAGCCGCTCCACCGACAGAAGTCCATGTTGATCCTTGGATATGAAGTCTGAGGCCTTTCATGTCGAGCATACCGTTGTTGGTCACCCGAACCTTGAAATTCCAAACTTCTCCGACATTGATATGACCACCCCCGCCTGTAAGTTCAATGATGCTAATTTCAACATTGTCTGCCGGGTAGTCATTGATTGCTGAATTTAAATCTTCTAAAAGTCCCATTTCTTACCTCCTTTTGTTTTGGGGCATTTGATTATGTACAGGCCGCTTTGCCCAGAGAGGCGGCTTGTTTTCTGCGACCATTCTCTATGCCGAGTATTTTTGGTGCAGAGTCCCCGATAGAGCAGAACCCTGCCTTGTGCCCGACAAATCGAATGTCGCAAATGACTGGAAAATCTTGAATGGTTTTCCCAGTCATTTATGCTGTGCGCTCAGGGTGGGTGGAGGCGGAAAATGTATCCCATTAGAATCGGGTATTTTCCGATCCGTCCGCTGACCCTGAAGACGCTATGGCGTTTTATCTGTCCTGTGTGGAGTCCGTCTGGCGACGGCCACTTGGGCAATACGATGTATTGCCCTGGACAATTTGGCACGGCGGGAAGAGGTGCATGCCGTGCCGGAGCTACCCTTTCAAGTTACCTTGGGTCAGCGAGTCGTTTTGTTCTAACCTGTGTTCATCGTACAAAAAATTCCCTCATGGAACAATGTGGAGAATTTACGGACAGGGCCTTGAGTTGCCTGTCAACAAAAGCGACGTTCATAACGAGGACGACCTGCCTCCAAAAGCAAAAGCAACCAGTTGGGCGCTTGTTCTTGCGCCTGTTCTGATTCTCATGCGTTCAAGGTGGGTTTCAACGGTTCGGGCCGAGATTGAAAGTTCGCCTCCGATTTCTTTGCTCGTTAGACCCTTGGCCACCATGGTCAAAATACTCAGCTGGCGGGGAGAAAAAATCGTCGCCTCAGGATGAGGGCCTTCGGCTGTGCCTTGGGTGTTTCTGTGTGGAAAGACCTGAGAAAATTTTTCAGCCAGCATCGTGACGAATGGCAGCTTCTCGTCGAGGTCCCCTTTATGGCCGCTTGAAAAATCGATGCAGCCCATGAGTCTTTCTTTTGT
>JAJDBT010000093.1 GCA_029261215.1 Nitrospirota bacterium | reverse complement strand
GACCTAATAGGAGCTTTGTACTGCAACCTGAGTGTCCTGTCCTGCAATGCAATCGGAGATGCATCCAAAGACTCTCAGAGGACTTTACAAATGAAAAAACAATCCTTGAAACACGAGGTTATTCTTGGTGTAGATACACATTTGGATACGCATGTTGGAGCCCTGATTGACGGTCGAGGTAAAATGCTTGGCACGCTGCCGATAGCAACCAATACAAGTGGATATAATCAGCTCTTGAAATGGGCGCAATCATTTGGTCACTTACAGCGTGCTGGAATCGAAGGTACCGGAACTTACGGCGCAGGTCTGACCCGGTTTCTTAGAGACCAAGGTATTGATGTTTTGGAGATCAATCGTCCAGATCGTTCTATGCGACGTTTCCTGGGAAAATCAGATCCGACAGATGCTGAAAGTGCAGCACGATCAGTACTATCTGGTAATGCTCGAGCTATTCCAAAGCGACAGTCTGGGCCTGCAGAAGCCATGCGTATTGCATCAGTTGCAAGGCGTAGTACGGTAAAAGCAAGAACTCAGACGATCAACCAATTACGAGCATTATTGATCAATGCCCCGGAAAGCGTTCGAGCCAAACTATGGCAATCCAAGCCAGAACAATGCGTGAAGGGTTGTGCGCGGCTTCGAACCTTAGGTGAATCCCAGTCGCTTAAGACATTGGCTACAACGCTTCGTCTACTGGCCAAACCGGAAGATGTCAAGATAGATGTCGCATTATTTTTCATGCTGCTTGTTGAACAAGGATTCTTTTCTTATCGGTTTTTTTCTGTCTTCCTGGATTCAATTCTACAATATTCGGTCGGAACCAATCCCTGGTTTGTTTTGACCAACGCGCCGGATTTTTCTGGCGTGCAATTTCGTAAACATGACTTCGTTTGCGCAACACCGCCTGGTCTTGGTTTTGGTGCCGCGAGGCGGGTGTCACCCAGTTGATGCCACTATGCAAATGGATATGATTGTACCAGTGAACAAACTTTTCTACCCACGCTCTGGCCTCCTCGATACTCCCAAATCCTCTCTCTGGAAAACTGGGGCAATACTTCAGCGTTTTGAACAAAGATTCAGAATACGGATTGTCATCTGAGACCTTGGGCCGGCTAAACGACGGTGCAACGCCAAGCCTTTGCAGCGTTGCCAGCATCGTCGCACCTTTCATGGGGCCCCCATTATCAGAATGAAGCGTGACCTGATCTTTGCTGATTTCATGCTTTTGACAGGCCATCTCAATCATTCCTGCGGCATGATCAGGGCTCTCACGTTCATGAATCTCCCAATGCACAATCATTCGAGAGAAGATGTCCATCGGCAAATAAAGATAGTAGAACGTGCCCTTGATCGCAGCCCGTAAATACGTGATGTCCCAGCTCCAAATCTGATTGGAACCCGTTGCCACAAGGGCTTCTGGCTTTGTGTGTTTTCTCGGCTGAGAGCGTGAACGATGCGTGAGCATATTCTCGGACTTTAAAATCCGATAAACGCTCGACTCGCTGCCTATGTACTCCCCACGATCCGCAAGCATTGGCACGATCTGACAGGGGGGAAGATTGGCAAATTCAAGACTGTTGGCAACCGCTAAGATATGATGCCGCTCCGCATCCGTAAGCATATGCGCTGGCTTCGCCTTTGGCCCCTGACGTAAATCCTCAGGCTGTGTTGCCCATCGCTCGGCTGTTCGTACAGAAACCCCCAACACGTCACAGGCCTTGGCCGAACTTGCGCCAGAGGCGCGTGCTTCCGCCACCAGATTTAAACATTCCTTGCGATTTTCTGCACTCACACGTCCTCCCTTGTGCCCCAAATCAAATCCGCTTTTTTTTTAAGAACCAATAACGCGGCCGTCTCTGCCAAGGCCTTGTCCTTGCGCCTCAAATCCTTTTCCAACTCCATAATCTTGCGCCGATCCTGGGCTCTCTCAGAACGCTCCGCTTGCCTGTTTACAGGCTGCAAGGCTGCTTCAATCTGTTTACGCCAGGTTTGGAGGTGTTCCTCGTGCAAACCCTGCTTTCTTAAAAACTCGCCACGCCGATCCAAAGGCAAATGCTCAAACGCAATGAGGGTATTCAGCTTCTCTTGCGGACTTCGATCTTGGGGTCTCTGTTGTTTGTTTTTCATGCCAGGAATATGAGCAAAATCAGCCTTCCACCGGTACAGCGTCGGGGAAGATATTCCCGCCGCCTCCAAAATCGCAGTGACCGGTCGTGTCCCTCGATTCAATAACTTCTCCACAACAGCCTTCTTAAATTTCACAGAGTATTTTGGGGTTCCCATTTGTCCATTCTCATCTTCTCCGCCCTCTATGATTTAAATTCCAAATGCGACAACTATCCTGACACAGGGGGAAACGTTGGTTATACCTAACAGCGGAACTTAAAGAACTGGATGCAACACTGGAACACCTCACAGTACTCGCTGCTAAACGCTTGCGTCGTCAGTTTGGAGTAGGGCCGCAAACGGCCGCTACGTTACTTGCAACCGCTGGCGACAATCCTGAGCGTTTGCGTAGCGAAGCCTCTTTAGCAGCTCTGTGCGGAGTGAACCCCTTACCAGCGTCATCAGGAAAAACAGTACGTCATAGACTCAATCGTGGTGGTAATCGATCTGCAAATAATGCGCTGTGGACTATTGCCATGGTACGTATGCGGAGCGACCCGCGTACTCGGGCTTATGTCGCTCGCCGCACGACAGAAGGAAAATCTACAAAAGAGATTCATCGTTGTTTGAAGCGCTACATTGTCCGAGAATTGTATCCGTTAATCCTGGCCGATTTGCAGGACGCAGCCGTTGCCGCTTGACATAGGGGCGTCAATGCGGTGGCTGAGAGTTTTTTCGGTAGCTTGAAAACAGAACGGGTATTTTTTGAAAATTATAAAACGAGGGAAGAAGCGAGGGGAGATATCCTTGACTATATTGAGATGTTTTATAATAGCAAACGACGTCACTCTTATCTTGGATATTTAAGCCCAAAAGAATTTGAGGAAACATGGCTTTTAGCAGAAGCAGCCTAAGAAAAATGTCCATTTTTACTAGACCACGTCACTTGCCTACTGATGACAAACTAAGAGCAGAGTATTTATCTGTGGTTGATCATGGGTTTGAAGAATTAAGAGAGTTTCTTTTTGATCAAGAGGTTTGGTCATGATTGATCTTCATTGTCACATAGATTTATATGATAATCCCGATGCTGTTCTTAGACGTGCCAATGATGCAAGAATTTACGTTCTATCTGTGACCACAACCCCAAAAGCATGGTGTGGGACCAATCAAATGGGAAAAGATTACAAACGTGTTCGTACAGCATTAGGCTTACACCCCCAACTGGCGCATGAAAGATATGGAGAGCTGTCTTTATTTGAGAAATTATTACCCGAAGTGCAATACGTTGGTGAGATAGGGTTAGATAAAGGCAAACATTACAAACAGTATTTTGAAAAACAACAGCATGTATTTTCTAGAATTATAGAAATGTTAAATGAGTGCGGTGGCAAAATCATGTCAATACATAGCCTTTACGCTACCGATGAAGTTCTAGATGTTATTGAAAAAAACCCTAAAGCAGGGCCGCCAATATTGGGTTAAATCCCATAAAGGTACCTAATGTTCCGTAGAAATAAAGGAAGGTGACTATCCGATATCTTGCCTATATCGAGCCACTACCCGTGAGATTGTCGCTTCACTGACGTTATATAGCCGCGCCATATCTGCACCAGAT
>JAJDBT010000092.1 GCA_029261215.1 Nitrospirota bacterium | reverse complement strand
CCCAGCCAAAAACAAAATCCTGCCTACACCCTGCCTGCCTGGGAATCCCCCTTCCCAGGCAGGCAACTCCGAATGAATCAGCATATCGACTAAAAAACCCTGTAAAACAAAATTCCGATAATCTATGATGTTGTACGCAGTCACCTTAGACCACATCATGGAGATCGAGCGCAATGGCCAAAACCAGAGTTTTAATTATTGAAGACGATAAACACCTCTCGAAGCTCATTCAGTACAATTTTGAAAAATCGGGTTTTCAGTGTTTCGTCACAGAAAGCGCAGAAGACGGACTGACTTATTTGGACCACCATTGGGTCGATTTGATTTTACTGGATGTCATGCTCCCTGAAATGGACGGGTTTGAATTTTGTAAAACCATCAAACAAAACCAAAAACAATCTGGCATCCCGGTCATCATGCTCACCGCCAAAAGTGACGAAATCGACCGCATTGTCGGCTTTGAACTGGGAATCGACGATTTTGTCCCGAAACCGTTCAGTATTCGGGAACTCATCTTAAGGGCCAAAGCGGTTTTGAAACGGGGGAAAGCTGATCAGGAAGAAGCGGAGATTCTTTCAATCGATCAACTCATGATCGACATCCCCAGACATCGCGTGACCGTTGCCGGGCAGGAAATTACCCTGACGCACATCGAGTTTAAACTCCTGCTCACCCTGCTCCAGCGAAAAGGAAAAGTCCAGACTAGGGATACTTTACTGGACGACGTTTGGAACATTGAAGCAGACGTCACAACACGGACAGTCGATACTCACATCAGGCACTTAAGGCAAAAACTAGGGTCGATGGAAAAACGGATCGAAACGGTTCGGGGACTCGGGTATCGCTTTTCAGAAGGAGTATGAGGGATTGAAACTCAATACGCACTACAGAATCACACTCCTCTTCACCTTCATCACCGCCATTGTTCTCTCCGTTGGCTACGTCTACCTCATTAAAAACCTCAAGATCTACACAGATCAAAATATCAGTGAGGATTTGAGAAAAAAAACAGCCCTGGCCAAATATTTGCTCGAAAATCTACCCGCACAGAAAAACGCTGCAAGCGCACTGGATGAAATTGCCGATCATATCGGACAAGACCTGCATTTACGGGCAACGATTATAGACCTCACGGGCCGCGTTCTGGGAGATTCCGAGCTCGATGGCAAGGCCCTGCAAGAAATGGAAAACCACATCAAGCGCCCCGAAGTTCAGGATGCCCTGCGTACCGTTTATGGAGAACGTACCCGCTTCAGTACAACCATCAACAAAAACATGCTTTATGTGGCCATGCCCTATGGAAAACCTCAACAGGAAGGCTTTATTCGCCTGGCCCTTCCGCTTTCTGAGATTCAACTCATTTCGGCGAAAATTAAAAAGATGATTGCCATCTCACTTTTTGTGATTTTTATTTTTGCGATTATGATCAGCCATTTTGCTTCGGGCCTGATCTCGAAGCCCATTCAGGAAATGGCCAAAGCCGCTAAACGGATTGCAGAGGGCGACTTTTCCAAGATCAATACCCTGTCTCTGGATGGTGAAATCGCAGATTTAAGCACGGCCTTTAACACCATGTCTCAACAACTCGCCACACGGTTAAAAGAAAAGGACTTAAATCATTCACGACTAGAGGCCGTCTTATTAAGTATGTTTGAGGGCGTGTTAGTCGTTGATTCAAGCGGGTCTATTTTGTTAATCAATCAAGCGTTCCGGAATTTTTTCCATATCAATCAGGACGCTTTCGGGAAAAATGCGATAGAAGTCATTCGCAACCTCGAAATTGCAGAAATCATCGATTGTGCCGTGAACAGCCAATGCCCCTTAGAAGCCTGTGAAATTTCAATCATTTCACCAGAAGAAAAGGTTTTATCCGTTTATGGCACACCCATTTTAAGAAACAATCGATCCGAAGGAGCGGTCCTGGTTTTTCACGATATGACAAATGTGCGGCGGCTTGAAAAGATTCGACAGGATTTTGTTGCAAATGTCTCTCATGAATTAAAAACCCCGATCGCCAGCATTCAGGGTTATTCTGAAACCCTTTTATCCGGAGCCCTTGATGACCCGGCCCACGCCAAAGATTTTATCAAAATCATACACAATGAATCAGGGCGGCTTGCCCAACTCGTGGATGACCTTTTAAATCTTGCAAAAATTGAATCAGGAAAACTCAACATGAATCTCAAGCCAGTACGCCTGCTTCCCATAATCGATAAAGTCATCGCCAGCATGGCCTTGCAAGCTGAAAAAAAAGCCCTTACCCTCACTAAAACGATTCCTGAACAATGTCCTGAAATTCTGGCAGATACAACACGGATCACCCAGGTGCTCTTTAACCTCATCGACAATGCCATCAAGTACACCCCGGAAAACGGGAATATTCAAATCTTGATCAAAGAACAGACACAAACCCTCGAAATAGAAATCGCGGACAACGGCATCGGCATTCCAGAAAAAGACATCCCCCGCCTCTTTGAACGCTTTTACCGAGTAGACAAAGGCCGCTCCAGAGAACTGGGCGGCACGGGCCTGGGGCTTTCCATCGTCAAGCATATCGTCAAAGCCCACAATGGCACGATCACAATCAACAGTACATTAGGTCAAGGCAGTACCTTTACCATTACACTCCCAAAATCACACTAAAAACTGCGACAGGTCTCGCCTGTTTTTCCGGCCCTATGTGCCATAAGCCCCCGTCTTTCAGATCACTAGAAGTTCACCTAATCTTCACAATTCATTCAACTGTTCTCAACATTTGGACCGTATGATCGAATGCGTTCGGACAGAAGGACACACTACTTTTTACAACAGGCGTTTCATGATGAAGCGAAAAACATACTTAAAATGGAGGTTCACAAAAGTGAAGAAACTTTATAATGGTCTCGCATTCACCCTGGGCATCTCATTGCTCACGCTCATTCCCCTTGGTCTCTCTCCCGCCCATGCCGGAGGCATTACCCTGATTGATGAGGGCGACAAAAAACTGGAAATAGGCGGACGTATTCAATTGCAATATCACATCAGCGACCCGGACGTCGGACAATCGAAAGATGAAGTCTTTTTTAGACGCTTCCGTCCCTACATTCAAGGCAGCATCCATAAAAACTGGATCGGAAAATTTGAATGGGATATGGGACAAGCCTCGGATGACAATGAAATGGCCGTGAAAGACGCCTATATGCAGTACCAAGGCTTCCCCAATATGACCCTTACCCTCGGAAACAGTAAAACCCCCTTCTCCCGCGAATTCCTCACCTCTTCAAAAGAGCAACAATTGGTCGAACGCACCTTTGTGGGGGACCATAACTACGGATCGCCTGACCGCATGATGGGACTTAAACTGGATGGACATGCCAGCGACAAAATGATCGAGTACAGCCTGGCCTTTGGGAATGAATCCATCGATCCTGATAACAAGAAGCTTGATTTCGATTCACCCGCCAATAAAAACAATGATTTTAATGAAGGATGGCTTGGCGCGGCACGAATCGATTTTCACCCGCTCGGTCACCTCAAAAAATCTCAGGGAGACTTTGAAAGAACGACAAAAGCCACCATCGGACTTGGTGTCTTCACATGGAACAACGATGACGACAACAACAGCTATACCGATGCAGCGGGCAATCTCATCGGCACAGGAAAAGCCGACGTCGATAAAGCCACTGGGTATGAAGTCAGTGCAGCGATTCGTGCCATGGGGCTTTCGGTGGACGCGCAGTACAACAGCGTTGATGCGGACACCATCGACCCGACTGTCACCGGCGGCATTTACAAAAATGGCAGCACCACACTTAAAAGCTACGCCGTCGAAGCAGGCTTCATGGTTGTGCCCAGCAAAGTCGAGGTCGTCGCAGGCTACCAATCCCAGGATGCCGATAATTATGTCGATGCATGGACACGAACCTCTTTAGGACTCAATGTCTATTTTGAAAAACACGATGTCAAGCTCCAGTCAACCTACCAGATGGGCGAAAACCTCGACGGGCAAAAGAACAATGATCGCGATGAAGTTTTTGTACAAATGCAGTACGTTTTCTAGAATAAAAACCACCCTATTTGCCAGTTTTTTGGCTTTTTATAAAACTCAGGAGGAATTTATGATCAAATTTTGCTTAAATAAAACAATCTTGCTGATGATGTCTAGCGCGATCATCGCCACAAACATCATCGGAATTGAGAAGGCCTTTGCGGAAACAATCAAAATGGACGGCTCCAGTACGGTCTATCCGATTTCCGAGGCGGTTGCAGAGGAGTTTGGAAAGGTGAACCACAAAGACCACGTGACCATTGGGGTATCGGGAACGGGCGGCGGCTTTAAAAAATTCTGCAATGACGAGATTGATATCAATGACGCCTCCCGCCCGATCAAAGGAAAAGAAATCGCGCTTTGCAAGGCCAAAGGCATTGCGTTTATTGAGCTTCCGGTGGCCTATGACGGATTAGCCGTTGTCGCCAATCCGAAAAATGACTGGATCAATTCATTGACCGTTGCAGAATTAAAAACCATTTGGGAGCCGATTGCAAAAGGCAAGATCATGCGCTGGAACCAAGTCAATCCTGCCTGGCCCAATAAAGAAATCAAACTTTATGGCCCCGGCACCGACTCCGGGACATTTGATTATTTCACGCAGGTCATCAATGGTAAAGAAGGTGCCAGCCGAAGTGATTACACCGCAAGCGAAGATGACAACATGCTGGTCCACGGGGTAACAAGTGACCCCTATGCGCTCGGATATTTTGGCCTGGCCTATTATGCTGAAAATAAAGACAAGCTGAAACTCATCGGTGTCGATAACGGAGATGGCCGTGGCGCCATCCTGCCGTCGCAAGAAACGGTCAACCAGGGGACCTACCGCCCACTTTCGAGACCTATCTTTATTTATATCAATAAAAAAAGCGCTGAGAGACCGGAAGTCAAACAATTTGTCCACTACTACCTTGAGCAGGCCGCCATTTTGACGAGCGAAGTCGGGTACGTCCCCCTCCCGAAATCAACCTACAATCTGGCCTTGAGCCGCTTTAAAAACAACACAACCGGCACAGTCTTTACGAAAAAAGGAAAAGACCTGGGTCTTTCGATTGAAAAATTGATGACTGCCGGTCAATAGGTCGACCAAGGAAGACAGGAAACGGATGAAAAAATACATCGCAGAGTGCTTCGGAACATACGGACTTGTCTTATTCGGGACAGCTGCGATTGTGTTGAAGGATCAGAGCGGCGGCAGATTGACTCATGCAGGTGTTGCTTGCGTGTTCGGTCTGTCCGTCGCTGTGATGATTCTTTTGTTTGGAAAAATTTCAGGGGCACATATCAATCCCGCGGTGAGCATCGCACTCTGGCTCGCAAAACGGTTTTCCGGAAAATTACTGCTCCCTTACATTTTTAGCCAAATCTCAGGAGCCATTGCGGGGAGCTTAACTGTCTATTTCTTGTTTTCAGGGCATCCGACCTTGGGAGCGACACTTCCATCCGCAGGCATATCTCAGTCTTTTTTTATCGAATTTTTTCTGACATTTCTCCTCATCTACACTGTTTTACAGACGACAAGCAGACAAAATCATTCAATCATGATTCCCAGTCTCATGATTGGATGTCTTGTGGCTTTAGAGGCATTTTTTGCGGGACCGCTGACAGGAGCCTCAATGAACCCCGCCCGCTCAATCGGGCCCGCATTCATCAGCGGACAGTTCCAAGCCTTATGGATTTACATACTCGCTCCGATCTTCGGTGCATGTTTTGCTGTACTGGGATGTCGGTGTCTTCAACAGAAAGGATGTTGTGAATGATCTCGAAAAAAACGGTGGTTTTTGTCTGTGTTGAAAACGCCTGCCGAAGCCAAATGGCCGAAGCCTTTGCAAAGATGCTGGGAGAGGATCTCATTTCGCCCTATAGCAGCGGATCACGTCCCTCCGGGGTAATCAATGAAAAAGCCATCGCAGCGATGGAAAAAATCGGATATGACCTGACAACACATGCCTCAAAAAACATCAAGGCCATTCCAGAGATTGAATACGACTGGGTCGTGACCATGGGATGCGGAGAAACCTGCCCCACAATTCGAGGGAAAAACCGTGAAGAATGGAATATCCCCGATCCCAAAGAAATGGACACACTCCATTTCAATCTCATACGTGACATCATCCATCATAAAGTAAGTCATTTGATCAAGGTCATCCAGAGTAGTGCATCCACAGAATAAGTCAAAAACACGCACATCTTAAATACGCCGAATCCGGGGGCGGAGCGGTTCTTACCCGCTCGCTGCAGACACGGCCGGGTTTCTTCCCGCTCCGCCCCCGG
>JAJDBT010000091.1 GCA_029261215.1 Nitrospirota bacterium | reverse complement strand
TTTTCTTTATACTCCTTCCAATATTCCTTGGCGATTTTGATGTCTCTGTTTTGGCTTCCTTTATCTCCGCCAGATAGTAAAATGACGGTATTTACTTCATCCTCACCAAAATATATCCGATATCCAGGACCGAAAAACATTTTCAGTTCTGAAACGCCTTCATCAACCGGTTCGCAATCGCCATAGAGTCCGCTTTCAAGTCGACGAATGCGGACTCTTATCCGCTCTTTGGCTTTTTGGTCTTTTAGGCTGGAAAGCCAGTTTGTGTAAGGTTCATTGCCATATTCGTCGATGTAAACAATAACCGGTTTCTGCTGTATTTCTTGAGCCATAAATTACCTTTGTTAATTATTATATCAGTGCATACAATTGTATGCAAGTAATTTTTATGAGGTAGTCTATTTCCCGGTTTCATCCTTTCTGTTCTCTTATGTCTCACGGAAAACGGTCGTTTCCCGTGGGGGATATTGTCCCTTGTAAGTCGTTGGTTTTTAAATGCTTAAAAACACGATAAAGGGACACGGAAAAGATATGGCAAGAATTGTCTATGCCAGCTTACTGGAAACGTATCGATTCAAGCTGACACCTTGTTCTGCTGCCTGTGTCACAATGTGTCTATGTTGCTCCGGTGGAATACGCACCATAAATTTGCCGCTATAGTCCTTTTCTGCGATAGGCTCAGGGGTTGCTTCGCCGTTTTCGGCCATATCCTTCACAGTTTCTTTTATAAGTTTAAGCATATTTTTAAGCGCGTCAGACGGGGTTTCTGCTAGGAAAGAGAGACTAGGGAATTCTGCACAGAGTCCTACATATTCCCCGTCCTCTTCTGACCATGTGACGCGGTAGGTATAATGTTTATAATTCACCATTGTCCTCACCCTCCATTTTGCGAATTGCTTCCAATACTTGCCTTACTTGGTAAGGTTTGGCCTTCCCATCCTGACTCTTTTGGATGTTTACACGCGGGTCGCCCTGCCACGGAGTTTTGTAGACATGGTGGCTAGTACCCTTGTTGCGTGGTTCTCCAAAATAATGAGCGCATAGCCTTGCGAGGTCGACAAACTTTACATTTTTAGGGCTTACGGCCACTTCTTTGAGTATTTTTTCTATCTTACTCATTGGCCTATTATAGTACCAATATTGATACTACGCAAGTGGTCGTGGGGAGAATCGTATCTTTAGGCGAAATCTGTGCTTGCCCTTGGCTCCATTAAGCAGTAATACCCAAAAAAGGTCGGTTATCTTTCAGACACATTTCTTGCTCATATTCACTGACAAATAGGGTATCCGATGTTTTTGAGAAAAATACCCTTGTTTTTCCAGCAAAAATATTGTGCTGACACGCTGAAATATAGGGTGTAGCCTAATCGACACGAATACTCATCCCCCGATTCGTTTCAATCATTGAATACTGCTCGAAATATTCTGCTCGTATCTAATTCTGCACGAAATGTTTCTGGAAGGAGGTTTTTATTTGGCTCTGTACCGGATCAGCAAATCGGGGTTTATCGATTCCAGTCAAAAAGTTAATTTTCGAATGGGTCAAAAATACGCACACCTGTTTTTCTAAAGTCCTTCAAATTACGTGAAACCACGGTGAGGTCATAAATCAAGGCTGTCGCCGCGATCTGTTTATCCAGCGCGTTCTCCGGGTGTGGTACCCTAAGACGCCCCCACAACTGTGCTACATCTTCATCGATATTCAGTATAAAATCTTCAAACTCCCCCAGGAGTTTTTCCAACCACTTTTCTAGCTGATTTGCTTGCTGATTGTCCCCCCTATGACGTATTAATTCTATGCCTCGTCGCAGCTCGCCAATTGTGACTACAGATAGAAATAGAGATGCTTCCTCCTTGATCATTTGCTTGAAGAAGGCTCTTACTCCTTTATTGGCTTTTGATTTTTTTCGGGCTTCACTGATGACATTCGTGTCAATTAAATACATGATCTTCTTCGGATTCATCCTCAATACGCTTGAAATCATCATCACATCCCACATTTGGCATCGCAGTCAATATTTCCGCAAAGCTCTTTTTTCTAGGGCCAAGCAATGCTGACTCCAAGATGGCACGATGTTCTGCTTCTGCACTTCTTCCATGTTTGACAGCCCGTTGCTTCAGCGTGTCGACGATCCGTTGGTCAAGATTTCTAACCACTAAGTTTGCCATACATCCTCCTTTTCCAATACGTCATTTGATTGCAATGATATCATTTTAGCGAGTGTGACACAATCAATTATGCGGACCAGAAACGAGTTCTAGATATCTGAACTTGGTTCTGAGAATATTCAACAGCCAATGTTCAGTAAGTTAGCGAATTACAATTCAAATCTTCTATGTTCCGACGAACTAACATCTTATCGTATATGGGAACAATTGGAGGGAGAATTAAGAAAAGGGTTTTCTTCGTTCCTTCAGGAGATACTCAATTTCCCGGCGATCACTCAAATGAAGGCCCTCTCGTTTTAAGACATCAGACAACAACTGCTCCACATGCTTCTCCTGGCACGTTCGGAGCATCCCTGA
>JAJDBT010000010.1 GCA_029261215.1 Nitrospirota bacterium | reverse complement strand
CCTCGCAGCTTTCGCCATTTTCTCTCTGCGCATTGGCTGAGTTTGAACATCATATGCAACATGCCATTTCTCGATAGACAGCCCTTTGATCGTTTGGTCCGATGTCGAATGGTCCCAAAGGTGGATTCAATGGGATTACTTGTTCTCAGACTTTGCCAGTGCTTGGCAGGAAAGTCATAAAAGGCCAATAACTCGTCCCGATCTTTTTGTAGGCAGAGTGTCGCTTTTGGGTATTTCGCTTCAAATGTTTCAACAAATAAATCAAAAGCAGTTTCTGCATTTTTCAGGGTGTCGGACATCCAGATCTCCTGCACAGCTTGTTTGGCCTTGGCTTGGAGGGATTTTGGCAAGGCGTTTAGCACGTTGCAGGTCTTATGCATCCAACACCGCTGTTGGCGGGTGGCTGGGTAGATTTCGTCCAAGGCCGCCCAGAACCCCATGGCACCATCACCCACAGCAATCTCGGGATTGTTCATGCCCCGAGATTTCAATTTCAAGAGGACTTCACGCCAGCTCTGTCTGGATTCTCTGACGCCGTCTTCTATGGCCAAAAAATGCTTTTGACCGTGTTGATTGACACCAATGATCACCAAGGCACAGAGTTTTTCAGACGCTCCTCTCAGGCCACTGTAGATGCCATCGGCCCAAATATAAACCCAGCGATCTTTCCCGAGGTCCTTCGCACACCAGTTCTGACACTCCTCGGCCCAGACTTGCTTCAAGCGTGAAACGGTACTCGCGGACAACCCTGAAGCGCCCGGGCCAAGCAGAACATTTAGTGCTTCATTCATCTCTCCGCTACTGATACCCTTTAGATATAACCAGGGAATGCCTGCTTCCAGGGAGGCTGTTTTCCGAACATAGGGTGGCACTAAGGCTGATCGAAAGGTAATGGCTTCTCCTAGTCGTGACCGAACCTTCGGTATCTTGACGGTCACAGGTCCGATTCCCGTCTGAATCGGTCTTGCCGGCTGTGATCCATTCAGGACAACTCCAGCATGGCCACTTTCTGTTTTTTGACCTGCATATTCTGACAACAGGGCTTCTACTTCTACTGAGATGGCTTCCTGGATCAATTTCTGGGCTCCAACTCGGAGGTAAATCTCTCAATGGATCTGATATCGTTTCTCGATCTTTTAGTGCAATCACTGTATGATTCTTCATGGTGGCGTATCCTCTCAGGTTGTTTGATTTCTTCGCAATCTCAAATCAACCAGATACGCCGCTTTTTTTCAATCCCTTTCAAACACCACTTTCAGTTATACCTCCCATCAGGACATACTGCGGGTTATGAGGTTTACATGCGGGATAAAAGATTTAAAGTTCATGATCGTGCTTCTTATTTTTTCCGAGTTCCTTTTCAATAATTTCCATCATTGCACTTGCTAACTCCATATCCTTTGAAGGAATAAAATGGGAGTTTGTAGCCATATAGACCCTCGGATCGTCCGGAGGACAAATGATATGTGTGCTAAGATGTGGAATATTGTGCGCATCAAGCACAGGCTTCAAAACTCTAAAGAGGTAATCCCCCTGTCCTTTAGTATTGACGATGTATATTATCGGAATGATATTTTCTTCTCGTGCTGACTCAGCAAAAGCCTTCACGATAGCTCTAAGAGTAACGATTTCTTCGCTGTCTTCAACAAAGTTGGCATTAGTGCTTATAGTACTAATAATTTTTTGCCTTTCTCTTTCTGAATATCCTCGTCGCAGTAATCTGATAAATGCAGAATGATCGATCATCGACCTTTTGAATAATATGGGATCGTAGTATTTGTCATTCTTTTCTAACCATGAACGATATTCACTCCATTTTGACTGGTCATTGAAGTACTCTAAGTAACCTTTTTCATCTAAAAAGGGTGGATAGGATGCAATGAGTTCCTTATTTATTACCCTATAACGGGGAAATGTGTAGGGGTAATTTATATCAAAGTATGCGGTTATGCCCGTAGTTGATGTAACAAGTGGAATCCCATCGGTCATTATTCCTAGTATCGCGACATCAGATTGATGTCTACCCTTATCGAATTCATAAGCAGCATAAGACCAGTTTGGCGTTGCACCAGCGGCCATAAATCCTCGGATTAAATATCGTTTATCCGTTTTGGATATCGATTTCCAGAGCTGCTTCGTATGGGACATTCCGTACAAGGCAACGAGAACTTCATCAGGTTTTGTAGTTTTATTCGGTAATGAATTATATCTATCACTATTCAGCCAACCGCCTCTCACTCTTGGAGACGATTCCTCACCGCTTTTCCGAGTCATCATTGCCAGCTTGCCCTCAACAGAGCGACCATAATCAAAATATCCTTGAATTGTAGAAGGTTGCGTATGCGGACTGTCTGGATAATGAAAAATAATGTTTACTGCAGCATCAATTACAATTAGGTAAATGAATATCCAAATGGCAATAGAAAAATATCTGTGGTTTTTCTGGGGAGGCTTCATATCAAAATTAGAATTGAAAATAAATAAATTGAGTTGACTCAGTACTCATTCCCATGGCAAGGCAAAATAACATGGACGCATATATACCTGTCCAAATTGGAACTGGTAAATGCACATAGAATTTCTCGTCCCTCTTTAAATACTCCATAAATTCTATGAATAAAAAAAATGGCAATCCGAATAAAGCGGCAGCCCTAGGTAGAGAAGCGCTGAAATTCAAATTTCCAAAATCAAGAATTAGACTTGAAGATAAAGTTACAATTTTAGCAAAAGAAGGTGCACGGAACAGCAACCAGCCATAGAGCGTTAATCCAAAAAAGAATGCTATTTTAAAGAAAACTGTAAAACCATTAGAGGGAATTTCAGCAAATTTATTCATAGAGGTTATTATCCTATGAATATAGAGAATAGTCCCATGATAGAAGCCCCATATTACGAAATTCCATGCAGCGCCGTGCCATAAACCTCCAAGCAACATGGTAAGAATAAGATTCCTGCAAGTTTTTCTTGTTCCTTTGCGGTTGCCGCCCAATGGGATATATAGGTAATCGCTTAGCCAAGTTGATAAACTAATGTGCCAGCGGGACCAAAACTCACGTGGATTTTGAGAGAAATATGGGGATTTAAAATTAACCATTAGATTGATTCCAAATAATTTCGATGTTCCTCTTGCTATATCAGAATATCCTGAGAAATCACAGTAAATCTGAACCGCAAATAGTATAGTCCCCGCAATCACCTCAAGCCAACTAGTTTGACCAGTGGAACCATAAATTTGATTGACTGTCCTAGCGACACCATCTGCAATTACAACTTTTTTGAAAAGACCGTAAAAAATGAGGTGAAAACCTTCTAATATTTGATTTATTGAAATGTTGCGCCTAGTCGAAATTATAGGAAGTAGATTAACTGCCCGTTCAATGGGGCCCGCTACAAGTTGAGGAAAATATGCAACATATAATGCAAAATCTAAAAAATTATCGGCTGGTTTGAGTTTTCTGCGATAGATATCTATTGTGTAGCTCATCGTTTGAAATGTGTAAAACGAAATTCCAACAGGAAGAATTACGTCTAAACGGAAATTTAAAGGATTCATATTAAAAGTCTGTATTAGTGTTTCAATGTTTTCGATAAAAAAATTGAAATATTTAAAAAAACCTAAAATTACTAAGTTAGCAACCACACTAATTGCCAAGAAAATTGATCGTCTTCTATTGTCGTCTAACCTGGGCAATAAGGAATGCAGTAGGTTAGCAATAACGACTAGCATACAAATACTCAAGAAAATAAGCCAACCCAATTTCCATGACAATAATACTTTCAATGCAACGGTAAAATTCTGTGTTTTAAAATCAAAATATTTCCATTGAACAACAACGAAGAAAAAAGACGATGAAATAATCCATAATGAAGCGATAGTGCGCTCCTTCTTCCTCATTACACCGTTGTGAATAATTCGGCCACAAGAAAAATCAACAACTGTCGATAATACGATCAAAAACAAGAATCTAATATCCCAGCATGAATAGAAGAAATAGCTGGCAATTAGAAGTAAAATGTTCTGTTTACGGTGCGGAAGAAGAATATATGCAAGATATACTGCGAATAAAAAAATAAAATAGTTGATTGAGTTAAAGAGCATTTATCCTCATAACGATAGACTATTCCACAATTTCTCAAGAATCGTTCAAACTGTTTTTATTCTGAAGTGCTTCCTGGAATAGAGGTGGTCCTACTTGGTTTGACCGGTAGAAGTGGACCCCGAAAATGAGACAGTGGCGTAAGTGAAAAACCTGAGGTATTTTAGACAACCCCAGGAGAAAGAAAATGAGTCGAAAACGAAGAAACCATTTGCCCGCATTCAAAGCCAAAGTCGCGTTGGCCGCCATTAAAGGCGACAAGACCTTAGCGGAGCTTGCAGAACAGTTTGACATCCACCCAAATCAAATTCAGGATTGGAAGAAACAATTACTGGATCAGGCTGCATCCGTATTTGGAAGCAGCCAAGA
>JAJDBT010000090.1 GCA_029261215.1 Nitrospirota bacterium | reverse complement strand
ACCAAAAGGGAACCCTTTTGACAGGGGAAGTGGTTAGTTATTCCGAGGCTAATTTCAGTAGAAAGCGGACGTCAGCAATAGCACCCAGCGCACGAAATACAAACGTCTTATTATTCATATTTTTTTTGATTTAGGCATTTGAACCCGATGGTTTGTTAGTGTGTTGCGCATCAATAAGAACAAGCTCTTTTCCTTCTTTTAGACCAAGCTCTTTCATAATTTTTAGGGTTTTTTCTCGTTCTGAATCAGAAAAAAAGAGGATTACTTTTATAGATTTCTTTGTTTGGTTCGCCGCCTCATAGACTCCTACCTGTTTTTCCAAATTACGCCGTAACTTACTATTACTAGCAAGCTTAAATTCTACAAGCGTAGAATCTTTTGCCCCCCTTGATATTTTGTAGTCAACAGGACCTCTCCCGTTGTTAACTTCAGCATTGACATCATCTTGTGATGCGTACCAAGTAAGACGAAACATTAGCTGCAAATCAGATTCTCTTTTAACTGGCTCCCCTTTTATATAAAACAGACGGTAGCCATCATTATTTTCAATAACCTGTTTTAAGAACATAACTCGCTGGTATGCTTCCTCGAAAGTATCTCCTTTTTGAGAGTAAAAAACATTTTGCGCTCTTAGCATTTCGACTAGATTAGAAACCTGCTGAATAAAAACAACTTCGATTTCTTCTATTTTTTGCACGCTCAATGCCACCGCTTCCTCACCATGATCTTCCTTGTAACGAATGTAATGATCGATAAGCAGGGGAAACTTCCTTAATGTTCTAGAAATTGCTTCATTTACTTCACTCCGACTTGCTTTAGTCGGTATTTGTCGGAGAAGATAATCGTTGATTTGAGCTCTTAATTCGATATTTGTAATCGATTCAGCTATTTCGTCAAAATCACCAATTATGTCATGCTTGTTTATCCATGCTTCATCTTTAGTTAAGATATCTTTTGGCGTCAGAAGAATGAAATCATCATCAATGTAAGGTAATGTGTATTTCTTACTTACCCATCCTCGGCTGTTATAGTTAAAGCTTGCGTGTCTAACATTAACAAGTTTTGTACGACTTGGATCAAGATATTGAGAGGCAAATTCTTGGGTATATTGACATAAGTATCCCTTAATAAGGTTCGTAGTAAAGTCACTTATGTTGTCTTTGCCTACACCATCTTTTATAAGGCATAATTTTTCAAGATGGCTGCTCTTGGTTATTTCCTCAGATCCAAAATCGTTAAATATCGTACTTAGATTGTTGTTGAGAGCACTGGCAAATTGAGGACCAAGTCCAGCACCGCTATTTCCCACCTTGCTGTACCCTAACCAGTTTTGCTTAACCTCTGGAAAAAGAAACCAATGACGTAGCAACCCTTCTGATATCTGCCCACCTTCAGACATTTCTCTTAAGAAGGTAATGTAGCGAATTATTTCAAGGTGTAATTCCTGATACTCTTTATTATCACTATTAAACAAGAGAAAGGGATCTATGAAGACTGGAAGGTCATTAATTAGGGAGACATTGAAAGCCCCAAACTCTTCAAGATCTTCCGTAGTCACTTCAAAATAATCTGAAAAGTAAACGTTCATTATGTCCTTTAAAAATCAACACTGACTCCACAGCCAGTCTTTATTGGTGGTTATTCGACGTCCGATTTGGGCAGTTCCCAGTCATAAGTATTCCCATTACGAACAGAGTACAACATCTTTCCCCAAATACCGAAACACCGTCCGTTCTGTAACACCCAGAGCACTGGCGATTTCTTTTTCCTTTAGTCCCTGTGATTTTAATTCTCTGGCACGTTCTGGCTTTACCTTGGTCGTGCCTTTTTTTCTGCCTTTGTACGTTCCCTTGGATTTAGCAATGGCAATTCCTGCGGCTTGTCGTTCTTTAGAGTGCTGCAATTCGATTTCAGCTATCGCAAAGAGTACACCCGCGACAAGATGCCCTACAGTGCCAGCAAGGTCAATCTGTTGCGTCACAGACACCACACGTACACCGGACTCACACCATTCTGAAAGGACGTTGATACCATCACGCATAGAGCGGGCTATTCTGTCGAGCTTCCAAACAACAACCGTATTCACACTCCCGGCAAAGATAGCCTTTTCAAGTTCATTAAACCCGCCGCGGCTTAGGTTCGCGCCTGTTTCTTTATCCTCAAACCTTTGCACCTTTTTGGGCTTATGCCCCTGAGCCTTGAGCCACGTTGATATTTCCGCCTTCTGGCTATCGGATTTTTGGTCGTGTGCTGACACTCGAATGTAAACGCCTATCTTCATGACGGATAGACTACACTCTAAATTTCAGCGTGTCAGTAGATATTTCAACTGGAAATATCGGCCTGTTTCCTTCCAAAAACACCCGCCACCCTATTTGTCAGTGAATCTGGGGAGTATCCAGTGAATATTCAAGAGGTAAATTCTTATAGGAAATAACAGAGGATTAGGCTATACACTTCTGAGTGAAAGAACACTCTTGCGCATGTGCAACTAAAGTGGTACGATATGAACGAATATGTAATCTATTCAGGAGAGAAATTTGTCGTTGAATGGTTCTATGATGAAGATGGGAATAGCGATTCTTTTACCTATTTTGAAGAGCTAAATAGCGTCCAGAAACAAAAATTCCTACATTTGGTGAAACGTATAGGCGATTCTGGCAAGATTAATGATAAAACCAAATTCAGGAACGAGGGCGATAAAATATATGCATTCAAACCACAGCCTGACCGTTTCTTATGTTTTTTCTTTAAGGGTGGCAAAGTGATTGTCACAAATGCCTTTGTGAAACGGCAAGATAAATTGCCCCCACCCGAAAAAGACAAGGCATTACAGCGGATGAACAGTTATACAGAACGAGTTGAGAAGGGAGAATATTATGAACAAGAATAAGCCATTATCAACCTATGACCGCTTAATGCAGGATAAGGGTTTCAAAAAAGAATTCGATGCAGGCTATAGAGAATTTTTGTTGTCCGAGCTTATTTGTGCATTAATGGAAGAGGATAATCAATCCGTTAGAGAGCTGGCTAAAGAGGTCGGTTTGTCTCCTACCGTAATTCAAAAAATCAGGTCTGGCAAACAGAAAGATATGAAAGTCAGTAATTTTATAGGAATCGCCAAGGAATGCGGATATGACCTGATTTTACAGAAGGGCAAAGAAAAAATTTCAATGAATGCATTAGTGACGGGTTGATTTCCCAACTCATCCCCCTCCCCTATTTTTTAAAGGGCTTACGACCCCTTCGGGTCAAACCGCCTTCGCCAAGGCATACAAACGACTGAGTTCGTCTGCCAGACTATTCGGGCGCATATCCTCCCCTGCCCGCTGATACCAGAAATTCGCGTTTTCAAAATCCCCCTCGATACGATGCAGATAGGCATGAATGAGAAAGGAAAGCGGATCGGTACAGGCTTGAACCATCTCATGAGAGTCATCCCAATGACCGTCCCGGACAAGATCCAAAGCTTTTATATAATTACAAGTCATCGTCGCACACAGGAGCCAGGACTCCCCCACAAAAAAAACAACATTGACCCCCTCAAAAAAAGGACGGGGACAATGTCATCAACAAGCCGCCTGAAAAAACAAAATCGTCCGGTCTGTCAATGGCCGTGAACGCGCATCATGAGGGCGCGGCCATTGCACACACCGGCTTCCACCCCTTTCAGGCCACCACTTCCCTACAAAGACCCTTTCAAGACCGTGGACGGTTTAAAGCGAATTGACTTTGAAGCCTTGAGCTTGATCGTCTCACCCGTCTTTGGGTTGCGACCCTGTCGTGCCGCCCGTTTTGTGAGCGTAAAAGTACCAAATCCGGGAATGCCCTGTTTGCCTTCTTTTTTAACCGTCTTGCCAATCGTCGTAAAGGTCTCCAAGATCACCGCATCCACCAGCTTTTTACTCACCTCCGTTTTGGTGTTTTTAGAAACCGCTTTTGAAATTTTCTCAATCAATTCGCTTTTTTTCATGTGGGTTGTGCCTTTCTTTTTGATTGATCCCGTGAATAGATCAGAAACTCTAGTCAAAAACCCCAAAATTGTCAAAACAAAGCCCCCTCCCCGACCCCTCAAGATCAAAGACTAAAGGTGGCCGAAATTTAAAGGAAGCCGGTCAGCGGCCGCAGTGCCTTGGTTGATGCGTTCAGTCACAGACCCCCGCAAGGCCCCGGACGATTCGATGTCATTTCGCCGGTTGAACATCTCAATCAATTTTTTCCCCTGGATCTTTTGAAGGCGGAAAAAATTGTTTTTAAGGACAG
>JAJDBT010000089.1 GCA_029261215.1 Nitrospirota bacterium | reverse complement strand
CTATGCCGATGTCACGGCAACCGGTTTTGGAGATGGGAGTTTCGCGGCTCTAGAAACCTGTGCCACGCCACAGAATCATTCCCAGACCCTGGCCTGCGATATTATCAAGAATATCGATCTTTTTGACGATGACGATAATGACGATATTGCCGAGGTCGAGGAGCACCGAGGGGACAACCATAATGACGACGGCGGAGGGGGCCTCTTCAACGATGATCCCACCGAAACCGAGCGAGATTAACTGGGTTCATTGAAACCGCATCAGCCTAAGCAGGTACATCCGAACTTGGGTGTACCTGCTTTTTTATTGAGACCCGGTCTCGGCGGGAGATATTGGGAGAGTCACCGAGACCCAAAAATCAGCGGCGGCAGATGCCTTTGAACTGGCGAACATCAGAAGACTGTAACTGAATTATCGCGGAGCCTTACCCTTACTATGAACAAGCGGTCGCTCTGGCACCCGATGAAAGTCTTTATCTCAATGATTTGGGAATCCTTTTAAATACATTAGGCGAGTACGACAAAGCCATTGATTTTTACACCAAGGCGCTCAATATTTTTGAAACTCGATTAGGAAAAGATCACCCGAATACGAAGACTGTTCGGGAGAATATTGAGACATTAAATAAAAAATAGGAGAGGGAAGCGGTAGCATGAAAGAGGGGTTCTTTCTGGTAGCTCTCCAGGTCTTAGCGTACGATTTTTTCCGTTTTCTGAGACGACCCCTCTATGAGCAACGTTATTCATGAGGGAGCGAAAAAATGGCGATGATTTTCAAGGGTGCACATTTGCGACAGAACCCTTTTTATTGGTGAATCGACCAGATGCGTTCTTTAAAAGATCAGATCTCACAAGTTGTCCAATCCGGTTTTCTGGTGGAGGATCTCGATCCGACTGCCGTTCTTGTTACAGGGGGAAGCGGCAGCGGGAAAGATTTAGGTGCACGTGCCCTGCATTACAACGGCCCAAGAAAAGAGGAGCCATGTCTTGAAATAAATTGTGCGGCTACTTCAAGTAACCTATGGAAGCGGAACTTTTCGGTTACGACCGCGGTGCCCTTACAGATGCCAAAAAAAAATGGACTGTTTGAGGCAGTGAATAAAGGCACGCGGTTCCTCGACGAGATCGGAGACATGAAAAGTTTCGAGTCGACCTTTTTTTAGGCTGAGGATTACCCATCTGCCCCTGTCGCCCCTCCAAAAACGCGGGGAAGATATTCTTCCGCTGGCGCGCCATTTTTCGAATATGCGCAGCAACCGTTATCGAAAAAAAGACAGGTCTTTCAGTCCCGAATCCGAAAACCTTCGCTTATCCTGTTCCGGAAACGTACGGAAACTCAGAAATACGGTCGAACAAACAGTGATTTCTTTCTAAAGAAAATATAATTGGGGCAGAGCAATTGACTTTAAGTCCAAGCCTCGCTGTCTTGAACCCAGAAAAATCCCTCAGGCCCGAACACTTGTTGCAGGAAGATCTTACATCGGAAGGCATTTCTCTTGGAGCGGTTGAACGGAATCTTGTATTAAAGGCACTTCATCAGACTTCATGGAATATCACCCGCTCCGCAAAGCTCCTTGGTTTATCTCGGGACACCCTGCGTTATCGGCTAGAATAATAAAAGATCCGCCCCCCTGCTTGATTCCCTCAAGCTTGTCTTGATTTTTTCTCTGCATATTTAACGCGGCACATTATTTGCGTTTTCTAAGCTATTATGGATTGTAATCATACAAACCTTATTTCATCGAATCAGCAGATCTTAATTATCGAAGACGAAGCGATTCTCAAAAAAGTAATGGCCTTTAGTTTACATAAAGCGGGTTATAAAACGATAGAGGCATCAAACGGTGAAGAAGCCAGAAAAATACTAAAAGCCCGTTCAGTGGAAATCATCCTGCTGGACATCGGGTTGCCGGATTGTAACGGACTTGACCTGTTAGAGGAGATCCGGGAATTTGCTCCGGAGGTTGCTGTAATCGTTATGACCGCGCAGGACACAGTCGAGAATATAGATCGGACGAAACGGCTTGGCGCTTCAGCCCTCTTCATAAAACCAATCATCTTAAAACAATTAAAGGAAACGATCCGTGCCGTTGGGCAAAACCAAGTACGACGGCAAGACAATTTTCTTCAGTCTATGATTAAGGCCAATCTAAAACCACATATTTATTAGGGATATCCCCCAGTATGGGGGATATCCCCCGCGTTAAATGCCCCGCCGCTGCCTAGATCCAATCGAAGTGATAGGTAAGGTTATCAATAACTCCTCTGCTTTAAATTGAAGCAAACCTGCAAATTTCATCAAAAAACCTTATCTTTTATCCAATTCAGATAAGACGGCGCACCCCAAAAACAGGCCAATCAGAACTGAAACAACATGGCATAGGGCTTGCTGTGACTTCTATTAACTTGGCAATTAAATAAGGCGATAAAGCGAGTTAATTTTGGTATAGTGGATGAATGAAAAAAGAAGACGCGAGAAAATTTACAACAGAGACACAAGAACAGTTACGGAAGCAATCGATTCGGCTCCGCAAGCAGGGGAAAACCTTTAAAGATATTGGACCGATTGTCGGCGTTCATAAAGATACGGTTTGGAAATGGTGGAAAAGATATCAGGCTGAAGGCGAAAAAGGGCTGATAATCCAAAAACGCGGGAGACGTGAGGGGGCACAGCGCAGCCTTGATATTTCTCAGGAATTAAAGATTCAGACATTGATCATGGACAACACGCCGGATCAGTTGAAACTCACCTTTGCCTTGTGGACACGTCAGGCAGTACAGGAGATTATTCGATCTGAGTTTGGTCTTAGGATGCCGATTCGAACAGTCGGAGAATACCTCATGCGTTGGGGCTTCACCCCACAGAAGCCTTTGAAGCAGGCTTACGAACAACGACCCGCAGCGGTACAGAAGTGGCTGAAAGAGGAGTACGAGGAAATTGCGCAAAAGGCCAAACAGGAAGGGTGCGAGATCCACTGGGGCGATGAAACCGGGATACGCAGTGATAGTCAGCATGGGAGAAGCTACGCACCTAAAGGGAAGACGCCAGTCATTCGCTTATCGGCGAAACGGACCTCAGTCAATATGATCTCCACCGTAACAAACCAGGGGAAAGTC
>JAJDBT010000088.1 GCA_029261215.1 Nitrospirota bacterium | reverse complement strand
AAATTTTTCAGCCAGCATCGTGACGAATGGCAGCTTCTCGTCGAGGTCCCCTTTATGGCCGCTTGAAAAATCGATGCAGCCCATGAGTCTTTCTTTTGTGTCAAAGATGGGCGCGGCAATGCAGTACCAGTCGTGAAAAAGGTGGGTGAAATGTTGTTTTCCTTTGACGATGCTTGCCTTTCGATTCTGAAGTGCCACGGAAACCGCATTGATGCCGCAGGCCTCCTCTGAAAGAGAGGTTCCGGGGAGGATCCCCTTTTCTGCACAGCGGGCCATTAGTTCCGGGGACGAGAAGAGGTGGATAATGCGTCCTTCTGCGTCTGTCAGGACGAATGCGCAAGTCGGGTCAGGCAGCATTGTATGCACGTGTGGAAACAGGTGTTTCGCGGCGGTGGCCGCAGGCGCGTATCTTTCGAGGAAACGGCAAAGCGCAGCGCCGTTTAGCCGATCCGTGAGTTTGTTGGCGTCAGGACGAAGTCCCAGACTTAAGCCGTATTGATGTGCATTGTCTTGCTGTTGTTGATTCAGCAGAAGTGCTTTTTGATCCATTTTAATATGAGTGCTTACTTTTTCCCACATGATGTCCTCCTTGGTTCCTGGCGTTCGGCTTTCCCCAGCAGCTAGAAATCCTGCGGTAGAAGCGGTTTTGTCGGGCGAAGTGTCTGGTTCTTTTATAAAGGGTGTTTTTGTTTTGGGAACATCAGATTCCTGCTGTTTCCCGTGATATCACTCGGATCATTCCAGTCTCAAGACAGGTCAATGGGTCTTGTCCCGTTTTAAGGTAAGAGCAAGTTTAGGGCCCAAGTTAAGGGAGAGTGAGGGCTTGTTTTGAAGTTTGTAAATTAAAAAGGTTTATCATAAAAAAACGTGATAGAAGCGGTTTATGTTTTCCGGAAAAAAGAAAACTTCCCGAAATTCGGAAACAAGTGAAGGCCCGATGCGCTTGGCCTTTATCGTTTTTGCGTGCATCAGGAGAGAAGGAGCGTTTTAGGGCCTAAAGTTGTGAAAAATCCACCGTTAAATGCCTCCATTTATCGGTGGACAGATAGCAAAATGGGTCGGTCGATCTGAATGCACACACTTCAAAACGCCGGTTCTATCCTTTTTTTCACAAGCGGAACCTACATGGACTACACTTTTGATTAATGCTAAAATGCCACAAGTTTGCTCTCTGCGTTCGGGAGAAGCGTTATATTTACTTTCCTCCCTTCGTTCGGGGTGGATGATCAGGTTACGGACGGTTGATATTTTAAAAAAATCTCTAAAGTATGGCGGTATTTTGAAGCATGGTTTGTTTGTTTTGCTACTGTGTGTTGCTTCCCTCTTTGCCTCGCTCTCCGAAGCGCAGGCGAAAGGCGAACGGATTGAAAATGTCACGGTGGAGACTGTTGATCAGGAGGTGTATGTCTCGGCCAAACTCACGGGTGGTTTTCGAAAGGAAATCATTGACGATATTCAAAACGGGATTCCCAAGCACTTTTATTATTACCTTGTACTCAAAAGAAAAGAAAAAAACTGGTTTGATGAAGAAATTCTTTCCAAAACCATCCGTTATACAGTGAAGTACGACACCTTAAAAAAGATTTACGCGGTAACAGAATCGAGTAATGGCACTTCGCTTGAAAAGCAGTTCAATGAATTTAAAGCCATGAAGGAAATGGTGACTCAGGTGAATCATGTGCGCATTGCTGCACTCGCGCCGCTAAAAAAAGGAGAACGTTATTTTGTGAGTGTGCAGTCACAAATGCAGGCGGCAAAACCCCCGTTCTATCTGGACTATTTCCTCTTTTTTATCCCTTTTCTTGAAATTGATACGCCTTGGGCAAACTCCCCGCCGATCTCCTTCTCTGGTGGAAAATAGTTTTTGCCTGTTCTATTTTGATGATGAAGGAAGGGTAAAATTCATTTGGAAACCTCGCTTCAACCGCATTCCGATGGGCAAAAAAAGAAAATCCGGGGCCAGGCGACATTTCGCCCTGTCTGGATTACCGCACTTTTTCTGACGCTGTCGGTTTCATTGACCCTGCTGATCTTTCAAGGCATAGATCGTCCTTCGCTTTTTTCGACGAATATTCTGGTGGTCACCATGGTCAACCTGAATATCACGCTGGCGATCCTGCTCGTCTTGCTGCTTTCGAGAAACCTGATCAAGCTTTATTTCGAGCGCAGGCTGGAACCCAATAAGTCGAGTTTGAGGAGCAAGCTGATTGCAGGTCTCATTGGCCTTTCCATGATTCCTTCTATTTTGTTGTTTGTTGTTGCGAGCGGTTTGCTGACGAGCAGTATTGAAAACTGGTTTTCGATACAGGTCGAAAAATCGCTCGATCAGTCGCTTGAAGTGGCGCAGGACTATTATCAGGAAACGGAAGAGGATGTCGCCGCCGTCGCCGATCAAATTGGAAAACGGCTGTTAAGCAGCAGGCTGTTGAGGGGCTCAAATGCGGGATTAACAGACTACCTGCAAGACCGAAAAGAAGAGCACCGGCTCCATAATATTTATCTTTTTACTTCCCAGTTACAACCGATGGCTGAAACCATCGAGGACGGCCCCGAACCAGTTCACGATTTCGAGCGGCCAAGTGAAGAAACCTTGAGGCTGGCTTTGGAAAAAAGTGAGCAAAGCCCAGGAGCAAAGGGCCTGAAACCTGTGATTTCCATCCAATCCACTCCTCAAGGGGACTTGGTGAGGGGGATCCTGGCACTCAAAAAACGGAATCGGGGGGATGTGATTCTGGTGGTGGATCATATGATCCCGTCTCTTCTGGTCGGAAAAATGGAAGGGATTAAAAAATCAGTCGAGGAATACAAACAGCTTAAGGCCTTTAAAAACCCGATCAAAGGGAGCTACATTCTTTCCTTTTTAATTATTGTGTTTCTGATTATTTTTTCCGCGACCTGGTTTGGTTTGTACCTGGCGAAAAACATTACCGTCCCGATTCAAAAATTGGCGGAAGGGACACAGGCCATTGCCCAGGGCGATTTGAACTTTCAGATTGATGTGCGTGCGACTGATGAGCTGGGCGTTTTGGTGGATTCTTTTAATAAAATGACCACCGACCTGAAAGAGGGGCAAAAAAAGGTGGTTGAAGCGACGCATTCTCTGGTGGCTTCAAACAGAGAATTAGAGGGTGTTTTAACCAATATCGCAGCAGGTGTGATTTCTGTGAATGAAAAAGGAATCATTACGACGTTTAATCCTTCTGCAGAGCGCATTTTAGAAGTGAAAGCCGAAGAAGCCATACAAGCGGATTATATCGATTTTTTTTCAAAACGGGGCATGAAGGCGCTGACACGGCCGCTTCAAAATATTCAGGAAAGCGGCAAAGAGTCTCTTGAAGAGGAAGTGGTTCTGGAGATTCAGAAAAAGTTTTCAAATTTGCGGATGGTGCTTTCAGTGTTGCATGGATCAGAACGGCATTTTTTGGGGTATGTGATTGTTTTTGATGACTTAACGGAGTTGATCCGTGCCCAAAAACTGGCGACCTGGCAAGAGGTCGCGCGTCGTATTGCGCATGAAATCCGAAATCCCCTTACCCCGATTCAGCTTTCGACGGAACGACTTCGTAAAAAATATTTTGAAGGTTCAAAAGATTTTGACCGGATCTTCGACGAATCGACGCAAATTGTCATTAACGAGGTGCATGGGCTGAAAACCCTTGTGGATGAGTTTTCCGATTTTGCCCGAATGCCGCCGCCCCGGTGCATATTGCAGGAAATTTCGCCGATTTTAAAAGAGGTGATTTCTCTTTATCAATCCGGACATAGGGACATTAAGATTCAGGCAAATCTGGACCCGACAGTCCCTGCAATGAATTTGGATCGCGGCCAGATTAAACGTCTTTTTTTAAACCTGTTTGAAAACGCGGTTGAGGCCATGCAGGGACATGGAACCCTCTTTTTAGGGACAAGCTGTGACCCGATTCAAAAAAAGGTTCGGGTTGAAGTGGCCGACGAGGGGATCGGAATTGCTCCTGAAGATCTGGACAAGCTGTTTCTTCCCTATTTTTCACGTTCAAAAACCGGGACTGGATTGGGTTTGGCGATTGTCAATCGTATTGCCACAGACCATAATGCCCAAATTCGCGTGGCTCCGAGACATCCGAAAGGAACGAGTGTCACCATTGAATTTTCTGTATAAGGAAGCACATGTCTGAAACGATTCTTATTGTTGATGATGAACCGGCCATTTTGTCCACACTGTCAGGCATTCTTGCCGATGAAGGGTATGAGGTCCAGACGGCCGGAAGTGGCCTGGAAGTGATTCCAATGGTGCAGGCCAAGCCGCCTGCACTTGTCTTGCTCGATATCTGGATGCCTGAGCCGGATGGCATTGAAACCTTGCAGCGTCTCAAGACCTTCATTCCTGATTTGATTGTGATTATGATGTCAGGACACGGCTCCATTGAGACTGCCGTAAAATCCATTAAACTGGGGGCGTACGATTATATTGAAAAACCGCTCTCGCTTGAAAAAGTCGTGCTCATGGTCAAACATGCCTTAAACGAGTTTCGACTACAGGAAGAAAACCGATCGTTGAAACGCTTGGTCGCGAAGAAATATGAAATGGTCGGGGCCAGCCGTGCGATTCTCCGCTTGAAAGAGCAGATCCGTCTCGCCGCGCCCTCTCATAGCCGGGTGCTCATTTCGGGTGAAAATGGGACGGGAAAAGAGCTGATCGCACGGACGATCCATGCCGAGAGTCCGAGACGGAACGCCGCGTTTTTAGAGGTCAATTGTGCGGCCATCCCTGAAAACCTGATCGAAAGCGAACTCTTTGGTTATGAAAAAGGGGCCTTTACCGGGGCTGCTCAACGGAAAAAAGGGCAGTTCGAGCTGGCTTCCGGCGGGACGCTTTTTCTGGATGAAATTGGCGACATGACTCTGGCGACGCAGGCGAAAGTGTTAAGGGCATTACAGGAACAAGCGTTTATGCGGGTTGGCGGCCATGAACGGGTGCATGTCGATGTGCGGGTCATTGCAGCTTCCAACAAAGACCTGCCAACGGAAATCAAGGCCGGACGTTTTCGGGATGACCTTTATTACCGCTTGAATGTTATTCCTTTGCATGCCCCGCCCTTGCGGGAACGGATTGATGATATTTCCTTGCTCATTTCTTATTTTATCAAGGAAGTTTCAGAGGAGCAGGGGATAAGGCCCAAACGCTTGACGGCCGAGGCCTTCGATTTGTTGAAACATTATGAGTGGCCGGGGAATGTGCGGGAATTGAAGAATATTGCCGAACGATTGTTGATTATGGCCCCCACGCCGATTATTTCGTCTCATGACCTGCCAGAGTTTATTAAGGAGGCGGCCCCCGACTTTGGGGGGAAGTCATCTGAATTTCCGGATCAAAAAACAGATGAAACGGATGCGGGTGCGTCGATACCGCTTAAGGAAGCCAGAAGCTCTTTTGAAAAAGCACATATATTGAGGGAATTGGAAGCGAATGAATGGAATATTCCCTTGACTGCCGAAGCGCTGCAAATTGAAAGAACCCATCTCTATCGAAAAATGAAAGTTCTGGGGATTAAAGCGCCCACAGAAGACCCAATTTAAAAAGAGTGTTTAATCAGAAGATGTTTCAATGACGAGCTGGTGTGCGTCGAGCCGCCGGAGCAGATCTGCCAAAAAGGCCCTGGCCTGCGAATAGTCTTCAAGGTGCAATGAAGACAAGGGGCCCTTTCGATGGAGGGCTTGCCAACGCTTGAGAAGGGCCGTGAGTTGTGCTTGCTGTGTGGCGGTAAAATGCCATTTCTCCAGGATGCGATCAAGATTGTCACTGGAGGCATATGTTTTTCGGTAATCACTGACGGCCTTGAGTAATATTGAGAGCACGGCATTCATCTCCTCAATGCGGCTGGACATTAAACGAATGACGGAGGCTTTTGTGTCGACCTCAATAGGATGCTGAGGGTTGTCTGAAACGACCTTGTAAGAATGGATGAGTTCAAGGGTGCTGGTGCGGAGCGCTGTTTTGAAAAAACCACTGGCTTCCATGTCATACCCGCTGGGCATTTCGTAGCGACGTTCCGGTTTTTCCACGGTGATCAAGTCGCTGGTCGGGCAGGGAAATGGAAAAATACGGGGCGGATAATAACATTGCTCGGAACCTTGATCTAAAATACGATGCGCGATAAAACCTTGGCCTACCTCAAAAGACTGATGCCCCGCCAGACCGAAATTGAGCCATGCGACAGCGCCTCGATTCAGGGTCAGTCCCTGGAGATAAGCCGTGGCTGCGGCGGATGCGAGTTTTCCCATTCCTGAAAGAACAAGCATAAATTGATCATTTTCGTAGAGAGGATAGGGATGTTTTCCCTTTAAGGGGAACAGGCGGTGGTGCTCAATGAGTGGACGGGCTTCGTGAATGAATGCCGCAACGAGGTTAATCATCGCCTGAGATCTTGCCGTTTTTAAAGCCTTCGCGCAAGTCATTTTTTAGAATCGGTGTTTTTTCGTGTGAATTGGGCGGGTCTCGCTATGGGGGACGCAATGCGCGATTATCCCAAGGAGATGATCTCACTTGTTCTTCCGGTAGTCATAACTGTAAAATGAAGCCAATGATTTTTGTGAGACTTCGAAATGTGATCGGGACTCTTCTCTTGCTGACCCTGTTTTTGGAGGCAGGCTGTCAGGAGAAGAAAACGCCCTACCCGGATCATCCCGGTGGAAAAATTTATCAAGGGAAGATGCGTATGGATATTAAGTGTCATGGTTGCCACGGGTGGCTGGGCGAGGGAGGCCGTCATGCGCCTCCTCTGGTGAAATCGGGACGCACCCTATCGTACAAAGCGTTCTCCAGTGCGGTCATCTATGGACGGGCGGGCATTATGCCAGCCTATAATAAAATGTTGAGTGAAGGTGAAATACGCCAGATGATGGAATGGCTGGAGCTGGCTTCCCGCGTTCGGGTAACAGAATGAAGCGTGTGATCCGGATCTTGCTCTGGAGCGGTCTTATCGTTTTTGTTCTTATGCCTCTGGTGATGGTTTTTCTTGCGCTTGAGAAAAAGCCACTTGTGTTTGATGCGCAAATTGTCCGGACAGGTGATGCGGTTCGAACGGGTCGTTTTGCGAGACAAGTCGCCAAGGATTTACTTGAAAATACCGAAAAGGCACATGTCCTTTCCGTAACAGAAGCGGATTTAAATGCGCTTTTTACGGTGGGACATCGTTCTATTCCCAGGGCATCTGCTGTCTCGGTGATTTCTCCTGAATTATTTGAACTGGAAGGGACGCTGGAAATTCCAAACAATATCGTCGGAAATTATTTAAATTTCCGTCTAAATCTTCTTCCCTCGACATCTGGTTTTCGGGTGGCGCGTGCGACGATTGGCGATCTGTTTTTGCCGGAAGTCGTCGTACGCTTCCTGGCTGAAATCGGACTCGACCTTCTTTTTGGAAAAAATGAAGGGGGGCCCTTGCTTGGGGCGGTTGATGCCGTAGCGCTCAAAAAAGGGCAAATTGACGTGCATTTAAAACCGATTTCAAACATGCCGCAGTTGGTTCAAAAAATGAAAAGCCGGGTAAGGCTTATTCGGGATGAAGTCGCACTTTTGGGGAATCCGAAAGATATGCGGCATTATTACGCTGCACTCATCCAAATGGGAAAAGAAGTGCCGTCGGACCAAACGGTGTCTCTGTCCTATTTTACGAGCCAGCTGTTCCAAATGGCGATGGATCGTGGGGGAGACCCCGTTATTGAAAATCGTGCCGCCATTTTAGCCTTGGGGATTTACCTGGGAAGCTGGCGTGTTGAGCAGCTGACAGGGCCGGTACGGACGGCTAAAATGAAACAGGAACCTCGACTGGATGACGTCGTCGTTTTAGCGGGCCGAGTCGATCTGCGCTTACATTTTCTAATATCGGCCGTCCTGCAAATTGCTTCAGAAAGTGGCGTGACCCATGCCATCGGAGAATTTAAAGAACTCCTGGATGCCGGAGAAGGGGGCAGCGGGTTTAGTTTTGTGGATCTTGCGGCCGATCGGGCAGGGGTGAGATTTTCCGAGGTTGCGACCAACAAATCGACTGCCCGTTATATTCAGGCCTGGCTCTCTCAGCATCGGGGGGAGGATCAGTTTTTTCCCGAAATAAAGAATTTGCCGGAAGGTCTTTCCGAAGCTGTTTTTATATACCACTTTGGAAATATTGAGAGTGAACGTTATATTCAATTGGTTCAAAATGTCGATGCCTGCCTGAATCAGCTGCCAGCCTATGCCCCGGATCAAAGTCTTTTGGAAACAAAGGGATGTGACATTACGTATGTTGTGCCTGCGGCGTTATTGCCGTAATCACATTTTATTTTCAATAGAGAGGATGTAACGAATGGATAAAAAAAACCGGAATGTGTTGTTAAAATTCACTGTGGCGGCTGTATTTTTAATGCTGAATGTGACAGGGTGTGAAAAAAAGGAAAACCCGTTTCCGGATGATGTGGGTGGTCAAATTTTTCAGGGCAATAAAATCGTTAACGTCAAGTGTTCCGGCTGTCACGGGGCATTGGGCGGCGGTGGAATGAGCGCCCCCAAGCTCTTGGATTATGTCAAAAATGCTTCCTCGGAAGAATTTGTCGAAACCGTGATCAAGGGCCGGGGGGGCATGCCCCCTTTTGATGGACTTTTAAAAGAAGATGAGGTGCTTCAAATCATCGACTGGCTTAAAAAGCTCCCGAGTTAGTCGATGTAGCTGATGACCCCTTTGTCTTCTCCGGTGAGTGAACGGAAAAGCACATGAAAATCTTCATCGGAAAGCGAGGGGTCACGTAATCTATTCAGATCTTCCGTGCTGATGGGAACCTGTGCCTGTATGTCAAAAGAAGAGTTCCCAAATGCGGCATAGTGGTCGTAAAAGCGAAATTCGGGTACGAGATGGGTGATGCCGTTGTTGTAGTGAATGGCAAGTTCAATCATCATCCGCCCCACATCGGCAGGAATGCGTCTGCCCAGCACGATATTTTTAGGCGGATTGCCTGCCCGGAAATATTGAATCATTACGCGGTCAATTTTCTCTTCTTTAAAAAGTCCTTTAAGAAATTTATCGTCTTTCTTTTTCTCTTTCATCAGGAAAAGTTCAACCTTGATTTCTTCTCGTGATACGGGAATCATCGGTCCTTCAGGGGTTTTAAAGTGTTGTTCTCCCTTTTCAAGAGGAGACTCTGCCTGGCTGCCTTGTGTGAAAATGCCAGTGAGAGAGACGAGGGCCAGGGTTATCAGTATTGTCTTTACAATCAGTCTTTTTTTCAAAGTGTTCTCCTTGTGTCGTATTGTGCTCTCAAAAGATATGGTGTAGGCTCAGTCCAGATCACGCATTATTTTTGTGAGTGAATTTTAAGATGTCTTTTGATTATAACAAAGCCCCCCGCATTTTTAAAAGAGCGTTTTATTCCGGCCTCGGGCGTACTGGCGCGAGATGGGCTGTGGTGTTTTTGATCCTGAGTCTCTCCGGCTCCTTGCCGGGTCTTTTCGCTAAAAGCCGCCCTAAAGCGCTTCCCCTGAGTGTTTCAATCAGGGAGGTTGTGGAAAATGAAGACCGATACGATGGCCGTCGGATTGTTGTATCGGGCCGGATTCAATCTATTTTTTTAAAGCGAGGACGTTTGGGAATGCCTTATCTTGAAATCCACCTTATCGAAGATGGAGCTGGAACCATTTCTGATAAACCTTCTTTGGAGGTGATTAGTCTCCAGGTTCAAAAAATACGGCCAGGCGATAAAGTCATTGTCCAGGGATCGTATCGGGTTTCCGGGAAAAAGGCGGGTCATTTTCTGGAACATTTTCTGGATGCCGAAATCGTTCTGATCGATCTTTCTTAACGGGCGTCTTTGTTTCGTCTTTGTAGAATGAGCCGTGTATTAAAGGGTAATGTTTTTTAATCCTCTCCATAAAAATCAAGTTGCATTTTAGAGATATTTCGCTTTATTGACAGCCCTTTAGCCCTTTGTTATTCTAGCCACATGAGACTTTCCAAAGCCCGTGTGGATGCGATTTCCTTACGTTTGGCCACTGTGCTTTTAGATCAAAACTTAATCGAATCGGTTCAAAAAAAAGAAGCGATTGTTTCCTTGGTTGCAGGAGTGATTGCGAAGGAACTTGAGGTCGAGGATCATCTCAATCGGGAAGTGGAGCAGATGATGAAGAAATATGAAGCCCAAATGAAGGGCGAGCAGATTGATCGTCATGCGCTTTTTTTGATGATCAAAAAACAGTTGGTCCGAGATCGAAATATTATTATCTAGGCAGGAAACCCATGTCGATATTAAGTGAAGAAAAAATCACCCACCTGTCCCATTTGGTACAAAATGCGCTTGAAAAAGATACGGGTATTACATGTAAGGGGAACCGTAAAGATATTTTAAAATCCATCAAAGTCACTTTTGCAGATGCGATGGTGATGGAGGGAACGGTTCACCACCTCGTAAAGAAGAAACTAAGTTCATACACCCGAAAAATTGTCGAGGGAACTGCTGACTGGGACATTCTTTACGATAAAATTTACCGTGAAGAGATGAAAAAAAAAGGGCTTTGAGGTCAAATCACGCGAAAGGTTTGATTAAACTCATGAAGAAAGGGGCTGGCAGATGCCAAATGTGTTAAGCAAAAAGGAAAAAGGGAGACGGTTTGGTGATTTACTCATCGGCCAGTGCTTGCTCGTGGTGCTTCTCTATTTTTCTGTTACATTCCATGACTCAGCCCGGTCGCTCACACTCGTGGTGACCTTTGTCCTTTTAGGGGGCGTTCTTTTTTTCTCATGGAGAGGGATGAAGGGAATCTGGTTTAAAAAAAGGTAGTCTATGGGGCACACGCACTCCGAAAATGAAGAAACCCTTCATCTTCATGCACCCAGCTGTGACTTGGATCTTTGCCACTTAGGCGATGCCCATTCCATACACACCGGTTCAATTGATTCGCGTAAGTTTTATTGGGCGATGGGTTTAACCGGAGTTGTGATGGTTTTTGAGATTGTAGGCGGCGTTTTCACAAACAGCCTTGCCCTGCTTTCCGATGCTGGCCACATGCTGACGCACCTCCTGGCCCTCCTTGTCAGTTTCCTGGCCATGACATTTTCCAGTCGGCCCGCCACTGCTGAAAAATCTTTCGGTTTCTATCGTCTTGAAATCCTTGCCGCGCTGCTCAATGGTTTTGTCCTGTTTATCATTACCCTTTGGATTCTCTACGAAGCGTATCAGCGTTTTTATGCCCCAGAGTCGATTGCCACGACAGAGATGATGTTTGTGGCCGTGATAGGGCTTGTGACCAACCTTGTAACTGTCTTTTTATTAAAAGGCGCAGATCGAAAGGATATTAATACCAGTTCGGCCATCCTTCATCTTGCCGGGGACACCTTTGCCTCCGTGGGAGTTGTGGCGGGTGCCGCCTTGATTGCAATGACGGGCTGGTTGTGGATTGATCCGGTTTTAGGCGTATTGATTTCCGTCCTTATTTTGTATTGGGCTGTTGGATTGATCCGGGATGCGATTGATATTCTACTTGAAGCCACGCCAAAAGAGATTGATCCAGTCCACGTGATTGATGCGATTAAAGTCTTCGACGAAGTCCGTGACATGCACGACGTTCATGTGTGGACGCTGACTTCAGGGATGTATGCCCTGTCCGCGCATGTGGCCATTCGTAACATGCCCCTTAGTGAAACGGCTCCGCTATTGAAAAAGATCAACTTTCTGCTTTGCCAGCAATTTAAAATCGGACATGCCGCGATTCAACTTGAAGCGGAAAAAGAGCCTGATTCAACAGGCACACATTTGCTTTAATGACAGGGGAAGTGCCGCATCGTTTCCTATCCTTTTTCCGATCTCTTCACTCAAAAAAAACGGATTGAAGTCTTTGATGTGATATGATGCCCGATGCCTTTGGCCATGTATGTTTTCTAATCCCAGACAGGGTGAGATAAAAATGACGAATTTATTTGATCAGATTAAAGCGGAGGGACACGAGCAGCTCGTGGTTTGCTCAGACGCCTCATCCGGGCTTCAGGCCCTCATTGCCATACATAATACAAGCTTGGGCCCGGCATTGGGTGGATGTCGAATGTGGCCCTATGCTTCTTTTAATGAGGCCTTATCCGATGTCTTGAGACTTTCGAGGGCCATGACTTACAAGGCGGCTGTGAGTGATTTGCCGCTGGGTGGCGGGAAAAGCGTGATTTGGGGCGATCCCCGGAAAAATAAATCGAGAGCGCTCTTGGACGCTTTTGCGAAACAGATCGATTCTTTGAATGGCCGTTATATTGTCGCTGAAGATGTCGGCATTTCGCTTGGAGACATTGAAGTGATCCGGGAAAGCACACCCCATGTCTCCGGATTTTCCCTCGAAAAAGGCGGCAGCGGGGATCCCTCGCCAGCCACAGCCTATGGTGTTTTTTGCGGGATGAAAGCCTGCCTCGAAGAAGTGTACGGAAACGCTTCATTCACCGGGAAACGGGTCGCGATTCAGGGGATGGGAAAGGTGGGAAGCGCCCTGGCCAAACTGCTTCACGAAGCAGGGGCGTCGCTTTACGTTTCAGATATGGATCCGGAGCGGGTCGCCCATGCGATTCGTCTTTACGGCGCGGACCCCATTCACGGGCATGAGGTCTACCGGGCCGAGTGTGATATTTTTGCGCCTTGTGCCTTGGGCGGGATCATTAATTCGAGAAGTATTAAAAGTTTTGCCTGCAGAATTATTGCCGGTGCGGCCAACAATCAACTGAAAGAGATGAGCGTGGTTGATGAACTTAGCAGCCGTGATATTCTGTATGCGCCGGACTATGTTTTAAATGCGGGAGGATTGATTAATATCGCAGAAGAGTTATCGGGTTATGATCAGCCGCGTGCCTATGAAAAGATTGCAAAAATTTATGACCGCATGAAGATGGTTTTTGCCTTGTCCAAAACAGAATCGATCTCCACCGCGAAGGCCGCAGAATCTTTAGCGGAAAGACGGCTTAAGAAGGGAAAGCATGTTTAAATCCTTTGTGAGGCCGCCCTGGCACAGGGTCGCTGTGGTGATCGCCTTTTCAATCTTTTTTTTGAAGCTGCCTCAACTCATGCCTTTGGCCTGGAAATGGCTTGTGGTGGTATTCATTTGCATTTTTTTCCTTGCGTGCCCTCAACCCAAAGGGTTAAAGCGGGGAATTGTTGCGGGCGTGTTTTCATTGATTTTTGCAGGTTTGGGTCAGTTATATGTTCGGGAATATATGAGAGGTTTTCTGTATATCGTTGTCGCGGTCTTCGCGTATATGACCGCCAATTATTCCGCCAAATCCTGGGTGTTTAATAATATTGTGTTTATTGTTGCTGCAATTGACGCGTTTTCTTTTGGTAAACGGGGCATTGGTATTTTGTAAAACCTGTCCCTATCTCCACCGGATTTCCCCTAAAAATCATCCGAAGTTTGTTTTCTCCGAGACCCCTTCGTTTTTTCGTGCCAAAATTCAAATGGTATAATGAAAAGGGGAGGGTGTCGTATGCCGCTTTTTGAAGGCGAAGTAAAACAGAACCTCGCAGCAAAGGGAACCCTTCGCTGGGCGGGCTTGAATCGTCCAGAGGCCGATTTTCCAGACCTTAAAATTTTAGGACTGGCCTATGACGGCGCGGCTTGTTTTCGTCCGGGGGCCGCTGAAGGGCCAGACCGGATTCGGTTTCTGTCTTCTGAAATCCCGGCTGTGCTTGAAACAGGCGAAAATCTCAGTTCTCTTGTTATTCGGGATGAAGGTAATTTCGACTTTGGCGGAGATTTTGTAGCCGCCCATCCAAAAATCGTACAAAAAGTCGCAGAGCAAATTCAATCTTCCTTTCTTTTGACCCTGGGTGGAGATCATTCCGTTGTGATTCCGGTTCATGAGGCCTACAGCCGGCACGCGACGGAGAAGATTGCGATGCTTTTTATCGACGCTCATACAGACTTGAGTGAGCATTTTCAGGGCTCGCCCTATTCCAACGCCTGTCCTCTGCGCCGAACAATGGGGTGCGAGCAGTTTTCCCCTCAGCACACGATTTTACTGGGTACACGTTGCATCGAACCGGCGGGACTGCGTTTTATTCAGGAACATCAGATGAAAATGTACCCGGCCTATGAAGTTGCGGAACGCGGTATCCGTCCGATTGCCGAAGAAATCGTGACGGCATTTTCAGGCTTGTCCAATGTGTACCTTTCGATCGATATTGATGTGCTTGACCCTGCGTATGCCCCCGGCACAGGGATTCCCGATGCCGGAGGATTGACGACACGGGATTTGATTACCCTGATTCGGAGCCTGGATCGACTGTCCATCATCGGAGCAGACCTGGTCGAAGTGGCCCCGCCTTTGGATGTGTCGGATATCACCAGTTTTGCCGCGCTTCGCGTGATCACGGAACTTTTTGGCCTCGTCCTTCGTAAAAAAGAGAGAAAAGAACGAACAACCTTATTATGACAACCCAAGCGGCTTGTAAAGGAGGTGTGCGTGAAATCCAAGAAATCAAGGAATCGACCGGGGCCTGAAGCGAAAAAGTGGGTGAAGCGGGATCATTGCGTCATCTCAAAATCCGTGACACGCGCCTATCCGCTTGTTGTGGATTCGGCAAAAGGCTGTCGAATGACTGATGTGGATGGATTTGAATATCTCGACTTCACTTCTGGCATTGCGGTCACTGCGACGGGGCATTGCCACCCCAAAGTCGTGAAAGCCATCTGTAATCAGGCAAAAAAATTGATCCACATGTCGGGAACTGATTTTTATTATCCATCCGAAGTGCTTTTGGCGGAGGCTCTGTGCCGTCTTGCTCCGGGTCGGATGAAAAAAAAGGTGTTTTTTACAAATTCGGGGGCTGAGTCTGTTGAGGCCGCAATGAAGCTTGCACGATATGCGACAAAAAGGCCGTATTATATTGCATTTACAGGGGCATTCCACGGCAGAACCATGGGTGCGCTGGCTCTGACGGGCAGCAAGACGCTCCATAAAAAAGGATTTGCTCCCTTGTTATCTAGCGTGATTCACGCCCCTTATCCAAACCCTTATCGTCCACCCGCAGGTTTGTCGGCAGAGCAAACGGTTGATTTTACCTTGGAGTGGATACAGGAAACGGCTTTTAAACATCTTGTCCCTGGGGAAGAGGTCGCGGCGATTTTTGTTGAAGCGATTCAAGGTGAAGGGGGCTACATCGTTCCGCCAAAAGATTTTTTGAAACGACTGGCGCAATTGGCGAAATCGTACGGCATTCTGATGGTTGTTGACGAGGTTCAGAGTGGTATCGGGCGAACGGGGAAGATGTTTGCCTCGGAGCATTTTGGTGTTGTTCCCGATATCATGACCCTTGCCAAAGGCATTGCATCCGGCTTGCCGCTCGGGGCAATCGTGGCGAAAAGTCAGGTGATGGACTCCTGGGAATCGGGTTCACATGCCAACACCTTCGGCGGCAATCCCATTGCCTGTGAGGCCGCCCTCGCGACACTCGAATTGCTTGAAAATGGATTGATACAAAATGCAGAAAAAATCGGAAACTATCTCCTGGATCGCCTTCGAAACATGCAGGGAAGTCATCCACTCATGGGTGATGTGCGCGGCATGGGCTTGATGATTGGCATTGAGCTGGTGAAGGATCGGGAAAGCAAAGAGATGGCCATTGAAGAGCGTGCCCGGATTATCCAAGGTTGTTTTCAAAAAGGGCTTTTAATTTTAGGCTGCGGGCAAAATACGATTCGGTTTATGCCGCCGCTGGTACTGACTCAAAAAGAAGCCGACGCGGGACTGGACATTTTTGAAACGGTTTTAAGCGAGGTTGAACAAAAACGTGGGTAAGCACTTACTTTTTTTTGAGAAATGAAATAATAACAAAAAAAAGTAAAAAGACGAGCATGGGTGCCAGTGAACTGGCGACATGCACGAGATTTGGTATTTGTGAGATGATCATGACCGGCCCCTCCTATGAGTGTACATGAGTCCAGGAAAGAAGAAAAGTGGTGATTGATCTCACTTGCGTGCAGGGGATTGCCTTGTCGCGTCCCTAGCCTTTGTCCAGTATCCCGATGTCTTTGAGTAGATTTGAATCCATGGTAATTCCAAAATAAGGTTGGGTCTGATCCCCTGCGATGTCTCCGGGAACAAAAGCCACTCCGAAGTTTAAAAGTGCAGCACGATTCAATTCAAAAGAAAGCCCAAGTAGCAAATAATTTTTTCTTTCAGCGCCGCTGTCTGTCGATGTTTTGCTTGTATATCCGAGATTCAAGTCATATCTTTTCAGATCGGTCGGTCCGAAACTCCCCCATCCTTTGCTCCAAAAAGGTTTTCGCGGATCAAAATAGCTTCTTGGAGAGATAAAAATACGGATCATGGGACTGGTCACAATGTCTCTTGTATCACCGAGCCAAATACCGGAAATCCCGATGGTGAGATATTGGCGATGTCTTGACATATTTGCAATCAGGTCTTCACTTAGGTTTGCTTCATTGAGCTTTTTAATATCAAAGCTGTCTAGGGTATCGTCTCTTAATCCCATTTCAGAGATTTTTTTGTCGTATTGATTCATAATGAAACGGTCCGAAAAACCCTCTTTTTTAAGAGCGATGATTTCGGAGGTCAGTTTGTTGGAAAAAACCTTGAATGGCGCAGTGGTCGTCGCGCGTTGATCCGTCGCATTACCCATTGATACGGTAATTGTGATTTCTCCGCCTTCGTATTCAGAAGGAAATACCGGGCCGAGTACGCGGATCTCATCCTGTCGCCATGAAAGCACCCCTCCTTTAATTTTCTGGTTTTTAAATTCGAATTCAATAAATGAATCTGATGTTTTTTCTCCGAAATTTTCTCCGGTAATGGTCAGCGGGAGTCCTTCGACCACTTCATTGATCTTGTGGATAGAAAGGGCTGCGTGCGCGAGAGCGGGCGAAAAAAGAATGAGAAGAACGAGTGTACATAAGCGTCTTGTGGTGTGCATAAGCGCCTCCTTTGAAACGTGATGGCAGCCGGATCGGTTTTTCTGAAACCGCCTGAGTGATTTGTTTTTGTAAGGGATTGATTTTTAAAAGGAGGTATAAGGAAATTTCAGAAAGATGTCAATGTTTTCAGGAATCCATTACGATCAGCGGGTTTCATGCAGAAGATTGGGGAAATCGATTTTGTCGCGTACGTGAACCTTTGCGTACAAGGCGAGGACTCGACGTAAACAGGTGACATGACGATGATTAAAAGTGATCCGAAACGGAATTTGATCAAATTCTTAAAAAACTATCGCGGGTCTTTATCGATTTTTGAGCGTTTTTTTACAGGTTCCTTTTTGGTATTCACCGAGAATGTAATCATAAATGCAAAAATTGCCAGAAGAGATGCTGCTTCGAAGATACTGAAATCCATTTGAACCCCCCGATTTATTCAAATTTAAATGATTGAGAACAACCCCTGATTTAAGTTTAACCGACAACCGGGAGGCTGTCCACGGCGTTTGCTTGTGAAGTGTTAGTCCACAGAACTTCGGGAAGCGGATTCTTTTAATGGATGAGCGTTGACGGCGTTTTTCTGATTCTTAACAGAAGGGTTTCCAAGGAAAGAGGGCGATTCACATTACGGGTTTGTGCGTTATAAATCGTCTGTAAATCCGAGAGGACAGTGCACAGTTCAGAGGCATCCCAGGACGCGCTCCAGGCCCTGATTTCATCAAAGCGCCAAGAGAAAAAAAGCGCGTCAGGCCTAGATTGGTTTTGATTCTGGAGTGATTTTAAAACCAGTCCATCCCGAAACCAATGCATCAAATAAAGCAGGGCGGTCTCAAGACTTGCGCGGTCGCCTGAAAAATTGGCGGCTGTTTCAAAAAGATCGGCACTTGAAATCAGAGCATGCCTTTTTTGATCGACCTCGCGCGCTGTGGCAAGATCCATCTCCCTTGCCACTCGCAGTCGTCCGAATGCGGTTGCCGTTAGGAGATGCGCATCATCCGCACTCCAGTTGTTTTCGCGGATTAAAATATCCTTGATTTGAGAAAATGAGAGTGGATGAAACTGGAGGGTTTGGCATCGTGACCGGATTGTGGGTAAAAGTGATCCTCCCTCGGCGCTGATCAAGATCAGCATGGCGTAGGGCGGAGGTTCTTCCAGTGTTTTGAGCAAGCCGTTTGCGGCTGAGGCATTCATCTTTTCGGCCGGATCAATGAGAATGATTTTTTTTAATCCGCTGACAGGCTTGTAAACAAGCTTTTGTTGAAGCGCTCGGATTTGCTCAATCTTGATGGTATTGGCCTCTGGTGCAATGACGACAAGGTCTGGGTGGTTTTGATTCTGTATTTTTTGACAGGAGAGACAGGTGCCGCAAGGCGTATGCGTCTTGGGCAAGCCGGACTCGCACAGGATCAGTTGTGCAAAAACCTCAGCAGCCTGCCGTTTTCCGACGCCGCTTTCTCCTTCAAAAATAAGCGACTGCGGGTACTCTTTTTTTTTCAAAAACGACTGTAACATACTGATCGCGCGGCCTTGAGCCACGAGATCATGAAAGGAAGGCATTTATGTGTCCTTGTATTTTTAAAGCAATGGCATCAATGGTGCCAGAGGCGTCAATGATCACGATGCGTTTCGGGTTTGCCCTGGCAAGGCTGTGATAGCCCTGATAAACGGCATTGTGAAATTGAAAGGTTTCCTGATCCATACGATTAATTTCTTCACGGCCTTTCAATCGGGCCAAGCCGGTTTGAACATCCAAATCCAGAAAAAAAGTTAATTCGGGTACGAGTCCGTATGAGGCAAAATGTGTCATTTGTTCTATGGCCTCTTTCGGAAGTTTGCGGCCATCGCCCTGATAGGCAAGGGTGGCATCCGTAAAGCGGTCACACAGTACGATTTTTCCTGCGGTTAAAGCCGGTTGAATCACTTCTGTGACATGCTGGGAACGGCTTGCGAGATAAAGAAACAGCTCGGTTTTCGGGTCGATATCCGGATCATCCTTAGAGCCGTTTAAAATCAAAGCCCTGATGGCATCCCCCAGTGCGGTTCCGCCCGGTTCACGGGTTTGGAGCACGGGGAAGCCCAAGCCCCGCAGGGTATCTGCGAGCAGTGCAAGCTGGGTGGTTTTCCCGCTGCCTTCTCCGCCTTCGAATGTGATAAAATGCCCTGGGTACACGTGCGTCATATTAAAGGAGCTCAGATGATATTTCAACGTTCCTGGCAAAATGTTCCCTTTCTTCTTATTTTCATGGTGATGACGATGATTTTGTTCGGCTGTGAAGGACTCACAAAAAACCGTGCTGAAACAAGCTCGGCCCATATCGATCCCGCGCTACGTTCCCGGCGTTATCCTCTTGCGTCGGGTCTGCTTTTCAACACGGTATTGGAGGCGGTTAAATCCTTGCCTCGCTGGAAGATTGTTGAGCAGGATCTTGAAAAAGGCGAGATTCATGCGGAGCGACAGACCCGTCTCTTTAAATTTGTAGATGACGTGGTGATTTCGGTTCGTGCTGCCGAAGACGGAGGGAGCGGTTTAGATGTCCGTTCGTCGTCTCGTGTCGGCAAGGGAGACCTTGGACAGAATGCCCGGAACATTCTGGAATTTTTAAAAGCGCTTGATGCAGAGATAGAAAAAGCAGGTCAGAATGAACAATCGTAAGTCAGGCTTCAGGTTTTAGATGTGCGATGATCATCAATCAGGCCTGCCAAGCGTGAAGCCATTGATGTGAGATTTTTGGAAGACTCTTGAATATGGTCTGCGGCGCTGGTGGTGCCTCTGGTAGCAGAGAGAATGTCACCGATATCACGTGTAACTTCTTCAGTCCCCTTGGCGACTTCTGTCATGTTCTGGCTAATCATGGTTGTGGTTGTGGACTGCTCAACCATCGCAGAGGCGATTGTTGAGGCGATCTCGTTATTTGAGTTGATAATCCCCGTAATTTCAGCAATCGCTTGAATGGCATCTTTTGTATTGCTCTGTATTGCGTGAATTTGTTCACGGATTTCATTTGTCGCGTTGGAGGTTCCTTTCGCAAGCTCCTTGACTTCATTTGCGACCACGGCAAACCCTTTGCCTGCTTCTCCCGCACGGGCAGCCTCAATTGTCGCGTTCAGTGCAAGCAGGTTGGTTTGATCAGCAATGCTGTTAATCACCTTGATGACCTTGTTAATTTCTTGGTTTGATTGATCGAGTTTCATAATCATCTCATTCATCAAGTGGGCTTTTTGAACGGCGTTACTTGAGATTCTATGTGCCTCTTCCATGTTTCTAGAGATTTCACTGACCGTCGCAGACATTTCTTCGGCAGCGCTTGCGACTGAATGCACGTTCTGGTTTGTTTGCTCACTAATCGTTGCCACCGTCATGGCCTGGCGGGTGGTTTCTTCTGCGGTTATCCGCATTTCATTACTGGCGATTTCAAGTTCGGATGATGCCGAATTAAGGGAAGATGTTGTCTCTTCGAGAGACGTTTTGATCCTGTGTTTTTCTGTGATCAGTGCCCAGTTGGCCATCGTGCCAATTCTTGCGTTATTGTGGTCGTAAATGGCGCTGGCAGTGAAACCGATGATCTCGTCTTTAAGGGAAATTGTCCCTAGGTAAGGCAGCTTTTTTTCGTCAGAGAGTATTTCTCTGACTCCTTTAGAGTTGGCAGTGAGATCTCCGATGGTTTTCCCGATAAATTGACTGGCACTGCAGGGCAGCAGGTTCTCTATTTGCGTCAGGGTGCGTTTTGAGGCGGGATTCATATAGGTGATATTGAGGTCGTTATCGGCAAACATAAAATTACCGGTGGCATTTTCTATCATGGCCGAAATCCTGGCCATTTCACTTTTATGTTTTTCACCCAATTTGAGCCCTTCGATCATGAAGGTTACGCCTTTTGTCAGATCTCCAATTTCTCCATAACTCTTTGTTGCTATTTTATAATCCAGATTTCCCTGTGAAATAGCGTAAACGGCCTCTTGAAGGTTTTTAACGGGCAGGGAGACGGACCTGGCGATAATAAAACTCACCAAGGTCGTAATGAGGACACCCACCAAAAGTATGACAATGGAAAAAAGAGAGAATTGTTTGTTGTTTTTAAGGCTTAGGGCAAAGAGGGTCTTTGTCTTTTCGATCAGGATTGTTTCCGTATTTTTCATGGCATTTAAAGCCGCGACACTGACGTGGGTCATTTCAACAATATGGCCAGTGGCCGTTTCCATCGCGGCCTGTGCTGCAAACATTTTCCCTTCCCCGTCCGCGGTAACTTTTTTATCAGCGAGTTTAAAAACCCTTAAGGAGAGTTCCTTAAGTTTTAAGGCGTTTTCTTCTGTTGTTTTGATATGACCCCTAATGTTGGGATCTTGTTCATTTTCTAGCAGGATTTTGAGGTGTGAAAGTTCTTCCTGATAATGCGTAAAGCGGACTTCAAAACCTTTGTGGGCTTCCAGGACATTCCAGTTGTGCAAAACACCCGTCACCGGTTCTGAAATGAGCTGAAGGGCTGCAGAAGTATTGCCAACGGCATTTGTGACTTCAAGTGCTTTTTCTGCATTTTTGAATGTGTCGTCAGAAGCGGATATGATTTTAGAAATCAAAAACCAGACCACTGCAATTGCGAAAATACTGACCGCAGCGCTGCAGAGCAGTTTGTTCTGAATCTTCATTTCCCGAAAACGGAATAACATCTTCACCTCAAGTTGCTTTGTTTATGGAAATAAGCGTATTGCCGTCCCGCCCTCACGGCATAGGGACTGTCCCGACGATTTTAATCGTGGCGCGTTGGGCCTCGCCGATGCTGCTTGCGTTGACATAGCTGATGGCTCCCTCAAAAGACTGGACATATTCGATAATCTGCTGATCGCCCCCCAGTCTTGGGGGAACAGGAATGCCTTTTTCGTATCGCTTGCTGACCCAGTATTTTTCTAAATTTTCAGGAGACATCTGTGCGATTTCTTTCAAGAAAACTTTGCGTTCAGGCGGTGAGCCTTTTCGGTCAACAGAACGGACTTTCGCGCCATTGGGCCAGGACAGGTTTTCTTTTAGTAGATATTTTTTGATGTCGTTCTGATCCAGATTACCAACGGTGTTCTCCGAATTGACGATAATCGCGAGTTCTCCGGCGACTGCTGTAAGCGGCATTCCTAATAGAATTACAGTGAGTGAACACTTTATAAGGGTGATGAATTTCATGGCGTTATTTTTTCTCCCTTCTAGGTGATTGTCCGATACTTAAAATGCGTAAGCGCTCTGAATGGTAAATCCGTAATTCGCTCGTGGGCCATCAAAATTGTGGATCACTTCGGCCTTAATTCGGTTCAGGGCGAATAAGTCATAAGCCACGCCAAACATGACGGCTTTAAATTCCGGCACATATTTTCGTGTCAGGTTTCCGTCTTCATCTTCTCGAAGGGTGAGGTAGGGGCCCCCTGTCCCGGGAAGGTCTGTAAAATCATATCGTACGTAGGGATGCACCTTGTCATCCATGAGGTTCAACGAGAATTCCCCAATAAAGGCTTCAAACTCAAATGGACTGCCCGTCAGGTTCCCCTTTTTGTCGTTTTGTCTTAGGGAGACGTACTCCAGAATTAGATTGTAATGTTTGCTGTACAACACAAGGTAGGGGTTAAAGCCGATTTCTTCCAATTTAACCGGTTCGGCGGTGCTGATGTTGGCTGTGTCTCCGATCGCCGGACCGACTTTAAATGTATTGATTTCGGCCAGCCAGCCGCTGAGGCCGATTCTAAAATCTCTATGGGTCGGAAGAACCCATTCGAGTAGTCCTGTGACTGTTTTTCGAGCACCTTCATCCCTGTTGAGGATCAAGGTTTTTGGATCCCGTCCTCTGGAGTTTGCAAGAGACACGGCGTAATTAAAAGAATGGGTTCCCCAGTTTGTCAGATTGCCGTAGGCATGGATTCCGGTGGAATGTGTGGGAACCAGGCCGAGTTCTTCTTCGTCAAAATCTGGAATTTGAATCGAGGTCATCAGCCAGGCGCGGCTGTACAGGGTCCGGTTATGAAAACCGATGGGCGTAAAGAATGAACCGACCTGAAGATTGAAGCGATTATTGATCCGGTAATCAATGTAAGCGCGCTCAAGATCGAGACCCACATCGCTGGTGCCTCCCCGGTCGAGTTGAATGTTCAGTTCGCTGAGCGCTGTGAGACGGTCGGTTAGCTCGGCCAGGATGGTAAAGTCAATCCCGACGTTCCCGAATCCGTCATTCTGACTGAGCGGAAAAGGGGCGATGCCGTCTGATTTGTAGAGGGCGGCATCGCCCTCATTGGCGGGCCCGTCCCATAGGTAGCCGTAGGATAAGTCTCCAAACCCTGAAACTTCTATGTTGGCGGCGATGGCGAGCTGTGCCGTCGATAACAACAGAAAACCGACGAGCAATATTGATATTCGTTTAATCAGCATGAAAAAACTCCTCCCTTTAAAAACAGTGATCACATTCGAATTAATTTTTTAGATTGAACTCAAAATCGACCTCTGTTGTTTCCCCTTTTTTGATTTCGATCTCTTTCACAATACGATGCGGTTTTTCATAAATCGGTCGAAACCCCGCTTCCCCTTGTTGATTCGGGTTTTGAATGGTGTACCCACCCTGAAGGGCGACCAGATGATATTTTCCGGGCGGAATGTCCTTTATTTCAAACTGCCCGTCCGCGTTTGTATTTGCATAATAATCATGCGCTAACGAGACGATCACGCCGTTCATATGGCTGTGAATGTCACATTCCATTTTGAAAAGTCCCGTTCGCAGGTTTTTTCGTGTGACGACCTGCTGCCACCTGTGAATGGGGAGGCCGACATTAAATATCGTTGCATTGTTGTCCATGCGAAAGAGATGAATATTGTGGGTAATAAAATCATCATGCCGGAACCCGATCAGCGCATTTTTGACGGCGCCCATCACCCTGGGACTGAAACGGCATTTTTTGATGATATTGACCTGACGCTCTCCCGGCTCCCTACCACTCTGAATATCCTCAAGGAAAACCATGACGTTCTCCATGCCCTTGTTTTCGGGGGATATTGTCAAGGCGTCGTCGAGGAAAGTCTTGCCACAAAAATCAGGGTTTTTCATGACGATATGGAGGTGTTTCTCCGGAATAACTTCATCGCTCCATCGCACCACCCCGCGAACACTCTCCCCCTCTATCCCTGAAATCGCTTCATAAGAAAAAACCAACGAGGGGACAAAGACCTGAATTGAGAAACTGAGAAACATCGTTGTGAATAATGTGCAGGGTTTAATTTTGTAAAAATCTAAATGCATCAATGTTTTAGGTTCCAATGCAGCCGTATTGTTTTTGTCTGTCTCTCTTATCGGTTATTTCCATCGAAACTAAAGTCGTTGCGGGATATGGATTGTGATTTCAATAATGCCCTTTTGCCTTATGTATGATTTTTAAGTCTACCTGAAAGGCTAGAGCCGTCAAGACAATGGGCTGCTTTAGTCCCTTTCTAAAGGGATAAGTGCAATTTGCCATCATCGGCTTCTTATAGTAATATCCTGGAAAAATGATTCGAGTGATCATTTTTATAAGTGCATTAACGTCGAGGAGAAAAGAGCAATGACCTATTTGAACGTATTTCTGGCTGTTTCTATCATCATGATGACTTTTATTGCGGATGCGTCCGCCGATGAAAAAAAATTACCGACCGGACTCTACGCAATCTTCAATACCACCGAGGGCAAGATCACCATACAACTTTTTGAAAAAGAAGCCCCTAAAACAGTTGGAAACTTTGTGGGGCTTGCAGAGGGAACAAAAGAATGGTCTGATCCAAAATCAAAGGAAAAAGTGAAAAAACCCCTTTACAATGGGCTTATTTTTCATCGGGTGATTCCGGGTTTTATGATCCAGGGCGGCGATCCGATGGGTTCCGGCATGGGCGGTCCGGGCTACCAGTTTGAGGATGAATTTGATTCTTCTTTAAAATTCGATCGCCCCGGACGTTTGGCGATGGCGAACTCGGGACCGAATACCAATGGCAGCCAGTTTTTTATTACAGAGGGCGCGACGGATCATTTGAATAACCGGCATACGATTTTTGGTCAGGTCTTTGAAGGACAGGATATCGTTCGAAAAATTTCCCGTGTTGCGCGTGACCGCAGAGACCGGCCGGAAACGCCTGTTGTCATGGAATCCGTGGAGATTGTCCGCGTAAAATAATATTTTTGGAATTGCCTCAGGTTTCGTTCTGGAATTTGTAGCCTTTGGTGACCACAACAATCCCGTTTTCTGAAACGGAAAATCGCTGCTCATCCAATTCGCGATTCCATCCAATGTTGGCTCCGGGTGGAATCGCGACTTCCTTATCCACAATACACCGTCGAATCCGCGCTCCGGCACCGACACGGACACCATCAAACAAGATAGAGCCTTCCACCAAGGCGTGGGACTCTACACGCACATCATGAGAAAGAATAGACCGAATGACCCGTGCGCCAATGATGACGTCGCCCCCGGCAAGAGAGGCATTTTCGACGAACCCGACTTCACCCGAAGCCGAAGGCACCATGCGGGCCGACGGAAATTGGCCGTGATAAGTGCGGATAAGCCAGTCTTTTTGATAAAGATCAATGGGGGGGACGGGTTCGAGTAAATCCATATTGGCCTGATAATAGGCGTCAACCGTTCCCACATCGCGCCAGTAGTAATCCTGTGTGACCCGTCCGATCTTTTCTCCAAACCGATAAGCGCCCACTGTAAAATCTGAATTCATGAGTGATGGAAAGATATTTCGGCCAAAGTCATGGGCGGAAGAGACTACAGAATGATCCTGCTGTACGACTTCCAGCAAGGTGGCAGTATTAAAAATATAGATTCCCATCGAAGCCAGAGCAGATTCGGGCTGTCCCGGTATCGTGGGTGGCTGGGGTTCTTTTTCATGAAATCTCCGAATGAGCATGTGTTCATCGATTTCTACAATACCAAAGGCAGAGGCTTCTTGAACGGGAACCGGCATGCAGGCCACAGTCACATCTCTTTTTCGGCTGATGTGATCCTTCAGCATTTCAATGTAATCCATTCGATAGATGTGATCACCCGCAAGAATCAAGGTGTATTTGGCATCACTTCTTTCGATGAGGGCACGGTTTTGATAGATGGCGTCCGCTGTGCCGGTGTACCAATCTTCTCCGGTTTGTTTCTGGGCCGGAATGGCTGTAATGAATTCTCCAATTTCAGGGTTGAAGATAGACCAGCCGTCTCGAAGGTGTTTATTCATGGAGTGCGATTTGTATTGGGTGAGTACTAATATTTGACGTAGGCCGGAGTGAAGACAATTGGATAAGGCAAAATCAATAATGCGGTAAATGCCGCCAAAAGGGACTGCGGGTTTTGCGCGTTCGGCTGTGAGCGGGTGAAGCCGGGAGCCGACTCCGCCGGCAAGAATAATGGTGATGGTTTTTTCAGAGAGGCTCATTATATCCCTTAAAATAGAAGTATCTCGATACTGGACGTGTATAGGATAAGAGAATATCAGAGAAAATTCAAGTATGACAAAGCGTTGGATATTCTTGCTGTGAAAAGGAAAAGGCAGAGAACTTAAAGGGCACTAAAATCCCCCTCTGGTTTTTTGGAAAAGGCTTCCCCAGAGGGGGGATTTCAAAATGTGTGTCTTTAAAAACTATTTACACGAAGGTGCCGGAGTGGCTTTAAAATTATGAGCAACGCCGGGTTTAAACTGGATTTTCATCATTTCAAATTCACCTAGGGCAATATGCCGCAGCCAGTAGCCATCCTGCCCTTTTTCTCCGCCGTGGCCGTGTTGATGCCCGTCTGCTTTTTGGGAACTATGAAAATGGACATATCCGGTCTTTCCGCCCTTCGGCTGATCTTCTGCACAGAAGCGGCCTTTAATCGCGTCTCCCATAAACAAAAGTTTATTCTCGGCATCTGAAGCGGGATTGGCGAAATGAAAGAAGGTCATCTTGTCAGAATCCGTTTTCATCCAAAGGTGGTTTTTAAGGGGCGGGTCAAAAGGCTCAAAGTTAAAAAGGTGGCCAACTTTGACCCCAATGGCATGCAGGGCTTTATCAGAGGCCTGGTGTTGTTCTCCAGCGTGACTCATGCCATGTCCGATGAGTGTCGCTGTTATGAATGTACCTAAAAAAATGATCGTTTTGAAATTCACGGGTCGTCCTCCTGTTTGATGGGTGGTTCTTTCTGTTAGGGTGCTCAAAGTTTATTTTTCAACATCAGGACCAAGTCCTCTAAAGAAGGAAGTCCAATTGTTAAAATTTCAGTGCCAATGACAAAAGCCGGAAAAATAAACAGTCCGATGGATGCAGCACGGTCATGGTCTTTTTCTTCATCCCGAAAAACGAGATGGACTTGCTCGATCTTTTTAACTGCCTGTTCTGCGACCGTCTTTGCGGCAGGGGCCGAAAGGCAATTGGATGAGAGATACACTTCCAGAGTTAGCATGTTTTAAAAATACGGGAAATGCTTTGAGAAAAATGTGGGCGAGACTACAAAGAATACGATATTGAAGCGTAAGGTCTTTGTAAAAAGATTAAGAAAAGACCGATTCGGTGCGTTTTTTTAGGCGTTCCGGCTTGAGGAGGATGATCTTTCTCCCCTCGAAACTGATCCAGCCTTCCCGTTTGAAATCGCCCAAAATGGCGCTGACTGTTTCACGAATGGAACCGATGAGATTGGCCATTTCCTGATGCGTGAGTTTGATTTGCAAAAAAATGCCGTCCGGGCTTTCTTTCCCGTAATCTTTGGCCAAATCCAGCAGCAGTCGTGCCAGCCGGGCAGGAACGTCCTTGAAAACCAGGTCTTCCACCCGGTTTTCAATTTTACGCATTCTGAATCCAATCAATTTGGTCAAGCGAAATGAAAACTCGGGTTTTTTACTGACCATGTCCAGAAAGAGGTCTTTTTTGACAACGCAAATTTTGCTGTCATCAAGTGCTTCGGCCAGGGTATCGCGAGGCGCGTCCCCTAGGACTTCAAGTTCGCCGAATATTTCTCCCGGCGCAAGAAGCGCGATGGTCACTTCACGCCCTTCCTCTGAAATACGGGAGATTTTGACCCGGCCTTCTTTTAGAAGGTAGACCTGCTGGCTGGGATCGCCCGGGAAAAAAATGGGTGTTTTTTTACTAACGGATTCCATACGCGTTTTTTGCGCGAGTGTCTCCATCTCTTCTGAAGACATGCCCGTAAACAAGTTAATCTTTTTTAAATACCAGAGTTTACTTTTTTCCTCCATGAAAGGCATCATAGGGTAAGATTTTTTAGAAAGCAATAAAGGGCGGGTGCCTTCGCGTGAATCAATTTGATATACTCACGGGATCTTACTTTCGTCACGCTGGTTTTGAAATAGGGTTAAAACGTAGGACAGGCTACATCGATTTTATCCAGGCTCATATATACATCTATTTAAAGAAAGTGAAGCGGTGGTTTGAATCATTTAAGACGGAGCGGACTCAATGACAGACACCATAAAGAAAGACACACGGTTTTTTTCCCCCTTATACCAAGAGATGACTCAAAAGAACCTCAATGTGCTGATTGATCCCGAAGCACCGCATTGGATCAGCACGGATATGCGTGGCGCGGCCTTAATGCGATGGGTCGATGGGAAACGGGATTTTTCAGAAATTGTGCGGTTGTACTGCCAGTTTGAAAAAGTCGATTGGGCGGCTGGATGGCTGCACTGCCAGACTTTTTTCCAAGAAGCCTTACGAACAGGATTTATTTCAACCGCTCCCATCCTTCGTGCGCCTTATCCCGGTCGTTCAGAGGCGCTTCGTCTGGATCATATGACGGAGTTATGGCTTCACGTGACCAATGCCTGCAACCTTTCCTGTGAACATTGTCTGGTCAATTCTTCTCCCAGTGGAGAAAAGGGAGGAGACACGGCTTTTTGGCTGCGCATGATTGATCAGGCTTTGGCCCTGGGCGTTTCCCGTTTTTTTATCACCGGGGGAGAGCCTTTTTTACGGGAGGATATTTTTGTGCTGATCGATCATATTTTGGCCGGTACGGACACAATAAAACCTGAATTGATTATTTTGACCAATGGCATGTTGTTTCGAGGAGCGCACCTCAAACGCCTGGCGACCTACGCACCTGACCAGATTCAATTACAAATCAGTCTTGACGGCCCAACAGCAGAAATCAACAACCCCATTCGCGGCAATGGAACATTTGATGCAAGCGTCCATGGCATTAAAGAGGTGATCAGTCTGGGTTTTTCACCGACCCTGACAACCGTGGTGAACCGCGCGAATGTGGCCCATTTGCCGGATATGGTGAAGCTGGCTTCTTCGTTGGGGATTAAAAACCTTCATTTTTTGCTCAGCCATCACCGGGGCCGCGCAGTCGGAACCGAAAGCCTGGAGTCCCCAGCGATTCCCGCATTGTTTGAGGCTTTTAAAAAAACAAAAGAACTTACCGCTCAGGCGGGAATTACCTTTGATAATTTTGATACTTTGCTGGGGCAGTTGATGGGGCCTTCCGGGGTGAAGATTGATCTTTCCAATGCGGCCTATGAGTCGCTGTGCATCTATGCGGACGGGCAAGTTTATCCCTCCGCCGCTCTGGCGGGCATTCCCGAACTAAAAATGGGAAACCCCGATGAAAAACCCCTTGAAGCCATTTGGCGCACGGCCGCTTTGGCAAAGGAAATCCGTAAGGGCACGGTTCAGAAAAAAACAAAGTGCAAGGATTGTTATCTCAAATATCTTTGTGGCGGCGGCGATATCGAACACAGCTATCTGTATAGCGGTCAATTTATGGGTGAAGATCCCTATTCCGCATTTTATGAAAAGTGGATTTTAGAAACATTGTTCAATGTGGCCGAAAGTAAAGCGAGGCAAAAAAATGCCTCGGGTTATGACCGTCCCATTGTTTTTGCCTCGATGGGAGAAGGGGCTGTTTTGGATGATGTGGCAACGGGTGCACGGTCGATTGGAGGGTTTGAAGTTGCCCTTTCCCGCTCCGTGTGTGTTTTGTCTGTGGATTTGGATCATTCCCGGCGTGTGGTGAGTGATTTTTATGGTGGTGCGGCGGACAAACCCCAGCCTGCGCTGTGTTGTCCCGAATCCTATCCTTTGGAAGACAGCGAGCATATCCCACAGGAAGTTCTGGATATTTCGTATGGCTGCGGCAGTCCGGTGGGCCTTGCCGGGTTGACGAAAGGCGAAACGATGGTGGATCTCGGTTCGGGCGGCGGAATTGACTGTTTTATCGCGGCAAAACAGGTGGGTCCGACTGGACGAATCGTGGGCATCGACATGACCGACCAAATGCTGCGTGAGGCTCATCTGGCGAAAGAAAAAGTCGTAAAGCATCTTGGTTTTGACAATGTGGAATTTAAAAGGGGCTATTTGGAAGAGATTCCGCTGCCCGATCAATTTGCGGATGTGGTGACTTCCAATTGCGTGATTAATCTTTCCCCGGATAAAAAACAGGTCTTTGTTGAAATCTGGCGGATTTTGAAAGATTTTGGCCGTGTGGTGGTGTCGGATACAATCTCTGAAAAACCGGTGCCGCAGGGCATGCGTGCGAATCCGCGTCTTTGGGGCGAGTGTGTTTCCGGTGCATTGACGGAGGCGGAATATCTTTCAAAAATGGAGCAGGCCGGTTTTTATGGTCTGTCTATTTTAAAGCGCACCCTTTGGCGAGAGGTGGAGGGATATCAATTTTTCTCTGTGGTGGTTCAGGGGTATAAATTTGAGAAAAAAACAGGGTGCGACTATGTCGGACAATACGCCACCTACCTGGGCCCGATGCAGGCTGTTTTGGATGAAGAAGGCCATTTGTTTCCGAGAGACCAAGCGGTAGCAGTGTGTACCGATACGGCAGCGAAACTTCAAAAAGCGCCTTACCAGCCTTTTTTTGTGGTGACTTCGGGAAAGAATGTGCTTGTCGAGAATGCCCCGAAAGAGGGGGATTCTTGTCGTGTGGATGGGAATTGTTGTTAGTTTCAAGACGTATTGTCTTTGATCCCAAACCGTACTTGCTTGTCATGGACACGCAAGTACGGTTTTTTTTGAGCATTTTGTCTGGTGCCGGGTGGTTTGGGGGGGGCGTCCTGTCTTGCGAATCAGATGATTTCTGGTAAGCTTTTGTGGGTTTGATTTTTTCAGATGCGTCCCGTCTCTGTTCGCACGAAATGCTTTGATTGCTGTATTTGAAGTATTCCAGCGATGACGGTTTCATTTTGAAAAACATCCTTATTCAACAAAACTCGTTAAGGATATTTTTTGTGAATCAATTCAAAATTGAAAAAAAGGTTCGAAAGGTTTCGTTTCATCTAACCGATGGCAGTCAGGTGGATGGGGAAGTTTTTCTGAGTTTATCTGAAGAGGGGCAAGCAGGACCTCAGAATTTGGGTGAGCTTCTCAATGACAGGGATCACTTTATTCCTGTCAAAACAGAAAAAGGCATCTTTCTGTTAAACCTCACTCATGTTGTTCAGGCTAAAACTGTCCTGGAACGAGAATTGGACGAGTCCATGTGGGGTGGCAGTGGTTTCTCAATCGCCCTTAAAATGGAAATCGGCGGGGCGATTGAGGGCGATATGTTTGTTTCGATCAATCATGAGAAGTTTGGTCGTGTAAAAGATTATGTGAATCAACCCATTACTTTTTTCAGACTCTTTCAAAATGAACACATTGTTTATGTCAATCAGAAGTACATCTATTCGATCCACGACTAGAGTGATTCAAGTGGCTCAATCACTCATCCCATATTTCATCACAACAACCTTAGAAGCAAGCCAAGATCAACGCGGGTCTCGATAAATGCTCAGACATTGCCCATTTTAAGGGCTTGAATGCGATTTCATTCTCCCGGCGGCTTGTGGTATGATCACGCCAAATTTCTCTGTTTCATCTCATTCAGGAGGATTCATTTATGGAAAAGGTATTTCAGGATGCGGTCGATTTTCACCGGCATCTTTGTCTCGATATTGCCATTGGGTATCGCGCTGCAGAACTTCTGGTGCAGGAAATGGGCGAGGAACTGAAAAACATGAAAGAAGTCGTTGCCCTTGTGGGTAACGAGACTTGCGCCCTAGACGCGATTCAGGAGATTACCGGATGTACCTTTGGAAAACGAAACCTGATTTTAACCCAGGTGGGCAAACCGGTGTATATTTTGCAAAATACAAAAACGGGTAACAGTGTCCGTGCATATTGCCATTACTGGGACACCTTTGATCACACCGAATTTCGGGCCCTTCGAAAAGCGGTGAAAAAACCTGATGCCACCGAAGCGGAAAAACATGCCCTGGAAAAAATGACAAAAGAAACGATTGATCAAATCCTGGCCGCGCCGGAGGCCGAACTTTTTACGGTGACACGTCTGGTGCTTCCCGCACCCAAAATCGCAGGCAAATACCCGGCTGCGGCCTGTGGCAAATGTGGTGAGTATGTCAATGAAGCTTTACTGACTGAAACAGCGGGGCAAAGGCTCTGCAAGGAATGTTTGGCTGTAAAGGCGGCCTAAGAGAACACATGAAGGATTCAGGCCGCTTAGCCATTGGGGCAAAGGCCCCGGATTTTAATCTGCCGGGAGTGGATGGGCAATCGTATACACTGGCGCACTTTAAGAATGATCGTATATTGATTGTGATTTTTACCTGCAATCATTGTCCCTATGCCCAGGCCTATGAAGATCGCCTTATCGCAATTCAGAAAGACTATCTTGAAAAAAAGGTTGCGTTGGGGGCCATCAATTCAAATGAGACGACTCATTATCCGGAAGATGATTTTTCAAAGATGATGCTCCGCGCCGAGGAAAAAGCATTCAATTTCCCTTATTTGCGAGATGAAAGCCAGTCCGTCGCCGATGCCTATGGTGCACATTATACCCCTGAAGTTTTTTTGCTGGATCGTGAACGACGACTGAAATATACCGGCCGGATTGATGATCATTGGCAGGACGCAGCCCAGGCCCGTTCGCATGATTTACGCGACGCCATTGACGCCGTTTTGTCCGGAAAACCCCTAAAGGCGCCTGAGACGCATGCCCTTGGTTGTACGATTAAATGGGCGAAAGTCTAACTCATTTGCTTCCCAACCCAAACGAACGAATGAACTAGGTTGATTATGGCAGGAAATACATTCGGGCAAGTTTTTCGGCTCACCTCTTTTGGGGAGAGTCATGGCGTGGCTCTTGGCGGCATTGTGGATGGCTGTCCTGCGGGCCTGCCTCTTTCAGAAGCCGACCTTCAAAAAGATCTTGACCGCCGTCGTCCCGGCCAAAATCGATTGCAGACGCAACGAAAAGAATCCGATAGTGTACAGATTCTTTCAGGTGTTTTTGAGGGAAAGAGCACTGGCACACCTATTGGTTTTGTGATCCATAATGAAGATCAACGGTCGCGCGATTACGGGACAATTAAAGACCTTTTTCGACCGGGCCATGCGGATTACACGTATTTTAAAAAATACGGTTTTCGTGATTATCGAGGAGGCGGGCGATCCTCTGCACGTGAAACGGTTTCGCGGGTTGCTGCGGGAGCAATCGCGAGAAAGGTTTTGGCGGCGGAAGGAATTGAAATCTTTGGCTATGTGACACAAGTGGGGCCGGTCAAAATCAAGCAGATCGACTTGAATCAAATTAACCAAAACATGTTGTTTTGTCCCGATGCCAATGCCGTTTCTGAAATGGAAGGTGTTATCCGTCAGGCGCAGTCTGAGCATGACTCTATTGGCGCCGAAGTTGAAGTGGTGGCGAAGGGGGTTCCCGCAGGACTTGGCGAGCCGGTTTTTGACAAACTGGATGCCATTTTGGCGGGCGGGATGATGTCGATCAATGCCGTCAAAGGCGTGGAAATTGGTGATGGATTTCGGGTGGTGTCATTGAAAGGCAGTGAAAATTGCGATCCGATTACGCCAACGGGTTTTCGGTCGAATCATGCTGGAGGTATTTTAGGGGGGATTTCCAACGGGGATGATGTGGTTGTCCGCTTGGCTTTAAAACCAACCTCTTCCATATCCATTGAGCAAGAAACCGTTGATATTCATAATGAACCTGCCACAATTGTGACGAAGGGACGTCATGACCCCTGCGTGGGTATTCGTGCGGTGCCGATTGCGGAAGCGATGATGGCGCTTATTCTGGTTGATTTTTTGTTACGGAATAAACTTTCCCGCTGGATCTCACCGGAAACCTGAGCATTTCCAGCACGCGGGTGGGTATCATTTTTTGTGTGAGTGCGTTATGACGCCTTTAGGTTCATCGCCCCGCTAAAAACCCCTGTTCATTTTTTTGCATAAATGATACTATTCCCCTTGATTAGACTCGAATTAAAGGATGATTTTATTGTTTTCGATGTCAGTACAATGGACTTTTAATCATGAAAACAAAGAAACACACCTCATCTGGCGGGGTTGTTTATAAAGTTGAGGAAGATGAACTCAGAGTTATCCTGATCTGCCATCATAACTTGAGGGGGAAGTTGATCTGGTGCCTTCCGAAGGGTTCGGTCGAGCAAGGGGAGACCTTGCCTGAAACTGCTTTAAGAGAGGTTCGGGAAGAAACCGGAACCAATGGGAAAATTCTGGAAAAGATCGATCATATTCAATATTGGTTCTATTCAAGACAAGAAGAAGTCAAAATTTTCAAGACCGTTCATTTTTATTTGCTCGAATACTTAAATGGCAGTGTCGATGACCATGATGGGGAAGTAGATGAGGCCCGCTGGGTTCCCCTTCAGAGAGGATTGGATATGCTGACCCATAACAGTGAGCGATCGATCCTGGAAAAAGCGGCGCGATACCTCTCTGCCCGTTTTGGGAACGATGTAACAGATAATTAAATCCTTCCAGGGGCCTCCGCCTCACAAACGGCGTTGTTTTCTGCTCATCCTGCTCTTATTCCGCTTCTTTATTTTTAAATGAATGTATATCAAAAGAGCTCGTTTTCCTGACCCCTTTGTTTGACAAGAAATCACTTATAAAATAGACTTTATGATGTGTTCAAGTCGCTTATTTATAAAGAGGAAAGAGTCTTCTCTGTTGTGTTCAAGTCCTCTGATTCGATTAAGCCAGTCCTTAATAAAATTAAACAAAAAGAAGGACTTAGTACGGCGATCTTGTTTTTGGATGGGCAGGAACAGCAGTTTCTTCACTTCATTTTAGAAGATGAATGTTATGCACTCTACCGTCTTGCCGAAGATCGTCTAAAACCACTTCTTTTTTCAGATTATTTTAGAGAAACAGATCAAATGGAGGGTGTGCTTGACCTCTACCGCGTAAGCCCTGTGTTTTTTAAGTCTCTTTTGATGATGGCACAGGCCAGTCCGAGGTTCGTCTTAACCAGCGAATTGGTGGATCTTAAGCGTCTTTTAAGTCATCTATCGAGAAATAAGAAAGAAGCAGTCCTTACCCTTAAAAATAAAAAACAGATGAATCTCTTTTATTTCATAGGAGGGATTTTACGCGATGCCTACCTTGAAGACATGGATCGTGGTGCCGATTCGGAAGAAAATCAGCTCACCAAGGTTTTTTCTAAAGACGGTCTGACCCGGATTGAACTTTATGATGGTGCAGATGTCCATGCCGCTCGTGACAGCGAGTACGCAATGAAGCATTTTTCGGATAATGCCGGGCAAAAAGAAGATGATGGACCCTTGTTGGATGAAGATGATGCGACGCCAGTCCCTTTGGACTTGCTTTCTGAAGGCAAAGCCGTCGGTTCTCCCGAAAAAAATAATGCCTCGACGCTATGGGTTGAAGTGCTTACGGGAAGTCGTGCGGGGTTTTTAATTCGGGTTTCCAAAGAAGCAGTGAAGCTTGGCCGAGGGAATGTGGACGTTCAGCTCAACGATCCCCAAATTTCGCGTGTGCATGCAGAACTGGAATGGACGCCTTCCGGTTTATTTATACGTGACCATCAGAGCACCAACGGACTTTTTGTGAATGACAGTAAAGAGAAGGAAAAAAGGCTTTCCCTGAACGATGAAATTCGATTAGGCGACATCCGTCTCAAGGTTGTCCCTGCATCATGAATCTTCCTGCCTGGTCAGAAAAAATACTTCCTCTGTTGAGTGATTTGGCTGTAATGGCCCTAGATTATGTTTTAGCGCTCTCCACAATGTCCCTGATTGCCTACGGGTTTTTGTTCTTTATGCTCATTTGGGGCTACACCTTATTCAAAAAATATCGTGTGATGACGCCTGGCGATTCGCATAACAGTTTTCGCGAAGCAGAGCACGCTGCAAAATCTCACGACCCGTTTTTGGCCGGAGAGCTTTATGAGCAGGCGCAGAATTATCAGCAAGCGATTGCATCTTACAAGTCTGCAAGGGCATTTCAGCAAGTCGGCCGCGTCTATGAAAAACTAAAACAATGGGATGATGCCGCGCAATTCTACAGTCTTTCCGGGGATTCCGAAAAATCTGCACTGATGTATCAGCGTGGCGGAGATTACCTTCAGGCTGCCGAATGTTATCTGGCTTGTCACAAAAACTTGCTCGCAGCGGAGATGTATGAAAAAGGTCGGGAATATAAAAAAGCCGCGAGTCAATATGAAAACTTTGGAAAGCAATTAAAGTCCGCACAACTGTACAAACTTTCTGAAGACTATGAGCGGTCCGCTGAAAAGTTTGAAGCTTTTTTCCTGAAACAAAAAGTGCTCTCTTCGAACCAAAGTCCTGAAAAATTACATCAAATCCGCCAGGCTGCGCATGAGAGTGGTGTGCTCTATATCAAAATGAAACAATATAAGAAGGCCATGGAGATTTTTGCAGCCGGAGATTTTTTTGAACAGGCCGCCGATGCCGCTGTGCAAGCTGGAAATATGGAAAAAGCCGCTCAGTTTTATCTCTCTGCCAAAAGTTTTGAAAAGGCCGCGAAATTGTACAATGCGATGGGTGACCCAAAACGAGGTCATTGGATTATGGCGAAGCGGCATCAAGAAGATGGCGATTTTGTCCTCGCGGCCAAGGCCTACAGCGAAGGCGAAAGTTGGGTCGAGTCCGCAGAAATGTACGAAAAAGTGGGTGATAAAGCATCGGCGGGGGAGATGTATCAGCAGGCGGGAGACTACCATCGTTCGGCCGACCTCTTTCTTTCTGTGGGCAACATTGAAGCGGCCGCAAAATCTTTTGAAAGGGCGGGTCGTCTCACAGAAGCCTCAGACTTGTATGTTCAATTAAAGCAGTATGACCGTGCGGCAAAGGTTCAGGAACTTATCGGAGATTATTATGCCGCTGCGTTGTTGTTTAAAGAGGGTGGTGATATTGATCAATGTATTTCGTATTTGCAGAAGGTCGATCCTGATTCAGAGGGCTTTTTTACCGCGACCCTGCTCCTGGGGGACTTGCTGATTGAACGACGAATGATTCCGGCTGCAAAAGACTGTTTTCAAAAAGTGGTTTCGAGGAAATCCATTACGCCTAAAAATATAGAAATCTATTATCGCCAGGCGGTATTGCAGGAGTCTGAAAAGGATTTCGAGGAAGCGGATTCACTGTATGATTTTATCTTAAGAAATAATTACAATTATAAAGATGTGAAGCAACGGAGTACCCGTCTTAAAAAAGCCTTACACGAAGTTCAAAAGGCCCTGGATTCTGCTGAAGTCTCCGCTCCGCAACTCAATCATTCTCAAAGTGCCAACATTCAGCCCCGCTATAAAATGATCCGAAAGATTGGCCAGGGAGGGATGGGTGTCGTTTTTCTCGCGCAAGACGCTGTTTTGAAACGATCTGTTGCATATAAAATCCTGCCTCAATCGATTCGGGAAAATGCAGCGGTGCTTAAAAGTTTTTTGCAGGAAGCCCGCATCGCGGCGGCCTTGAATCACCCTAATATTGTGACGATCTTTGACACGGGTAAAAATGGGGATGATATCTACATTACCATGGAATTTATTGACGGGATTAGTTTAAAACAGTACCTCGAACGATACCGCTCGCCGCTAAGAGAACGGGTTGAGATCATGAAATCAATCTGCCGAGGCGTCAATTATGCACATCAACGCAACGTCATTCACCGGGATTTAAAACCTGCAAATGTCATGTTGCTCAAAGACAGAACGGTCAAAATCATGGATTTTGGTTTAGCGAAGATGCTGACTGATACGATGAAAGAAAAAACATCGATCAAAGGGACTCCACTTTACATGTCCCCTGAGCAAATTGTGGGAGAAAAAGTTGATACACTCTCGGATGTCTATTCACTTGGATGCACCTTTTATCGCATGGTGACAGGACGTCCCCCTTTTACAAAAGGCGATATTTATTATCAGCATCTTCACACCCCACCGACGCCGCCCAGAATGGTGGTTCCCGATCTGCCGCCCGCGCTGGATCAAATCGTATTAAAATGTATTGAAAAAGAACGCGAAAAACGTTTTCAATCCGTTCAATCTTTGCTTGAAGCCCTTTCCTCTCTTTCCGAGGTTCCAGCCTTAACTTGAAATACAGAAATGCTCTCCGTCTTTCGGTCCGGTTTTCTTTTTGTGCGGTATCCATATTTTTCTTGGCCTCACCCCAATAATCAGGTTTTGTTCCATTGCCTTTTTTATATTTGTTGGTTGTCTGACAGGGCGTCTTCAGTCACTATTAAAGCCCCCATATGGGCTTTTTCATAATACTTGACACCTATTTCGTTAATAATTATATTGGCGCTACGTGCGAATATGATTCGTTTCAATGACGTCATGGGTATCGTTTTTGTTTAACATCAATGTTTGTGCGATTGGAAGACCTCTACGAGTAGTTATCCCTCATGGGAAACCAGAGGAAAGTTATGAGTAATACCCGTAAACAGGAGGATTTAAGAAATGGTTAAAGGTCGTGTCAAGTGGTTCAATGCCAGCAAAGGGTACGGATTTATCACACAAGAAAATGGCGATGATATCTTCGTTCATTTTTCGGCAATTCAGGGAGAAGGATTTAAATCTCTTGAAGAAGGCGAAGAAGTCGAATTTGAAGTGAGTTCTGGCGAAAAAGGACCACAAGCGGCTAATGTTGTAAAAGCCTAGTTTTTACAACAAGGCAAAAAAAATCCTCAAGTCCGTAATGCTTGGGGATTTTTTTTGTCTGAAAATGAAGAACAGTCCCTTGGTTTTCACTCACTCGGACAGTCTGTCGATGCCCCTGAAAAATCATTGCATTTGGTGGACTTTAATCAGGTCTGTAGGCGGATGTTTTTCTTTTTTGTCTTGATGCCTGGGGGATTGTGACACCATAACAATCAGCTCCCCTTTTTTTGCGAGGCCTTCAGCCCGTATGCGTTGAATCATCGCTTCAAAAAGATCCTCGGTTTCTCCAAGCATGGACATGTTGTGCGGGTAAACCCCCCAGTACAGATTCATGCGTTTTGCGACCTCGGGAAATGGCGTAAATGCAAAGATAGGAAAGGCGGGCCGATATTTCGAAAGCCGTAATGCCGATCCGCCAGAAAGCGTCGAAGTCACGATGGCTTTGGCGTTCATCTGAGTGGCCAGGTGGCAGGCGGCTTGGCTGACCGCCTCAGGAATTGATAGGCCTTTTTGATAAAGCGGCTTGTTGCTGTGAAGCGCTTTTTCGGTTGTGGTAATGATGCGCATCATTACCACAACCGAACGTACCGGGTATTTCCCGGAAGCCGTTTCTCCCGAAAGCATCACGGCATCGGTCCCGTCCAAAATCGCATTTGCGACATCTGAGGCTTCGGCCCGGGTAGGTCGGGTATTTTCAATCATGGATTCCAGCATTTGTGTTGCTGTAATGACGGGGATGCAGGCCTCATTGGCCATCCTGATAATTTTTTTCTGAAGCAGCGGCACTTGTTCCAGGGGGATTTCTACCCCAAGGTCGCCGCGAGCGACCATTACGCCATCGGCAACGGTCATAATTTCCTCTAACTGTTCAATGGCTTTGGCTTGTTCCAGTTTGGCAATAACGGGTATCTTTTTCCCGGCTTGATGAATTATTTTTTTAAGCGAGATAATGTCCTGGGCTGTGCGTACCATTGAAAGGCCAATATAATCCACTTGCTGAGATAATCCAAAAGCAAGGTCTTTTCGATCTTTTTGTGTCAATGCGGGGAAGCCGAGGTCTTTACCGGGGACATTGACTCCTTTATTGGCCGATAAAACGCCGCCTTCTATCACACGGCAAATAATCTCTTCTTTTTGAATCCGAAGCACTTTTAATATGATGTTCCCGTCGTTAATTAAGATGGCATCATTGGGAGCGACCTTTTTATGCAAATGAGGATAGTCAATAGACGCGGCCGATTCAGTGCCGGGTTTCATGTCCTTGAGTAGTCGAAAGTATGCATTTTTTTTGAGGGTGTAGGCAGGCTCTTTTAAAGGTCCGATTCGAACTTTTGGGCCTTGTAAATCCTGCAATATCGCGATGTGAGCGCCCTGTTGTTCCGAAATTTTCCGAACGAGTTGAATGGTCTCGCCATGACTTTTTTGAGTGCCGTGAGAAAAATTGAGTCGAATGACGTTGACGCCGGCCTTAATTAAGCGACCCAGAATTTCGGGTGAACTGATCGCGGGGCCAAAAGTTGCGATAATTTTTGTGGCTCTTCCCCTGATCGAGTGGGTAAACATCATCGGAGTACCTCCTTGGGGTAGAGATCAAGTCCCCCCAGATGAAAGTAAATGGCATTTGAGAATCGCTCTTTGTTCCTGAAGCCTCGACTTCGTACTTTAATCATTTT
>JAJDBT010000087.1 GCA_029261215.1 Nitrospirota bacterium | reverse complement strand
CACGCTCGATCACACCGTGCGCATCGTCGGAAACGTCACGGAGGCCTTGAATCGGCTGGCGGTCGGCGACGTCATCGGTGTGCGCGGCCCTTACGGCAGCGCCTGGCCGCTGGACGAAGCCAAGGGAAAAGACGTGATGATTCTCACCGGAGGTCTTGGCTGCGCCCCCGTGGTTTCCGTCATCAACTACATCACCGAGCGGCGAGAGGACTACGGCAGCTTGCGCATTTTTCACGGCGTCAAAACCCCGAAAGACTTGTTGTACCGGGAGCGCATCCGGGCCTGGCAAAAGGCCCCGCGCACTGAGGTCTATCTCACCGTCGATCATCCCGACCACGAATGGCAATACAACGTCGGCATCGTCACCAATCTATTCGCACAAGTACAAATTGAAGCCAAAAACAGCATCGTCATGATGTGCGGCCCCGGCATCATGATGCATCACGCTGTACGCGACCTGCTTTCGCGGGGCATGACGACAGATCAGTTGTACGTGTCTCTCGAACGGAACATGAAATGCGCTGTGGGGTTTTGCGGCCATTGCCAAATGGGCCCGAACTTTTTGTGCAAAGAAGGCCCCGTCTTTCGTTACGACCGAATAAAACACTGGTTTGAAACGCCGGGGATTTAAAAGAACGGAGTGACTCAATTGACTCCTACAACAGTCATAAGAAAGTAGGGAACGTAATGTCACTAGAAAAAGTAGACGTAACTGGTTATCGCGGTTTCAAAAATAAACAAACCATTAACTTTTCTGTCCAAAATGGAAAAACAGGTAGTGGGTTAACTTTAATTACTGGCGCAAATAATTCAGGAAAATCATCAATAGTTGAAGTGTTGAGGGCAAGAACAGGGCTGCATGGGCAGCCGCCTAGCTTTACAGTCGGAACAAGAAACATATTCACAGATGAAGTAGAAATCTCATTTCAAGTTAATGGCACAACGGAAAAAATAAAGTCACAAAAAAAGGGAAGTAGTGAAACTGACCGCCTAGATGTAAACGATCAATTTCATGTTTTTTGTCTTCCTTCAAGAAGGGCATTTAATCCTTTTTTTGGGAAGGGAGTATCCACACGAGAGAGTTATATTAGAAGTAGTGGCCTCCCTCATTTGAGACATTCAATGCTGAGTGGTTTTGAGAGTCGGCTATTTAATATTCTCAAAAATCAGGATGAGTTTAACTCTATTCTGGGTAATGTTCTTGGTTATACCCCAGAATGGTCAATTGATCAATCAGATCAAGGTCAGTATTTCCTGAAGTTTTTTAATGGTGGGAGTTCTCATACGAGCGACGGACTCGGTGAGGGGATTATTAGCATCTTCTCAATTGTGGACTCCCTTTATGATTCAAAAACGGACCAGATGGTTGTAATTGACGAGCCAGAATTATCTTTGCATCCATCATTACAAAAAAGGCTTTCGTCGGTCATAAATGGATTTGCAAAGGATCGACAGATTGTGATCTCTACTCATTCACCTTACTTTGTAGACATGGATTCTATTTGCAACGGTGCAAGCTTGATAAGAGTGACCAACGAAGGAGAAGGCACCAAGGTATTCCATCTTACGGGAGAGTCGAGAGAAGTCATTAGAAAACTTTCGAGTGGTAATCTGAATAATCCTCACACTTTTGGTCTCGATGCAAGGGAACTATTTTTTCTTGAGGATAAGGTTGTAATCGTTGAAGGGCAAGAAGATGTTCTTCTTTTCCCAGAAGTCGGGGAACAAGTTTCCCAGAAAATAAGAGGAAATTTTTTCGGATGGGGTGCCGGTGGGGCGAGTAATATTCCTCTAATCTGTACCGTTTTGAAAGATCTTGGGTTTAGAAAAGTAGTCGGTCTGCTTGACGGAGACAAGAAGGACGACATCCCTAACCTGAAGACATGGTTTCCTAAATATTACTTTAATCACATAAGTGCAGACGACATAAGAACAAAACCAGCGAGAAAAGGAAGTGAAGCCGTATATGGCTTGCTCGATGAAGGTAAAAAAATTAGAAAAGAATTTGTCACGCCCACTAGGGCATTATTTTCTGAAATTAATAAATACCTAGAAACCTAGTAGATCTATCATGAACATATCCAAACCCAAACTCGCCGTTTTTAAATTCGCCTCTTGCGACGGGTGCCAGTTGACCTTGCTCAATTGCGAAGACGCGCTCTTGTCCATCGCGGGTGAGATTGAAATCGCCCACTTTTTGGAGGCCTCCAGCGCCGTGCAAGCAGGGCCTTACGATTTGACGCTCGTCGAAGGCTCGATCACAACGCCACAGGACGCAGAACGCATCCAAGAGATTCGCAAGCAAAGCAAAAAACTGATTTCTATTGGGGCTTGCGCGACGGCGGGCGGGATTCAGGCCTTGCGGAATTTTAAAAACGTGGACGATTTTATCTCCGTCGTCTACGCACACCCCGACTACATCGACACGCTCGACACCTCCACGGCCATCAGTGAGCATGTCCGGGTGGATTTTGAACTGCGCGGCTGTCCCATTGATCAAGCACAGCTCATTGAACTGATCACTGCCCTGCTTCAATCACGCAAGCCGAATATCCCCACCCATAGCCTATGCATGGATTGCAAACAACGCGGCATGGTCTGTGTGATGGTTTCGCAAGGCACAGCCTGTCTCGGCCCCGTCACCCATGCGGGATGTGGTGTGCTTTGCCCCGCCTGCAACCGGGGCTGTTACGGCTGTTTCGGCCCGATGGAAACGCCGAACACGGCCTCGCTGCGGACAAGCTGGGAAAAATTGGGCATCGCCACGAAAACCATCGATCAAGCTTTTTGCGGCATCAACGCCAACGCCCCGGCCTTTCGAAAGGAGCACGATGCATCAGGAAAATGAAGACCGCTCTTTTAAGGTGGAGGCGCTTGCCCGCGTGGAGGGCGAAGGCGGACTCACCGTTAAAATGAAAGATGGAAAGGTCGCCGATGTGCAGTTGCGAATCTTCGAGCCGCCCCGTTTTTTCGAAGCCTTTTTACGCGACCGGCAATTTACCGAAGCCCCCGATATCACGGCACGTATCTGCGGCATTTGCCCCGTCGCCTATCAAATGAGCGCGAGCCATGCGATGGAAGATGCCTGCGGGGTGACGGTCGGTGGAGCGCTTCGTGATTTGCGGCGGATGCTTTATTGCGGGGAATGGATCGAAAGCCATACCTTGCATGTCTACATGCTGCACGCGCCCGATTTCCTGGGCTACGACAGCGGCATCCACATGGCGAAGGACTTCCCTGATATCGTCGAACGCGGCCTGCGGCTTAAAAAAATCGGCAACACACTCATGACGCTCCTGGGCGGTCGTTCCGTGCATCCGGTCAATGTGCGGCTGGGTGGGTTTTACCGAGTGCCCACGCGTTCGGAAATGGCGGCGCTTAAACCCGATTTGGAATGGGCGAGGGAGGCTGCACTTCAAACGGTACAATGGGTCGCCGGATTTGAGTTTCCCGATTTTGAACAGGACTACACCTTTGTATCGCTGCGCCACGCCTCAGAATACCCGATTAACGAAGGCCGTATCGTCTCGAATAAAGGGCTGGATATCGCGATCTCGGAATACGAACAACACTTTGCCGAGGAACACGTCGCACACAGCACGGCGCTGCATTCCCGTCTGGATGGAAACAAACTTTACTTTGTCGGCCCGATGGCGCGCTACAACCTGAATTTCGATCGCCTGCCGGATGCAGTTCAAAAAGCCGCCGAAGCCGCCGGACTGAGGCAACAATGCCGGAACCCCTTTCAGGGTATTATTATTCGCAGTCTGGAAATCTTATATGCTTGCGAAGAATCGCTTCGGATTATTGACAATTACAAGCCGCCAAAATTGCCCTCCGTCGCTGTTCCGCCCAAAGACGCGATCGGTTATGGCTGTACCGAAGCGCCGCGCGGCCTCTTGTATCACCGTTACCGAATTGAGGGAAACGGGAAAATCAGGGAAGCGAAAATCGTCCCGCCTACCTCCCAAAATCAGAGAATCATCGAAGACGACCTTTCCCGGCTGATTCCAAAAATCATTGATTTCCCGCAAGACAAATTGAAACACCGCTGTGAACAGGCCATCCGAAACTACGATCCATGCATCTCCTGCTCCACCCATTTTTTGGATCTGAAAATAGAAGAAGCGGATTAGGGCATGCCGGACACACAGACTGAACGCATTCTCGTGATTGGCATCGGCAACGAATTTCGGCGCGATGACGGCGTCGGCATTGCCGTCGCCCGGCAACTTAAAAAAATATTACCCGAAACCGTGAAGGTGATTGAGCAAAATGGAGAGGCAAGTGCCTTGATGGAGGCCTGGAAGGGGGCCGAATTTGTGATTGTCATTGACGCTGTTTCATCCGGGGCGAAACCCGGCACGATTCACCGTCTGTCCTTCAAAGACGAATCCAGGTTTAAAATACGTTCACAAGGCTCGACCCATTCATTTGGCCTGACAGAAGCCATCGCACTCTCCCGATATTTAAATTGTCTTCCCGAAGAAGGGTTAGTTTTTGGGATCGAAGGCGTGGATTATGCGCAAGGTTCAGGGTTTTCACCCGATGTCTTAAGTTCAGTAGATCTTGTTGTCGAGCAGATTGGCGACCTTTTGCAATCAGGCCGGATTGACCCATCATGACTATTCAAATACGCGAAATCGAAGCAAAAAGTCGTCTGCAGATCCGGATCGAAGGCACCGTCCAAGGCGTTGGGTTTCGGCCCTTTGTTTACCGCCTCGCCAAAAAGTATGGCCTTGCCGGCTGGGTCAAAAATGACACCTGCGGCGTCGTTCTTGAAATCGAAGGCGCGGCGGCGGATCTGACTAACTTTCTCAAAAAAATAAAAGAGGCCGCGCCGTTCCCGGCCTGGATCGACCGGCTGGAAACAACTTCGTTTCCGCCGGAAGGCCGCACCGGTTTTCAGATTCTTGAAAGCGATGCCGGTGCGGGAAAATCAGCCGAAATACTGCCGGACATCGCGACCTGCGGCGACTGTCTTCAAGAATTATACGATCCCAAAAACCGGCGTTACCGTTACCCTTTCATCAACTGCACGCATTGCGGCCCGCGTTTTTCGATTCTTGAAGCGATTCCTTACGACCGCCCAAACACAAGCATGAAACATTTTCAAATGTGCGCGGCCTGCCAACAAGAATACGCTGACCCACAAAAACGCCGTTTCCATGCTCAGCCCAACGCCTGTGCGGATTGCGGACCACAACTCGCTTTTTGGGATGAGGTGGGGAATGTGCTGTCCACGCGGGACAGCGCTTTGAATAACACCGTCCATGCCCTTCAAAAGGGACAGATCATCGCGGTCAAAGGGATCGGTGGTTTTCATTTGATGGTTGATGCGTCAAATGAAGCCGCCGTCATGCGCTTGCGTGCGCGGAAACACCGACCCGCAAAACCCTTTGCCTTGCTTTACCCGTCTTTGGAGCGTGTCCGGCAAGACTGCACACTTTCCGAACTTGAAGCCGCGCTGCTGACA
>JAJDBT010000086.1 GCA_029261215.1 Nitrospirota bacterium | reverse complement strand
TTTGTTGACACTTCGGCGCGGAGAGAATTCTTGTTTCCTCGCCCGCGCCAGAACCTTGTAAATCGTTGGTCTCGATACCCTAAACTGATCGGAAAGCGCGGCGACTTTCCAGTACCCAGTTTGCCATAAACGCCAGATCTCCTCTCGGGCAAGCGGCGTTAACCTGATCCTCTTGTGCATTACCATGTCTACAGAACCTCCTCAGAGATACAATACTCGAAATCCTGTAAACAACACGCTTAATTCTTACAAATTATGTCACAGGTTCAGCACAGCAAGGATTTTGTTTCTTTAAGGTTTAGAAGAAAAAGTCCAAAGCATTTGCGGTTAGCGATCCGGCAAGAATGTTATTCCAAAAGGTTGACCCGATACGGGAAATTCAGTGACCTCCGCGGTTTTCAGGTCGATTCGGCTAATTCCCTCCCAGCCTCCGGTAAAAGACTGCCCACCCGACAACCATGCATAGCGGCCATCCTGATTGACTGCAATTTGCTCGTGCTCTTTGCTGAGTGGAATAATGCGTTCCGCCTGGCTTTCGATATCATAAAGCGTGAGATTTGGTCCGCCGTTCACCTGGTCGGCGGGACCGGTCCCCACGATAAGCATTTGATTGCTATGAGGACGCCAAGCCATGCCGTGTTGATGTGTATTCCCCCTGAGTTTAAGGTGAAGAAGGGCGCCGCCATTCATATCCAAGACGGCCATGGCTTTCCCCTGCACGGGCAAATACAATCGTCCTTGGTCGTCAAAAAGTGCGTAATGGGGTTTATCGAATAGCCCCTCTCCCAAGGGGGCGATGCGGTGGTCTTGGCGCAGTCCTCGTTTGAGACCGATTGTTGTAACCGAATAAGCGTCATGATTAATACTGACCACCGTTTGCCCATCAGGACTGATTTGGACATCAAAGGGGCGGGCCTCGATGGCGAAACTTTCAATGACACGACCTTGTCGGGTATCGATAACCTCTAACTGGTTTTCCCCAGGCCCCGTGTACACGCCGACATAGAGCCGGTTTCCGTCGTCAGAAATTGCCAGGCCCATTCTGATTCTCAGCATTAAAGACGATATCCATTTTGTAGAACTGCAAAAAGGCATTCTACGGGATAAGGGATATGCAATACAGACGTGTGATCACCCAAAACAGGCATTGGAATCCATACAGAAAGCGCCTCCCGATCTTGTATTACTCGATCTCAGCTTCAATGGCTCCCCGCAACCCGGCTTGGCCTTCTTTGAAGAAGTGAAAGAAAAAGGACTCCCGTCACTCCCCGTCATCGTCATCAGCAGCCATGATCAAAGTCATCTTATCACCAAGGCGCTTGAGCTGGGTGCAATCGATTACATTGTCAAAGAGACCCTGTATGAATTCCTGCCCTAGCGTGTTGGCCAGGTGTTTAGCAAAATGGCCTTGGAAAGACAAATCAGGAAAGGAGGTTGTTGCGGGGGCCATCCATTCAAGAAAGATGACGGATGGCCCGTTCGTTTCGATTGACTGCGGTGCAGTACCTGAAGGAATTGTAGAAAGTGAGCTGTTTGGTGTCAGGAAGCATTATCCTGGCATGCACAATCCGGAAAGACTTGTTGGGAAATTGGAGGCCTCCGGACAGGGATCATTGCTATTGGATGAGATTGGGAATATGTCATTCGATCTTCAAGGCGCACTGCTGCGAGTCCCGGTACCTCGCGCCAAAACATATCGATTTCTCTCTCTCGTACAGCAGTGGCGCTTCACTTGAGGGCAGGCACAATAAAGCGAGGATGGGGAATCTGAAGGGGAGGTGAGACAGGTTGAAAAAAGCTTGGTTAGAGCGGCACTTGAGCGGTCAGATTGGAATCAGACGGCCGCCGCCCGAACACTAGAAATCAGCCGACAAAACCTTATTGTTTAATGAAAAACACGGCTTAAACAGCATCCGTTGTCCGGCCGATGATCCTTAAGCATCTTTATTCGACCTGAAGTAAGAAGCCATCGAAACAGCTTCCGGTGGTCACTCATGGGTCACTCACGCATGCCTTGCCTATAAATAAAAACCATAACTAATTGATTTTATTGGAGCCGACGAGTGGAATTGAACCACCGACCTGCTGATTACGAATCAGCTGCTCTGCCCCTGAGCTACGTCGGCCAAACGAGCAAAAAACTGTGACCTATTACAAAGAAGCTTTAAGGGGATGTATCTGAAGAACGCCCGAACAGCTCCCGATGAACCACTTCGCCACTGGGGCCAAGCGGCCCAAGGTCTTGACCGTCTAGTTGTACACGAACTCCCCCCGCGTTGCCAAGCGTTAACAGGAACTTTTTCTTGGCTTTCCATTGCACCGTATCATTGGGTTGAAGAAGCGCTTCTTTTACTTCAGAATCATCAATGGTGACCTGCACCCAGGACGCCTCTGTCGCTTCCAGAAAAAGACGATGCGGCTTAACTGTGGCGACCTCTGCTTCTGGAAGAGGGTTCGAAATCACAGGAGCTGACGTTTCAGGCAAGAGCGGCTTGGTGGTGGCAACAACCTCTGGGGTCCGATCAAGCGCTTTCTCCGGCAAAACATTCTGAGGGGCAATTTCGTTTTTCAGATTCTCAGCATCCTGTTCCGCCAATACCATCTCCTCAGATGATTCAGGGGACTCCGAAAAAATAGGCGGCTCGGAAAATACCGGAGGTTCAGCCCCTTCTTGCAAAGGGTTATTTGATAGAAGCGGTGACGAGGAATAAAAAGAAAAATCATTCCCTTTATTTGAAAGAAGTCCCACCAACACAATAAGAAAAAGCACGACGGCGCCAATAGAAAAAATAATCCGCCTCGGGAAAGGGACACGCATCGTCCTCTTGACATCCAGATAAGAGAGAATTTCATCTCTGTTTTCCGGGTTCACAAAAGACTCCTTAACCGGCTGATATTGCACAAAGGCTTCTGAAATAACAGAAAAATCCACGCCAACACACTCGGCATAGCTTCTTAAAAAGCCCTTGGCTGAGACCATGTTTGGAAGCAAATCAAACTGATTCGCTTCAATGGCCTCGATATAGCGCAATGGAATCCTTGTTTGGGAAACCAGCTCTTCTAGGGAAAGGTCAACGGCTTCCCGTTTTTCTTTAAGAAATGCTCCGAGATTTTCCATAACGTCAATACGATCTTTTATTATTCCAGTGGATTCGAACACCTTCTAAAATCTGGATCACTTCCAAGCTTAGGGGAAAGCTCAAGTACACGGTCAAACGCTTGATCAGCCATATCGACCGATCCTTCCTTCTGGTAAATACAACCCAGGTTGTATTGTGCAGTCACGTCCTTAGGAGAAATCTGAAGAACCCTCTGGTATGAGGCGATGGATTTTTCCAGATCTCCTGTTTTCGAATAGAGATTCCCCAGCAAGTGATGAACCGCAACGATATTGGGATTCACACGCACAGCATTTTTGAGTTCGCGAATGGCATCTTCATATTTTTCCTGTTTTACATAAACCAAGCCCAGGTTCCAGTAGGGATTTTCAGGAGTTTCATATTGTAAATTTCGAAGCGCGGCTTCATAGGAAGCAATCGCTTTGTCGTACTCCTTCTGTAAGGAATACACACGACCCAAATAATTATAGGCCTCAGAATAATTAGGATCGATCGCAATGGTTTCTTGAAAAGATTGGATCGCCTTTTCATAACTTTCTTGCTGAAAATAAATATGGCCCAATGCGTAGTGGGCATCCCGATGTTTCGGATCCAGCTGAATTGTTCTTTGAAATTCTATATAGGCTTTTTGCAGAGACGGCTCTTCCCCGATCAAGTGCGCAATTCCCAATTTATAATGTGAGCTGGCATTCTTGTCTCGTTTGATTCTCGATTCGCTCGCACCACAATTCACTAAAAGTGGGACGCTTAGAAGCAGGACAACAATTTTCCAATTCATGATGCGCGATTCGTAACAGGTTCAAATGCGGTTAAGGCTTTAAAGGCATGGTAACGTGATTCGATTTCTTCCTGTTTCAGCGAACGCATCCGATCGAGACTAAAGGCCTCGACATTAAATGAAGCCATCGTACTGCCATAGATCACCGCCTGGCGAATGGCGGCATCGTTCAATGTCTCGCATTTCGATAAATATCCCATGAATCCACCGGCAAAAGAATCCCCGGCCCCTGTGGGATCAAAGACATTTTCAATGGGATAGGCCGGCGCTGAAAAAATCGTCTCACCATTAAACATCAAAGCGCCGTATTCACCTTGTTTCACGACCAAAATTTTGGGACCGAAACCAATAATTTTTTTGGCGGCTTTTACCAGATTGACCTCTCCAGCCAATTCACGTGCTTCGCCGTCATTAATAATGAGAATATCGACAGAAGCAAGGGTTTTGATCAAGGCATCCAGTTTTCCTTCGATCCAAAAATTCATCGTATCACATGCGACCAGCTTTGGTTTTTTCACCTGTTTTAAAACATCGGATTGTAACTCCGGGTCGATATTGGCCAAAAACACCAACGACGCTTCGCAATAGGATGGCGGTAATTTGGGTCGAAAAGATTGAAACACATTGAGCTCGGTTTTCAGGGTTTTTGCTTCATTGAGCTGATAGCTGTACTCCCCTTTCCAACGAAAGGTACGACCAGGACTCCGCTCCAGACCTTCAAGATTAATCCCGCGCCCTTTCAAAAAGTCGAGGTGTGCTTCAGGAAAGTCTTCCCCGACAACGGCCACCAGACTGACATCGGTAAAATAACTTGCTGCCGTCGAAAAGTAGGTCGCCGAACCCCCAAGAACCTCTTCTACTTCCCCAAAAGGCGTTTTTACAGAATCGAAAGCCACAGAACCCACTACCAATAAACTCACTGAACCCCCACAGTTTTATCTGTCAATGCAATATTTCAATTAAACGAACAATCCGTTGTTGAGACGGGGGAAGCGCCCCCTGCCACCATCCTTCGATCCATTTCAGATAAAAGGTTCCGCGTAAGCGCGGTAAACAAATCTTCTACTCTCACACGCTCTAGTTTAACAGGTTCGATAATTTCAGCATGACTTTCACCCATCCAGACCACCTTACCACACTTCGCATCCCAAACCTCTCCCCTCAGAGTGATCTGTTTTTCGACTGTCAGCAAAATGGGTGAAGGCCCTGAAGAAAAGGTATAGACCTTTCCGGCAACACCGTCTTCCCCCAGCTGCATCATTTCGCCTGAAGTATGTTTATCATTCAAAGGCACCTGGGCGATAAAGAAATAACGAACGCCTTCTATCGCCTGCCACCGTTTAAGGGCTGCGACATCCAGTACACGCCGTTCTTCATAGTCATTTAACAAGTCATTTAATTCATCCTTCCGGCCCGCTACACGTGCCCGGTGAACCAGATCTTTGCGGGGGATAATCCGGCCATCAGGAAAAACAGCGCGCAACCCCTGAAAAAGTTCAAAAGCGGCATTTTGACGAAGTCCTTCCGGTCCCCCTTTGAGTATCCCAAATATAGCCAACCCTTCGCCCTTTAAACTGGCATTTGAAAAACTCGGCAAATACAGATTTGTCTTCACACTTTCGGTCAAAGGTGGAAATGGCTGTTTCAAAGCCTCTTCGGAAGGCACTGTAAAATGTGCTGCACAGCCGTACAGAAAAACAAAAAACAATAAAGACCATTTTTTCACGAGACATACTCCCCAATCAAAGGTTTGAGTTTCTGTTTCAAATCGGAAGACATGGCTTCAGGCCGCGTCACAATGGCATTTTTCAGGGCTTTTGAACAAGAACATGCTCGTTTGCCATCTACTTTCTGGATCACCCCTTGAAGCAATTTTTTAGAGAATGCGACATTGGCATGAAGCACATCAAGAATCATCTCAACCGTCACATGTTCCTCGGAAACATGCCAGCAGTCATAATCGGTCGAAAGCGCGATGGTGACATAACACATTTCGGCCTCGCGGGCCAGCTTGGCCTCTGTCGCATTAGTCATACCAATGACGGAGACCCCCCAGGTCCGGTGCACTTCGGACTCGGCACGAGTAGAAAATTGGGGGCCTTCCATACAAAGATAGGTTCCGCCCCGGTGTACAGTCGCACCAATCGCTTCCGTCATATCGGCCATCACTTCTGTCAATTCAGGACAAACAGGATTGGCAAAACTGACGTGCGCCACGATCCCCTCTCCAAAGAAGGTACTCTTTCGACCTTTGCTCAGATCGTAAAACTGGTCTGGAATCACAATATGACCCGGAGCGATTTCTTCCTTCATGCTGCCGACGGCACTCACGGAAAGGATGCGCTCGACACCCAGTTTTTTCATTCCAAAAATGTTCGCGCGATAGTTGATCTCGGAAGGCAGGAGCGTGTGATCCCGGCCGTGACGGGACAAAAAAGCAACAGGAACCCCTTCAAGCTTCCCCAGTATAAAGTCCCCGGAAGGAGAACCAAACGGCGTTTCGACCGAAACGGTTTCGACGGCCTTGAGGGCTTCCATTTGATAAAGCCCGCTCCCTCCAATAATGCCTATTCGCGCTTGCTGCATTTTACCCTCTTATTTTGATGTAATAATCCGGGGAGGATTATAACATACTCACCTCTTTGTTCAAGCGCATTATCCGCTCGAATGTCTCTTCACTGGACTCTGAAGACCCAAGGTCTAACCAGTGAATATTCTGATCGGCGCGAAACCAGGTCATCTGACGTTTTGCAAAACGCCGGGTATCGCGTTTTAAGATGGCAATCGCCTCATCCAGCGACTGCTCGCCTAAAAGATGAGGCACCATCTGTCGATACCCCAATCCCCGCATTGCAGGCAGATCGACTGAAAGCCCTTTACCGATCAAGCGGGCCACCTCCTCTACGAGTCCAGCTCTAATATAGTCATCAACGCGCAGCTCAATCCGCCGGTAAAGGTCTTCACGTTCCCGCCGTAATCCAATCAGGGTATGCGTTGTCGTACGTGCCCGTTCAGATGCCGCATCTTCTACATGCACTTCGGATAACCGTCGTCCGGTCAAATGCTTCACTTCAAGCCCCCGGATGATTTTCTGGAGATCCTTTAGGTTGATGTCCTGACTTAAAACGGGATCAACACGAACCAGCTCACGGTACAGCGTACCCGGCCCTTCTAATGCTTCACGGTGTCTTAATGTTTCGCGGTAGTCCCAATCAGCCGGAGGGCCTTCCCAAAGATGATATAACAAGGCTTTCAAATAGAGACCTGTCCCGCCTTCAATAAGTACTTTTTTCCCAGACTGCACAAATGAGGCAATCACAGCTTCGGCAGCCTTCTTATAGGCTCCTGCAGAAAAAGCTTGAGTCGGAGGCACAAAATCAATCAGATGACGCGCCACCCGCCTTCTTGCGGCAGGATCAGGTTTACCCGTTCCGATTTCCAGGTCTTGATAGACTTGCCGGGAGTCTGCAACGATGATGTCCGTTTCAAAGTGCTGTGCCACGTGTTCAGCCACAGCGCTTTTTCCGACGGCAGTCGGTCCAAGAAGAATCAACCAGGGATTCACAGGGATGACTTTATCCACACCATTTCTCTCCCTGAAAAGCGGCGTTCATTTTCTTCGAAAACGTTTTTCTAATTCTAACAAAGGATATGGGATGACAATGGGACGCCCGTGTGGACAGGTCGGCGGGGTCAGTCGTTCATAATATGTTTCAAGAAGCGCTTTGATCTCTGGAAAGGACATCGACTGATGAGCCCGCACAGCGCCATGACAGGCCATCGAGGCAATAATGGTTCGAATCGGCACTTCAATTTTTCCCGTTACGCCCAATTCGATCAAGTCATCCGCAACTTCAATCAAAAAAGCTTCAATATCCATCTTGGCGATCAATGCAGGCAATTCCCGGACTAAAAAAGTCGTTTCACCAAAGGGTTCAATTTTGCAGCCAATGGCCTCCAAAAGACCGATTTGATCCTTTAGCATCGCACTTTGAGGCAAAGAGAGATTAATCTGCTGGGGGATGAGCAAGGCTTGTATCTCCAAGACATTTTTTTTACTCAACTCCCGCTCTTCCCAAGCCTTCAAAAACTCTTCATACAGAATCCGTTCATGGGCCGTGTGCTGATCCACAATGGCGAACTCTCCATCGATTTCCGCCAAAAGAAATGTCCCGTACACTTGCGCCAGCGGTCGGATCATCGGGACTTGTCCCCGAGAAAAGGAGCCAGAGACCCCGGCATCTGCTTCCGCCTCACCCCTAAAAAACAGGGAATCAGCCAAACCTGAGGCTGAAAGCCCGGAATCACCTGTCGGTCGATATCGGTTTCTTTCTTCCTTGAGCCGATCATTTAGATGTTCATGTGCGGCTTGCGCGGGCCAACCGACCCATTCGGCGTTTTCTCCCCGGCGATCAGGACTGGGTAACTCGAAGTCAGTGTGTTGACGATCGTCCCCGGAACGCGCTTGAGCCGTTCTTTCAAAAGGAAGCACGCCAGCGGACGACAAGGCGCTTCGGATCATGTTTCGGATCGCCTGATGAACCTGTGAGGTGTTTTGAAAACGGACTTCCAGTTTTGTGGGATGGACATTCACATCAACTTCAGTTGGATCAACCGTCAAAAAAAGCAGAAAAAAGGGTTCTTCACCCTTCATCAAATAACTATGATAGGCGTCATACACCGCGTGGGTTAAGAGTGCGCTTTTTATCGGTCGATCATTCACATAAAGATATTGTTCTTTTTTAAAATTTCGTTTAAGCGGCGGACGAGAAATAAGGGCCTTTAGCGTCATGCCCTGTTGGATGGGAGAAGACTCCGACAGTTCCATTGTCTCGGCTGTCACTTTTTCGCCCAGCAGCTGGAAGGCACGCTCTTTAAAGGACTGGCAGGCAGGCGCATCGAGAAGCAGTCTCGCGCCGTGGCTTAATTTAAAGTGAATATTTGAATGAGCGAGGGCCAACTGAAAAAAGACACGACTGATATACCCCATCTCGGTTTGCTGAGATTTTAAAAACTTTCGGCGGGCCGGGACATTATAAAAAAGATCTCGCACTTCAAAGGTCGATCCACGGGGACAGCCCACCGATTTAATCGACTCAAGCTGCCCGCCATCAAGGTGAATCTCAGTTCCTTCAGATTCACCTTCACACTTGCTCACCAAGGTGATTTTGGAAACCGATGCAATACTCGGCAGCGCTTCGCCTCGAAACCCCAATGTAAAAATAGCGTTGAGATCCGCCTCACCCGAAATTTTACTCGTGGCGTGCCGTTCAAACGCCAACGCCACTTCGTCTCTCGGAATCCCTTCACCATCATCCACAACCTGGATTAAACGGCTTCCCCCTTCTATGATCGAAACAAATATCCGGCGGCTTTTGGCATCAATGGCATTTTCAACCAGCTCCTTCACCACAGAGGCCGGACGCTCGACCACCTCACCCGCTGCAATTTTATTGGAGAGATCTGTTGAGAGAAGCTTTATTTTTCCCATTACTGGACTTTAGTTTGCTCGATTTGAATGTGAAACAGACGAAAAGGAAAAGTGGATTTTCTTGGGTTTAAGATCGACGGCTTTGGACTTAAACAAGGCACGACTTTTAAGGCCGTGCCTTGTTTAAACTGAGGAGCGTATCTCTTGCCAATGCGGCTTCATTCGAATTTGGAAATCGGGTGACGACACTTTCAAGATATCGTCTCCCCTCTGCAGGCTTTTTGAGCTCAAGGTATGAAAAACCCGTTTTGAGCAGCGACTTGGAGACTTTTTCACTCTCAGGATACTGGTCAATCACTTTTTTAAAGGAATCGATCGCCGAAACATACACCCCCTTCCCATAATGACTCTCACCGGTCCAGTAATAGGCCTGAGGAACCAACTGAGAACTGGGGTACTCCTTAATAAAGGCATCAAACGCCAATATTGCAACGTTATAATTTCCCTTCACATAATCATTGTAGGCAAGGTTATACGCATCTCTTGGCGCAAAAAACTTCGGCTCTTCCGCCTTGGCATTTAACCGACGGGAAGAATCGTTTAGATTGCCATTTGAGCTGGTTCCGCCTTTTCCTGACTCAAAAAGGGCAACCTTCTGCTCCAGGGCATCCAAGCGCTGCACGAGTTCTTTTGTGCGAAAAGACTCAGAGTCAAGTCTGTTTTCAAGTTTTGAAATCAGATGCTGCGTTTCACTGTTCTTGCCGGAAGCGGCTCGAAGACTCTCTTCAATGACCCCCAGCTGGGCAACAAGTTCTGCAGAAAGCGCTTGCTGATTTTTAACGATCAATGAAGGGCTTTTTTGATCTCTTTCGAGTCGCTCGATCCTTTGTTGAAGTTGAATCTGATGTCTCCTGAGTCTGACGGTGTCATCTTCAATATCCACCATCGTAGACTGAAGGGCACAACCCGAGATGAGCATAAAAAGCAACATCCCTTTAACAATGACGTGCACCTTCAATTTCATAATGACTCCTCTTTTTCTACTTACGGCTGAGACTGAAAATGGGCCCGACGATTGATCTTGTAGCAGCTCTCAGCACGTTCTAAACAGAAAGGTTTCTCTTCGCCAAAGCTGATGATCTTGATGCGATTTGACTCCACCCCTAAGGCTTCTAAAAACCGTTTGACAGCGCGGGCACGACGCGCACCCAGGGCAAGATTATATTCATTGCTGCCTCTTTCATCCGTATGACCCTCGATCTGGATTTTTGCGGTGGGATTCAGAATTAGCAGCCTTGCATTCTGTTGAAGCGCCTCTTTCGATTCCTTGCGTAAAGCGGCACGATCGAAATCAAAATAAATGTCAAGCAAACCTTCAGTCACGTCAGCGGCTTTCATTTCTGCCGGAGCCTCTGCCGGCTTTTCGGCCGCCATTTTATCCTCGTCCATGAGACCGCTCTCGGAAAGGCTGCTTTCTCCCGAGTCAGCAAAACCCATGGGTTCCTCACTCAGGCCTCCAGAATCAAGCCCAAGCGGCTCACTCTCTGTGAAAGGCTGTTCTTGCTCTTCACTCAAACCTGCCGAACCGCTCACCGGGAGCGCTTTTTTTGAACAACTGAATTGCAAGAGGACAAAAGCCACTGCAACCACAACAAGGGAAAATCGACTTTTACTCATATTACTATTCCTCCTGACGTACGCATTTTAAATTTTGTTTAGATTTGGATCTTCACGATATTTTTTAATGACGCGGGCTATTGCCCCTTGGCTGGCGTTTTGCCTTCGAGGCCATTGACGCGATTGATCGTTTTCTGAAGCAGACCACTCTGCTTATCAACTTCCGAAATAACAGTGTTTCCCAATTTTTCAAGTGATTTACGTTGTACTTCAATGGCCTTTGTCAGCTCATCCAGACGTTGCTTGAAGGTCTTGCCGTCACCATCGCCTTTAAACTGCTTCACCTGCCACTCCAAATCATCAAGACGTGTCGTAATGCTATTGACTGAGGGAACCAGCTTATCAACCAGCTGTGACACCTGGTCAGAAACGCCGCGAACCGTTTCCCCTTGATGAACCGAGGACTGTTGCAGACTGTCGTTCCTGGCCTCAACCGAGGCAATTTTACCCTCTAATGATTGATTGATTTCACTTTCCTTTTGCCCAAGAACCATCACTGTTTCTTCGATCTTTTTCTGTAGTGCGACTTGCGTAGCGAGAGATTGCCTTAAAACCTCTATTTCTTTAAGAAAAAACTGGTTTGACTTTTCCAATACTTCCTTGGAACGATTCGCTTCTTCGTCAATCCGGCCATGAATTTTCCGACGCTGAAGCTCCACTTCTGTAAAACGGTCATCAAGCTCGGCGTTATTTTGACCTTGCACGACCACGTTTTCCTGAAAATCGCGTCTCATTTGCACCACCACCCGGCTCAATTCTTCATTCGAAGTTTTAAGACGGGCCAAATCAGACTCCAACCGCTCGATTTTCGCCCCTTGCTCCTTTCGAAGATCAAAAAGAGCCACCCGGTGATCCGCCTTCATTTGACGGAGATCACGGCGGATCACCGTAATGGGATCTTCTTCCTTCGGGTCTACCCTTACAAGGGTATACCCGCAACTTACCATAAACGTCATGGTAACGATAAGAAAAGAAAAGAAGCGAACATCTGATTTAACCATACGAGATGAATTCTCTTTCGCCAACGCGTACTGGGATGAAGATCATATTGCGCCGGTAATCGTCGTTATTTCTTAACTATAAAATGTGCGCGCCGATTTTTCTGAAAACAGTCTTCTGTTTTTTCGTTGCAAACACTCTTTTCTTCGCCATAACTGATAAATGAAATCCGTGATGGCGCGACGCCCATATTGGTCAAATAGCGCATGGTCGATCTTGCCCGTCTTTCTCCCAGGGCCAAATTATATTCATTTGTTCCTCGCTCATCGCCATGCCCTTCGATCTGAATCTTGACATCCGTATTTTCAACCAGCCAACGGGCATTTTCCGTCAACGCGTCTTTTGCATCGTTGCGGATCGTCCACATATCAAAGTCAAAATAGACAGTGCTGGCAAATTTCGCAGCGGCTTCAGCCATCGCCATATCAGATTTTTCAGACCCACCCATTGCGCCCATATCATGGTCTGGTTTTGAAGTCTCGCTCTCCATTGAAGACGCCATATCCTCACTGCGTCCGCCTCCTTGATCTGAAAGACTCGGAGCGCTACTTTCAGGGGCAGCCATCTCCCCGGATGAGAGTCCTTCCGAACCCGTCACTGGCACTACTTTTTTGGAACATCCCACAATGGTCAGCAATGATAAAACAAAAAATACGCCGCTGTACGCTTTAAACCCTAAGCTACCCTTAAACATGTGTTTATTCTCCCCTCTCAAAAATGATTGTGTTTCCTACTAAAACGCCCCGCCCTTATTTTGCGTTGTACATTCTGACAAAAATCCGCTTCCGAATCAAGCGAGTCTATATATTTTCTTCTCGTATTGTGAATATGACCTGTTTTAACGGAGAGACCATGAAGGACTCGCATTATTTGCAGGGTTTGAGGTCAGCCGACGCATATGAGTTCCATCAAGGTGAATCGAAAAAATGTGGCTCTTTCCAAAACGGTTTGAAGAGAAAATCAATTCCCGACCATTCTGTGCCCAGGAAGGAGATTCATCATCCCATTGACCACTTTCCGTAATAGCAATCGATTGCGTTCCATCTGCCCGGTCGGCACAAATCTTAAGACGTCGCTCTTCATTCCGACAGGCGTATGCAATCCAGTCTCCCTTGGGAGACCACGCAGGAGATGTATTATAAGTCCCGTCAAAAGTCAATCGATGCACATTCGCACCGTCAACATCCATAATATAGATTTGCGGGCCTCCGCCTCGATCAGAAGTAAAGGCGATCTGCTTTCCAGAAGGCGACCAGCTCGGCGAAAGGTCATCCGCCGCATTAAAAGTAATGCGTTTCAAACCCGAACCATCAATATTCACCAGGTAGATTTCGGCGTTGCCCTCTTTTGTTGCCGCAAAAGCCAGTTGATTGCCAGATGGAGACCAGGATGCAGAAAAATTCAAACCAGGGAAAGATGCAATTTCCTTTCGCACGCCCGTCTTCAAATCAAGCACATATAAATTAGGGTTTCCGCTTCGATAAGAGGTATATGAAATTTTCTCAGTATCGGGAGACCATTTAGGAGAAATGGCAATGCTGCGATCCCTTGTGTACCGGACATTGTTTTCTCCATCGTAATCCATAATATAGACTTCCTTGCTTCCGGAAAGATCCGAAATATAGGTCACCTTGCTTTGGGCAACCCCATTTTCACCCGTAAAATGTAATGTCAATTTGTCAGAAAAACGATGTGCCAATTCACGCAGTTTTCTTTTTCCGCCAAAGATCTTGACCCCCACAACCTGATCACCCTTTGCGGTCTCATAAGCATGACTTTCAAGCACCCACCCATTTTCCTGTATCTCTAATTTCGCCCAAAGTAATGCCAGGACACCCGCTTTTGAGGCCTGAGTCATCACTACGCCGCTAGGCGCTGCCTGCGACTCTCCACTAATACCGATATCTCTTGTTTCAATAAGTTCAAAAACATGAGACCGCTTTAAATCAGATCGCAGGACATTTTCAATCACCGAAATTTCTTCCCGGTGTTCAGGAGAACCCTGAAAAGGCAAGATCGTCACCGGAATTTTTCTAAACCCGGAGCGCTGCATTTCCATAAAAACTTCAGCCGCATTTACAAGAGACTCATTCAAAAAAAACAAAATCATCATGAACAACAAGACTTTTTTCATCAAAACTTAAGAGTCCTCCTTGACCACAAAATGCATAAAAACAGTGAGCAAATTTTCGTGATACGCTTTTGGAAGCGGCGGAAGAGGATGTGCCGCATACACCGCGCGAAGCGCCGCCTGGTCAAAAAAATGATTCCCTGAACTCTCCTCAATAGCGACTGAAGACTGATCAATCGCGCCATCTTTCTCCACGATAAAGCGGATCACAAGCCGTTTTCCACTGGAAGCAACAGGCGGAGGCGCCCATTGCCATCGTATTTTTTGATCTACTTTCTGCAAATAACTGGGAAAATTAAAAGAAGCGCTTCCTCCGGCAACCCCGATGCCCTCTATGCCAGCAATCGCCCCATTTTTCGCAGATCCAGAAGCGCCGCCTTCTCCAGAAGAAGGCATTCCAGGTGATTCTCCACCTCCTCCACCTGAAGATTCAGGCAATTCCTTATTGCTGCTCCCCCCATCCTCTTTAGGCACTGATGGGCTAAGCGGCTTGGAACCACCGGAATCCGGAACGGACTTCGATGGGGTCAAAGGAGCGGAAACCACGGGCGGAAGGATTGCAGGACGTTTTTGAATATCAATTTTTGCTGTCCGTGTGCGCTCAGAAACCCCCATTTTTGGTTTAGCCGGAGGGTTTGATTTAGGAGAGGTCAATGCTTTTTTTTGCTGCTTCCACCACTCTTCAAGCCGCTCAGGGTCTTCTTTTTCAACAGGATTGGCATTGACAGAAGTCCTGGGTGCACGAACATCCGGGAGCGCCTCAGATGGCGGAGCCGCTTTTGGAATCGGAACGGCTGGGCTTGGCGCAGGTTCGGTAACAACCACCTTTGGAGCTTCCTTTTCTGGAGGAGAAACCGGTTCCGACTTACCCCCCGATTTTGAACCTCCTTTTTCAGAAACAATCGTCTCAGCTTCTGAGGTTCCAGCGCCGCTGGCCGCCACGCCAGGCCCAGCATCAATCAGGCTGACTTGAAAGCTCTGTAAACCAGAAGGCTGTGACCCCCAAAAAGAACGGCTTAAAAGAACAAAAAGAAAGAAAGCCAGATGAACCAATAAAGACATGGCCATCATTTTCGAAAGCCCTTGCTGGCGGCGTGCCCAAAGTGGATTCAACGCTACTCGCAACACAACGACCCTCTCGTCCCTTGAAACAGATATAAAATCATGTAAGGCATCAACTGAAAACCAAGAAAATCGAAAGCACTCCTTGCATAGTGTATCACGACTAAATCATCCACTTTCACCCGTCTAGCAGAAATAATATTACTAAGTTTGGAGTGATTCAAGGTTTTTAGCAGATCAGGACAAATAAGCGAAATACGAGGATGCCTGGAAAGAATCGCTAAAGTGGTTTTTTCGAAGCGGGCTCTGTGACAATACCCAGTTTAACAATACCGGCACGCTTGATCAGATCCATCACGTGCACAACCGTCCCATAAGGAACATCACGGTCGGCCCGAAGATAAAGAGAAACCTCAGGAGAGTTCCCTTTCAAAACACGCAGGCGCTCTTCCAGACGGGCCAAGCCGATTTCTTCCTTGTCGAGATAAATCGCATGATCCTTTTCGACTGTGAGAACTTTTCTTTCTGTCGGCTGAATACTATTCGTCGAAGCCTTCGGCAGCTTAATATCCATCCCACGGTAAAGCAGGGGGGCCGTAATCATAAAAACAATAAGCAATACCAACATCACATCGACAAGCGGAATAATGTTGATTTCAGACATCATTTCGCGATGTTTTCCTGAGGATGACATCATAATAAAATTATCTCACGAGCTGCTCTGTTGAGGGACGAACCATCTTCTCTTCAACCAGGGAGATGACTTCAGAAGAAAAAACCTCTAGCTGAACATGCATTTTCCTGATTCTGTTAATATATAGATTGTAAGCAACGGCGGCAGGAATGGCGACAAACAAGCCCGCAGCCGTATTAATCAGAGCCTCAGCCACTCCCGGCGCAACGACTGCAATATTTGCGGATCCTTGTCGGCCAATTTCCTGAAATGCACCCATAATCCCCCAAACCGTCCCAAAAAGCCCGATAAACGGGGCCGTATTCCCCATCGTGGCAAGGACATGAAGGAAACGTTCCTGATATGTAATTTCATCCTGAATCGCGCCCTGGAGCGTCCTTTCAAGAACGGACAAACGCATGGTGCTAAGGGCTGCGTCAGGGTTAGCGTGATTTCCTTTTTCAGAAAAGGCATCCAGCTTTCCAAGCGCCGCACCAAGAATTGTGGACAGCGAACCCGTATTGCGTTTTAAGGTTGTTCGCGGAATATCATCCAAATCTTCCGCCTTTGAGAAGAGAACTAAAAAACGGCGGTTCTCTACATCAACCCGGCGAAACCCAAGCCATTTATTCAGAATAATTGCCCACGAGGAGATAGAGCCTACAAGGAGGGTTGTCAGCACAATCTTTGCGACAATACCTGCGGCCAAAAATGAGTTTATAATTGAGGAGTCTACCTGAGCATCCAAGGAGTTAAATCTCTTTTCGCCTAAAGAACCGATCTTTTTTTTCTACTTTTAAAGAAATAAAGAGACCGGAATGATTTATCTTAAACAATTGGCGGGGCCGACGAGAGTCGAACTCGCGACCTCCGGCGTGACAGGCCGGCGTTCTAACCAACTGAACTACGACCCCGCAAAAACATCAAATTCAAAGAACGTCATTCTGCACTGGTAGGCGGAACAGGGCTCGAACCTGTGACCCTCGGCTTGTAAGGCCGACGCTCTCCCAACTGAGCTATCCGCCCATAGAGTTGCTTGAAAAGCAACATCGTGGTGTGTAGAATACTCTCAAGTTCTGGGTTTGTCAATTGAGAATTGTTCTTTTTTCCTCCATGATATTAATGTCTTATCTCGTCGGATGTGTCCATAGGCCACAGCCTCAGCCCAACCCAACGCCCCCCAAAAGACCGCCGCATTTTATCAACTACGAGACAGGAGCCAATATTAAAAGTCTCGCTTTTGAGGGCAGATTTTTATGGATGGGGCTTGCAAATGGCATTATTCGTTATGACACCTCGACGCAAGATCAGTATAAAATTTTCACAACCCGTTCAACACAAGGCCTGCTTGCAAATGGGATTTATAAGGTGACGGTCGATACCCAGCAGAAAAAATGGGTCGGGACTTATGGCGGCGGGCTTTCTAGGTATGACGACACCTCCTGGCAAACGTTCACCCCCTATGGCGGAGGCAAGATCACTTATGGAGAAGACTGGACGGTTTATCCCGCAGGAACAGGTTTGGGTGACCTCTGGGTCTACGACATTTTTTTCGATGACGATGGCAGCGCATGGATTGCGACATGGAAAGGGGTCAGTCACTACGACGGTCAATCATTTAAAACTTACACTGAAGAGGCCGGGTTGCTGGACAAGTGGGTCTATGCCATCGCAAAAGACAAAGAGGGTTTGTTCTGGTTTGGCACGGAAGGGGGTCTCAACAGCTTTGACGGCCAAAACTGGAAAGGCTATACCCATCAAGACGGACTCGGGGCTAAAATCAACATCCCAGAACAATCGGACGATTACGACTCCGGTCATCATCAGCAACAGCAAAAAGAAAACCGGATGGGTAACCCCAACTATGTGCTCGATATTGCGGTGGATCATCAAAATACAAAATGGATCGGCACCTGGGGCGCGGGGCTTTCCCAATTTGATGGCAATCAATGGACAACCTACACCGCAGGGTCCGGCACGATCGGAGGCAATTTTGTGCACGCCCTCGAAGTCGATTCAAAAGGAATTCTCTGGATTGGCACGGATCATGGGGTCACACGGTATGACGGCAAAACATGGGAAACCTACACCACGCGGGAAGGCCTGCTCGACAACAATGTTTTTTCCATTGCATTTGATCAAGCCGGAAACAAGTGGTTCGGGACCTGGAGCGGTCTCAGCAAAATGATGGATTGAGCAAGGAAAAGAACAGGCTAAGGGGTGAGGACCTTTTCCTGTTGCTTCGCGTGATACATCAAGGCATCCCCATCGGCAAGCAGTTCATCTATCCCTTTGTGTCGTGCAGGATCAAATTCAACGATGCCATGCGAGAATGAAAGATTGTAGCCCCGCTTCGCCTCCTGATTATATTTTTCAATCGACTTGGAAAAGCCCTCAAGCACCTGCTCCCCAAATGCTTTTGATGCATTGGTGAGCAATACAACAAACTCGTCGCCGCCCAAGCGCGCGAAGACATCCGAATTCCGAAACGCAGTTTTCATTTGCGTCGCAAAAGCAAGCAGCGCCAGATCACCTTCGGCATGACCAAAGGTATCATTAATCGGTTTAAAGTCATTCAGGTCCATAAACACAAGCGATGCCGGAATGCCCTGCCGGAGACACAGGTTTATGCTATGTCGGGCGAGAGCCAAAAACCCACGCCGGTTTGATATCTTTGTCAGCGTATCCAGTGTCGCCAACTGAACTGCTGCGAGTTCACTTTCCACCATTGCGGCCAAATCAACCAATGCTTCCAGATCACCCTGAGCAAAATTTCTGGGTTTTTCGTCAATAATACACAAGGTCCCCATCTTAGTGCTCTGCGCTTCGAGCGGACATCCGGCATAAAAACGAATATTCGGATCATCCACAACCAAAGGATTGTCCGCAAAGCGCTCATCCTTCGTTGCATCGGGAATAATGAAAACCTTGTCCTCAAGAATTGCATGACCACAGAAAGAAATGTCCCGAGGGGTTTCAGTCGCGTCGAGGCCTTGAGCGGATTTAAACCATTGGCGATTCTCATCAATCAGGCTGACCAGGGCAATAGGTACGCCAAATAAGTGCTTTGCCATCCGGGTGAGACGGTCAAATCGTTCCTCAGGCAAGGTGTCCAGCACATTAAGCGAACGAAGCGTCCTCAGACGACTTTCTTCATTTTTGGGAAATTCAGGCGTTTTCAATGTACACTCCTTTTTGAATATTTGGAACAAGCTTACCACATATTTTCCTAGGGTCTAGGCCAATACATCATGACAGACACACCCACGAGTGCGATCAACGCCCCGGCCATGTCAAAGGCGTCAGGCGCCTTTTTATCGATCCCCCAGCCCCATAAAATCGACAACACAATGAATATTCCCCCATAGGCCGCATAGACCCGGCCAAAATGTGCCGGTTGAAAGGTGGGGAGTATCCCATAAAAAACGAGGACGACTGCGCCCAAAACAGCATAAGCCAAGCTCTTGCCTTCACGCATCCAAAGCCAGATGAGATACCCGCCGCCAATTTCACACAAACCAGCCAGCACAAAAAGGAACAGTGATTTACCAACTACCATCTGCTCAGCCTGTTATTGACCTGTCTTAAAGAAAAAGGCCCTACCCCAGTTTCGCTCATGGCTTCCCCTTTTTTCGTCCTTGTTTAAGTTCGCTGATTTCGGACAATTGCTCAACCTGAATCTCCTGTATTTGTACCAATCGTTCCCACTGTTTCGACAAAAGATGATCCAGTTTCTCATGAATTTGCCGAATTTCCAATTCCGCTTTCAGATTGACCTGGTAATCGTGTTGGGCTCGAAGACGGTCCTTCACCCCCTGGCGATTTTGACTCATGATAATAATGGGGGCCTGGACAGAGGCAAGGCACGAAAGAATCAAATTTAACAGAATGAAGGGATACGGGTCAGCAGGGTGCCACAATAATGCCGTGGAGTTCACGCCAATCCATATTACCAAAAATACAGCAAAAATAATCAGGAAGGGCCAGCTGCCACCAAAGGCCGCGATGCGGTCTGCCAGTCTTTCCCCAAAGCTCCATTCCCCTTCCATTTCGGTATCCAGATTGGACGAGATCACTTCATGTTTGACCAGACTCTCCAGAACCTCTTCTTCCAGCTTGGAAAGCTCACCCTTATCTGACTCAATCAGTGAATGAACATACTTGGAGCGAAAGGTCGATAAATCGGATCGGCAGATATAATGCGCATCAGACCACTCCGGGCAGTCAGACGCGATCAGATCATAAACCGGCTTTCTCACCAAATGCGCAGAAACAACATTCTTCTGGGCAAAAGACTTTTTACAAATCTCACATATACGGACATTGTTTTTCATCTGAACTCCAATACAAAACATGAGAAAACCGTTCAAGGGACACCTAGACGCTTCGTCCCAGGATGAACGGTTTCAGATTGATATTAGATCGATTGGGTTCATTTTTCCACCATTTAGATGATTTTTTCAAAAGGGATAAACCCTCTAAGCACCTTCAGGGTTTTAGCGAAGTGGTTCTCCCCCGAAAAAGTGGACACTCAGAAGTGGACCCCAAAAAAGAGACAGTGGCGTAAGTGAAAAACCTGAGGTATTTTAGACAACCCCAGGAGAAAGAAAATGAGTCGAAAACGAAGAAACCATTTGCCCGCATTCAAAGCCAAAGTTGCGTTGGCCGCCATTAAAGGCGACAAGACCTTAGCGGAGCTTGCAGAAAAGTTTGACATCCACCCGAATCAAATTCAGGATTGGAAGAAACAATTACTGGATCAGGCTGCATCCGTATTTGGAAGCAGCCAAGATCAAAAGCGGGCCGATGAATCCCATCTAAAAACCCTGCACGCCAAGATTGGAGAATTGGCATTAGAAAACGATTTTTTAGCAAAAGCGCTCGGTCGTTAAGCAGGGCTGAGCGCAGGCTTAAAGTAGACCGGCAGCATGGGCTTCCCCTGACCCGACAATGCGCGGCCCTTGAAATATGTCGATCATCGGCTTATAGATCACCTGCCGAAGTGAATGCTGAAGATCTTGAGGTGATGGCAAAGATAGATGTGTTGCACCTTCGACATCCCTTCAAAGGGTCGAGGCGCTTGCGTGATGACCTATGGGATGACTATGGTTTACACGTCAATCGAAAGTGCGTGCAGCGCTTGATGAATATCATGGGGATACGGACACTCTACCCGGGGGCCAAGACCACGCGCCGCAATCCAGAGCACAAGGTCTATCCTTATTTGCTGCGGGATTTAGAGATCAATCAAGTCAATCAGGTGTGGTGCACCGACACGACCTACATCCCCATGAGGAAAGGCTTTTTATATCTGGTGGCCATCATGGACTGGCATTCCAGAAAAGTCCTCTCATGGCGATTGTCTAACAGCTTGGAGACCGCGCCTTGTATCGAAGCATTGGAAGAGGCCTTGGCGAGATATGGGACCCCTGGCATTTTCAACAGCGACCAGGGCAGCCAATTTACCAGCGACGACTTTATTAAAACCCTCAAGAACCAGAGCATCAAGATCAGCATGGATGGGAAAGGGCGTTGGATCGACAACGTCTTCATCGAGCGCCTATGGCGTAGCCTGAAATATGAGGAGGTTTACCTGAAGGCCTATGATACGGTCGCAGAAGCAAACAAGAATATTGGTATTTGGTTGGCGTTTTATAATCAAGACAGGCGGCATGCCAACCTGAAAAGGATGACCCC
>JAJDBT010000085.1 GCA_029261215.1 Nitrospirota bacterium | reverse complement strand
CACAATTCTACAGATTTTGAGCGTCACCGTATTCGATAAAATGCCATTAAATCAAGTCGTTGCAGATTCAAAATACAAACCAGAGGACTTCTCCATGTCTAACCAATTGAATTTATTCAACTATTTAACCGGACAGTAGTGCCAGTGAATATCTAATTTTTGTCAGATAATACTTAGCAAAATAAAGCATTTTTCTCTTGATTGATTTTCACGACAAAACTTCTATCCAACAAAAGATTTCATTGATCGCAAGCGGGGCAGTGATGTTAATGTCTGTTTTTTCCCATCCTAAAGTGTTATGAAATAGAAATCAACGGACTTAATCGTAGGGTCAAAGCTGTGTATAATGGCGTGCTGTTGATGAAGAGATTTTTGAAAATCCAAATGAAAAAAGAACGCCTTAAATGGATCTAAAGGAAAAACTCGAAACCCTGCCCAAGTCGCCCGGCGTCTATCTCATGAAAGGGAAGCGGGGAGAGGTGCTTTATGTCGGCAAGGCGAAGGTTTTGTTGAACCGGGTGCGGAGTTATTTCCAATCCAGCCGGGACGTGACGGCGAAAATCGAGTCGATGATTTCGCGGATTGTAGACCTTGAAACCATCGTCACCGGCTCGGAGCTGGAAGCGCTGATCCTCGAAAACAACCTCATCAAACGCCACCGCCCCAAGTACAACGTCACATTGCGGGACGATAAAAACTACCCCCTGCTGCGGCTGCCCGTTCTGGAAAATTATCCCCGGCTCGAAAAAGTACGCAAAGTCAAACAGGACGGCGCACGCTATTTTGGCCCCTATGTGCCCGGCGGCGGCCTGCGAGAAATCGTCGGACTGTTGCGCCGCATTTTTCCCATCCCGAACTGCACGATCGAAATCGACGGAAAACTCGACCGGCCCTGCATCGAGTTTGAAATCAAACGCTGTCTTGCGCCCTGCACCGGAAACCAAAGCCAGGCGGAGTATCGCGAGATGATCGAACAAGTCATTCTCTTTTTGGAAGGCAAGGACAAGGTGCTGGTCAACACCCTGAAAACACATATGCAGCAACGGGCCGAGGCGCTGGATTTTGAATCGGCGGCCCGTCTGCGGGACCAAATTAAACGAGTGGAACGAGCTTTGGAGCGGCAGCGCATCACTTCTTCCAAACTCGAAGATCAGGATGTGATCGGCCTTGCGCGGAATGAGGGCATGGCCGAAATTCACGTTATTTTTGTGCGCGGTGGCAAGGTGATCGGCCGGAAGGATTTCTTTTTCGAGCAGGTGGCGGACATTCCGGACGAGGCGCTTTGCACCGGCTTTATTCAGCAGTTTTACCACAAGGACATTATTGTGCCGCGAGAAATCCTGATTCCTTTTAATTTAGAGGAAACGGCGCTACTGCAGCAGTGGCTTTCAAGCCGGAGGGGCGGGCCGGTCAACCTGCTCTGGCCCCGGCGAGGCAAGAAAAAAGACCTTGTACATTTGGCGAATGAAAACGCGGAAAACGGGATTTCAGGCCAGCAAAAAGTGCGTTCCGGAGGCGAAGCCGAACTGGTGATGTTACAGGAATTATTAGGACTGAGTCACTTGCCGGTTCGCATTGAAGGGTATGATATTTCAAATATTATGGGCACAAGCGCGGTCGGGTCGATGGTGGTTTTTGAAAACGGTTTGCCTAAAAAGTCGGATTATCGGCATTTTAAAATCAAAACGATTGAAGGCGCGAACGATTTTGGCATGATGGCGGAAGTCTTGAGCCGTCGTTTCCGACCCAAAGCAGGGGAGAAGACTCCGGCGGAAACAAAGCGGCCGGATCTGATTCTAATCGACGGCGGCCTGGGCCAGCTTTCGGCGGTCGCGCCTGTATTGGACGATTACGGCCTTTCGGCGATTGATTTGATTGGGCTCGCCAAAGAACGCGGTGAGCGCGATGAACGGGTTTTTTTTCACAACACGTCTGAGCCCTTTGTGTTGCCCATCGGCGCACCGGCGACGCATTTGCTCATGCGCGTGAGGGATGAAGCGCACCGCTTTGCGGTATCGCATCATCGTAAGGTTCGCAGCAAGGCCATGCTGGAAACGCCCCTTCAAAAGGTGGCGGGGATCGGCCCGGTGAAAAGACGCGCACTGCTGAAACATTTTGGCAGTCTGGCAAAAATACGCGAGGCCACTCTGGCGGATTTGGAAGCGGCGCCAACGATGAATGCCCAGTCCGCAATAGCCGTTTTCGATGCCTTGCGTGAGGGATAGGATCGACACATCAAACCGGGTGATTGGTCTTTTCGTGAAGACGAAAACAGGAACTTCGTAGGTTTATTTTGAATATTTCCCGCACATCTGTTTATTTCTTGGAAAAATAGGGGTAGGAGATTTACAGTAACACTGACCCTTATCTTTAGCATCCGCAAAGTCGAGGGCGATTGTTTTTCCTGATCGACAGAGTTTTAATCATCCGGCATGGAGGCTGTCTGAGAAATGGCAGTCTGTACAATTTTCTGATCAGTCCTAATATAAAAAAGCCGTTTCAGCGGCGCTAAAATCGTTCATTCTTAAAATTCAGAGGCATTTTTTTTAACCTGATTCTCACTTTAGTCTGTGTCAACGCTGTTTTTCAGGGACTGGAGGGCAGATCCTGTCATTATTTTTTGTCAATTCAGAAGCCGCCGTGATGATTAAAGGTGCGTTTTTTTACGACGGTTTCCCCAGATTGACCTAATTTTAGAAAGGAATTCAAATCATGAGCAAGGCAAAAAAAATCTATACCTATCGCGCGGGTAAAAAAGTGATGCTGAATAAAAGCGCGGATGAAATGGTTATCCGTGAACTTCCGGGGCAAGTGCCGGGTGAGGGCGTGCTCGGCTCGGAGCAAGTCTCCTCTGCATCCACGCGGGTGAAAACGAGCAAAACAAAACTGGATGCGATGATGATGCGCAGCCGTGAGGCCGCGCCGACGCATCATGCCTATTACGAGGCCGAAACGGGAACGGAGTTTCTGATTACAGACCGGATTTTTGTGACTTTTAAAACGGCTTTGCCCGATGCAGAGGTGGATGCTTTTGCCGGGCGTTATGCCTTGATCAAACGGGAAACCTTTAGTGATCGGGACTATTTATTTCAGTTAACCGATCACACGGGCATGAATCCGGTCAAGCTGGTCGTCAAACTGACAGAGGATGAGCCTCTGGTGGCTGCGGCGGAGCACGATTTGAATCAACGGGCCGCCAAGGCCCAATTTGCCGTTCCGACCGATCCGGCCTATGCACAGCAATGGCATTTACACAAGAGTCTCAATGCCCCGGATATGGACACGCGGTCTTCGTCGGAGTGTGAAGATGCCTGGCGTTTGCTCGACCATTTTGGACGACAGGAAGTGGTCATTGGCGTGACCGATGATGGCTGTAAACTGGATCATCTGGATTTTAATTCACAAGGAAAGTTTGCGGATTGGGGTTATTTGAGAGGGACACGCTTGATTACCTCGGCCAATATCGACGCGAGTCCGTCTGAAATGTACAAAACCGGCGCGAACCACGGCACGTCCTGCGCGGGTGTGATTGGCGGGGAAGTAGACGCGGTCTTGACGGCCGGAGCGGCGCCCGATTGTCGATTGCTGCCGATTCAGTGGGAATCTTCCGGGCCGTCCCTGTTTATCAGTGATTCGAAATTATTGACTGTTTTAAACTATGTCGCCGACAAAATCGATGTATTGTCGAACTCATGGGGCGGCGTGCCGATCAGCAACTGGAGCCAATTGGTGGTGAATCGCATCACGTCCCTGGCGCAAAACGGTGGCAGACGGGGAAAAGGCATCCTTTTTTTATGGGCGGCAGGCAATGAAAACTGCCTCATCAACTACCGGGCCTCGGTGGACGTACCTTATACAGACGGGGTCGAGGTACAGGGCGGCAGCCTGGTGTGGGTCGGGGTGAGAACAACCCGTGTTTTTGAGAACAATCTGGCCCACATTCCCGGTTTGATGCATGTGGCCGCTTTGGCGAGTACCGCGATGCGGAGCCATTATTCAAATTACGGCCCCGGCATTTCTCTCTGTGCGCCTTCGAGTAACGCGCATTCCTATTACCGGATGACTGTTCAGGGCCGGGGGATTACGACCACCACAGGGTCATCCGGCGGGGTGACAAACTCCTTTGGCGGCACCTCAAGTGCGACGCCACTCGCGGCGGGGGTGGCGGCATTGATTATTTCGGCCAATCCCGGCCTGAGCGCTTTGGAGGTCGCGGCCATTATGAAACAGACCGCGTCTAAAGATCTGGATTTCACGCCTTATCCTAAAACACCGCCCGCGAGTTTTGATCAGGACACCCGTTGGGATGTGTCGCCGATTGCGCCTTTTAATACGGGAGATTTTAAGGATGTCGGGCTACCGGAAGGGACGTGGAGTCCCTGGTTTGGACATGGGCGGGTCGATGCGGAAGCGGCTGTGGCGGAGGCGCTGAGCCGATTGACACAGCCGGAACCGGGTGGACTGAGTTTCACGGGGAGCGCCGCGCCGGACAAACTGATTCCGGATAATCAGGCCACGGGCGTAAAAAATACGATTGTCTGCGACAAAACATTCTCTGTGAGCGGGATAAAAATTGAGGTTGATATTCCCCATACTTATGTTGGTGATTTGGTCGTCACTTTAATCGCCCCTTCAGGGCGTTCGGCGGTGCTGCACAATCGGGCGGGAGGCGGACGGGATAATTTGCGTCAGGTCTTCACGGCAACGACCACAGCGGCCTTGCTGCCGTTTGTGGGGGAATCGGTCAATGGTGGATGGACGCTCCATGTGCAGGATTTGGCGGCGGTGGATCGGGGGCGGCTCAAGTCATGGTCTCTGGAATTGAGCGGACAAGCCATGAAGGTCGTGAATATTGAGGAAAGCCCCGGAATCTTGATTCCGGACAATACACAGGGCGGCATCGAACGCAGTCTCAATATCAAGGAAAGTAGTTCCCTGCAAGACATTGAAATCGCCCTGGATATTACGCATACCTATATTGGAGATCTCATTGTGGAACTCACTTCCCCGCAAAATACCCGCATTGTGCTGCACAGCCGTATGGGCGGATCGGCGGACAACATCATTAAAACCTATGCGATAGCGAATACCCCGGCGCTTGAAGCCCTGCGTGGCGAATCAATCAAGGGGGAGTGGAAATTAAAGGTTTCAGATCACGCAAGAATCGACCAGGGCAAGCTCAATCGCTGGGCTTTGAAAATAACCCGCGCCGCTTAAGGCGTGTTTGTTATTCGCTGAAGGCGATGTCGATGAGGGAGATGATTTCCGCCGCGTAGTTTTGGTCTTTGATTTCAACGGGCCGACGTTCACCACCCGATATTTCGCGTTGATAGGCTTCAATAGTTGTTTTATCCGGACAATGACTGGAGCCGCCGAGAGACTTGCAGGCCAGGGCCGACCAGGTTCTGGCCGTCTCGATTGCTTCATGAAAGGTTGCAAAATCCAGTTTTCCCTGACGGCACAAACTCGATACCAGGCCCGCGCCAAAGGCATCGCCCGCCCCCGTGGAGTCCACAATCTCTGTGCTGTCGATTAAAGGCCAGGCCAAGATAATGCTGTCTTTTTTGTCCTTGTGAATGCCAATAGCCCCGAATTTATCGAGTGTAATGACGGCGTTCAGGTTGAGGGAGCGGATATGCTCAACCACCTGAACCAATGAGGCTTTCTCTTTTTTGTTTGAAAAAAAACGTTTGGCTTCTTCCAGATTCAGCTGAAAAAGATTGATGTGTGGCAGATAGGTTTTCCAGAAATCCAGACCCAGATCAATCTGGCTGTTTCCGAAATTTGCAAATAGTGAAGATTTGCCTTTGAATGTGTCGATGATGAATTGTGTGTTTTCTCCGGGATAAGGGTTGGCATCTTCGGCATCGCTATGCAGATGCCCGATCATGACAGCATCTGGGTAAGCCTCAAGCGTTTTTAAGACATCATCGACCCGTTTTTTCAGAAATTGAATAAAGTGCAGGCCATGCTGAAGGGTTTGCGTGAAAAGGGTGCGCTGCATGCCGTGTGCAATGACGACCGTGCTGGAGGTTTTAATCTGTGGATCGAAGAATGCGGCGGGATCAGCCGGATGAATAAAGCGCTCCACCTTGGGTGAGCCGCCCCTGTTTTTACAGGCGGATAATAAGGTGTCTTGCATTTTTTGTGCGGCTTCGTCATGACCGATGGCCAGAATGGGAAAGGCATCATCCCCTGCGGCGAGCAGCCGCATGGCGTAGTTGAGTCCGCTGCCGCCATAAAGCGTCGTAATATCTGCGGTATGTTTGCTGCCCAGTTCAAGTTGGTCTCCACTGTGCTTGAGCACATATTCTACTGTGCCGCTACCAATGGTGAGTATCTGTTTTTTTTGAGGGGGTGTTTTTTGACCGTGCGCCACGAAAAGATCCAGTGTTTTCTGAGATTTTCTTGTCTGATACAAGGGATACCAAGGCAAGGGGCTGCTGTCAAATACGAGCGGGGTTGTTGATTAAACTAAAAAAATGGACGCAAGGCCCAGAAAAATAAAAAACCCGACGCTATCGACTGTCGCCGTCATGATGATACTGGAGCCTAATGCGGGATCTCGCCCCATTTTTTGCAAAAGAAGCGGTGCAGCCAGTCCCAGCAAGGCGGCTACGATCAGGGTGAGCAGCATTGAAATGGAGATGACCATAGCGAGGGGGAGGCTTCGATAAAAAATATAAGAAAAAATGCCGACAATGATTCCGAGGATGCTCCCATTTAATGCGCTGACACCCAGCTCTTTTTTTAAAAGATAGAGTGTATTGTCTGAATTAATTTGCCCGAGCGTGAGGCCGCGGATAATGAGTGAGGCGGTTTGATTCCCGATATTTCCGCCGATGTTGGTAATAATAGGCATCAAGACCGCGAGTGAGACAATTTGTGCGAGCGTTGTTTCAAACAAGCCAATAATACGGGAGATGAAAAAGGCAGCGAAGAGATTGACCATGAGCCAAAGGCCTCGATTGCTTGCACTGTGCAGAATGGGCGCGAACAAATCTTCTTCGCCACTGATTCCCGCCATGCTCAAGACGTCTTCGGTTGTTTCTTCCCGAATAAAGTCCATCACGACGTCCACAGTTACACGGCCGATGAGTTTTCCGCGTTCATTGACGACGGGTGCGGAAACCAGATCATAACGTTCAAAAGCCTGAGAGGCTTCCCCTGCATCATCAAGTGGAGAAAACTGAACAAAATCTGTGGACATGACCTTGCTCACCGGCAAGTTTGGTTCGTTGAGTAGAAGATTTTGTAAACTGAGCGTGCCTTTCAGTGTGCCCCGGCGATCCACGACAAAGAGCTTGTCATTGTGAATGGGGAGTTCTTCAAGGCTTCGAAGGGTCTTGGCCGCGATTTCGAGTGTATCTGTTTCGTAGATGACCACCATTTCATTACTCATGAGGAATCCAACCGTGTTTTCCTCGTAAGCCATGGCACTGCGCAGCCAGTTTTGGTCTTCCGTCGTGAGGGATTGTCCTCGAACACGGAGCACTTCCTCGGGAATGTCATCTGCAATATAGGCCAGATCATCCCCGTCCATTTGATTGAGCGCAATCAGGAGGTCTTCGGGAGAGAGCGAATCAATGAGGTTTTCACGAGCTGAATCAGAGACTTCGAGCAGAACGTCTCCTCCACGGACATCTTTGATCAGCTGCCAAACCGTCATTCGATCTGTAAAAGGCAAGACTTCGAGGATGTGAGCGATATCTCCTGTGTGCAACGGTTCGAGCAGGTGTTTCAGTTGGGTCAAATGCTGTCGATGGACGAGAGAATCAACAATCTCCTGATTAGGGGACATCTGTTCGTGTACGACTTTTTCGATCAGCTTTTGCTTTTCGAGCAGATCGTGCACCTTGGAGACATTCTCTTTTAAAAACTCTTCGCTGTGGTGTGTTTCCATCAATCTTCCCTAAAGGATGTTCAATCCGGCTGTTATCTTAACTGAAAACGGGATTGATTTGTATTAAAAAACAAGTGGGATCGATGTACCGGGGAATGCTGTCGCCTCGTCTGGATCTTGGCTTGGGACAAAGCGCTTGAAGAATGCGGTGAATTTATCCGGCCTAAATGCCACTCATCTCGATAAATAAAAAAGATGTGTTAGATTTTTAACAGGGGAAAATCTTGAGAAAAGAAAGCTAAAATGCAACTAAAACCCTAAAGGGCATTCAGGCTGAAGAGCGTTGATCAACCTGAATGCCCTTGGAGTTATATTACATCAGAAATCGGATTTATTGTGACTCATCTGATCCGATATCCCAGGGACTTGTTCTTGGGTTTTTGTCAATGTCATCTTTAAAGAGAGAAGATAAATCGACGCCCCGATTGATCGCCTCGGACCCTGGTTTTAAATGCAGGTTCTCGTTTCCACGCAAGATAGAAATAAACTGATCTTGGGCCAGACGCCCCGGTAGTGAATTGTTTCCAGGGGCAGAATTATCGGAAGAGAGGTTGTTGGAAACATTGCCATAAAATCCATTGTTTTTGAAATCGTTTCCGCTGCCGGAATTCATCGAAATAGTGTTTCGAATAGAGAGCGTGGCCAGAGTGCTTCTATTACTTATCCCTCCTTCGTCGTCTGCGTAAAAACCGGTTAGTCCTGTATTAAAAATCGTTACATTTTCAATGTTGACGGCAATATTTTGCGATCCTTGATAAATGATCGCACTTCGGCCGATATTGTAAATGGTGCTGTTTCGGATGGTGACGCTTTGATTGGCGGTCATGTCAAAGAGATCAATCGCATCTGAATTGGGATTGTTGAAAGTGCCAAAATCATCATCATGAATCAACAGGTGCGAGAGAAGTGCTTTGTTGGCGGCGACATGAATGGCTTCCCAACTGTTACTCCCACTTTGATTGGGCCAGCCTGTAATTTCAAAACCTTCCAGCCGCGTGTGGTCATCATGGATCTCGACGACGTGGTTTAGTGAGTTGATATCTATGACGACGCCACGACCTGGGATCCCTTTATGCGTTTGTGTGGGGGAAACACTCAGGGACATATAATGTGTTGCATCTGTCGTTGAGCCCTCTATCTTCACTCCGGCTGTAAAAACGGTGTCGGCATAGGCGACTCCCTGTTCAATGGCTCCGGATGTTGTGGAGATGATGCCCCCGATTGTGGCCTCTGCCCCCGATGTGGCCCCCATCACCACTTCGCCAGCCTGGAATGTCGTTAATACCCCATCCAGACTCATGTTTGTCTCAGCAAGGGAGGGGACATCTCTCTCCTTTACGTAGTTTCCTTGTGCGCCGGAGGTCACACCAAAGACAATTTCTCCTTCCAAAAACGCTTTGGTTTGTTTCACCGTTATAAAATAATGACGCTTGGTTAAATCCCCGTCGCGTGCATCTTCCCATTTTTGGAGGGTGGAAAAGTCACGACCACTTGTGCCAATTGAGTGTTTGATGATGATTTCTCCAGTGGATGTTTGTTCGGGGAATGTTGTTCCCATAATCGGTACAGATTGTCCCGTCGTATTCCCTGCGGCATCGAAGGCACTGACGGAATAGGCATAAGCCGTACCTGCCGAGAGTCCGGTACTGGTAAAGCTTGGGAGTGCCGTCGTTCCAGTTTGTACCCCATTCAGGAAGACCCGGTATCCTGTAACACCAACATTATCTGTTGAGGCTGACCAGGTGAGTTTGATTTGTGTTGTAGAAATAGACGTTGCCAAGATATTTGTTGGTGTAGAAGGTGGAATGAGATCCTGTAAAGGACTCGTCGTAACGCTCTTTGAAGCAGATAGGGCTGAAATATTGCCTGCGGCATCGAAGGCACTTACGGTATAGGCATAGGTCGTACCTGCCGAGAGTCCGGTACTGGTAAAGCTTGGGACTGAAGTGGTTGCGATTTGTACTCCATTTCGGAAAACCCGATATCCTGTGACACCGACATTGTCTGTTGAAGGTGTCCAGATCAAACCCACCTGAACAGCGGAGACAGCGGTTGCCGAAAGGATCGTTGGAGTAGAGGGTGAGATTGTATCTATACTCGGAGGAGAGGAAGAGGCGCCTGTACCTGATTTTAAAACAATAACTGTGTACATGCTGCCACCAGACCCTTCGTTGCCTCCGAGTATGATTTTACCGGTTGAGAAATTTTTCTTCCAAAGGCTATGCGTCTGGTTAGCAATCGTAACATTATCCCCTGTGTCCACAAAACTGCCTATCCAAGCTGGTTTTGTCATAATTCGGTCGTCATGTGCCACAAGGACAGTTGCATTCTGATTCACATCGAAGGATAGAAAATCATTGCCGCTTGATGATTTATCGTTATTTCTCGTTTTTAGATAAGTTGTCCCAACAAGTGTGCTTGGCACACTGGCGTAAAGATAGGTTCGATCACTGTAGATTGGAGCTCCCACTACAAGACTGTTTTTAATTACTTCATAGGCGGGCCCGCTCTTGACAACGATGTTGCTGATAAGTAGTTCGTCTGTTTTTGTTGTAACGCTTTTTGAGGAGGATGGAGCTGAGAGATTGCCCGCAGCATCAAAGGCACTGACCGTATAAGAATAGGTTGTCCCGGCTGTGAGTCCGGTATTGGTAAAGCTGGTGAGTGAAGTGGTTGCGATTTGTACTCCATTTCGGAAGACTCGGTATCCGGTGACGCCGACATTATCTGTTGAGGCTCCCCAGTTTAAGCTCACCTGAACAGTCGAGACAGCTGTTGCCAAAAGGTTTGTTGGTGTAGACGGGACGGTTGTATCTATAGAAGGTCCTGATCCTGATTTTAAAGCGATAACGGTATACATACTCCCCGCGGATCCTTCATTGCCACCAAGAATAACCTTGCCGACCGAAAAATCTTTTTTCCAAAGACTATGTGGCAGGTTGTCAATCATTACATTATCGCCTGTGTCCACAAAACTGCCCATCCAAGCTGGTTTTGTCATAATTCGGTCGTCATGTGCCACAAGGACAGTTGCATTTTGATTCACATCGAAGGATAGAAAATCGTTTCCGCTTGATGATTTATCGTCATTTCTTGTTTTGAGATGCGTGGTCCCGACAAGTGTGGTGGGCACGCTTGAATAACTATAAGTCCGGTCACCGTATACAGGAGATCCGTCGTTCAGTCCGCTATTGATTACTTCATAGGCGAGACCGCTCTTGGTGATGAGATTGCTGATGGTCAGCCCGTCAGAAGTGGGGGGAGGTTCTGCAGAACTGGAGATGGTTTTGCTTCCTTCTATGGAGAAAGGACTCTCATTTCCGGAGATGTCGTAGGCCGTCACCGCGAAATAATGCGTTCCAGTTCCAAGTCCCGATAGGATATGGTTCGTTTTATTTCCGACATCGGTAGATGCTGTGTAATTTCGGGAGCTTGTTCCCGAATAGATTCTATAGCCTGCGAGATCAGATTCTGTATTGGCATTCCATGATAATGTCGCAGTATTAGCCAGAGCATTTGAGGTGATTATCATAAGGAGGATTAGGACAAGGACGGTTGTAACAATTACACTCAGTTTGCTTGCATTTAAACGCATTATATTCATTCTCCACACATAAAAAGAGCTGCTCAGTCGATGCTCTGGCAGCTCTCTTGGTTTACACGCTATTCTACGAATCGATTTTTAAAGTCAATATGAAAACACCTAAATGCTAAAACAATGTCAGGACTATGAAGGCCGGTTCATATACAAAGCAATTAGAGTGCCAAAGAATAAATGCCTTATAAATCAATCAAGTGGTATTTTTGTGAATCTTGGGTCGTGTGTGAAGTGTCTCTCATTAGCGACTCTAATTCGATCAAAATTGTGCGTCTGAGTCTAGTCGGCTTGTTTCCGATGTCTCTGTACAGAGACATCGGAGTCAAAGTTTTGACGAATATTTGAGTGTGAATAGATAAAGTATTTCTTATATAGATTTTTTATGTGTTGAGTGGAGGTTTTTGGGATATGAGGCTTTAGTGAAATTGGACATAACCGCGTGCGGGGGAGTGCCCATTCGGGCCCTTAATGCCGAGTTGTCCGCTGTCATTGGGCCCCCAGCATTCGATGAGTCCTTCGGTATCCAATGCACAAGTATGAAATGCCCCAGCGGCGATTTCCACGACGGATGTGACCCCTGGAACAATAATCGGGACAGACCTTTCCGGTGGGGAGGTTTGTCCCAATTGTCCATTGATATGTTGTCCCCAGCATTTCACAGTTCCGTTGTTTAGCAAAGCACAACTGTGAAATGCGCCAGAGCTGACCGTAATGGCGTCAGTGATTTCAGGAATCTTTAGGGGTTGAGGTGAGTGAGGATAAAAGTGTGTTGCCAGCTGGCTGCTGTTGTTATCCCCCCAGCATTGGATAGACCCGCCTGAAAGCAAGGCACAGGTGTGGTCGCCGCCGGATGAAAGTGAAATCGCATTTTCAATGTCTGACACAAGCCAGGGTTTTCCGCTTCTGCTTAAAGATCCACGTCCCAATTGTCCTTTTTCATTCCCGCCCCAGCAGGCGACGCCGCCTGCTTTAAGCAGAACACAGGTATGACTTCCTCCTGCGGATATGGCTTTGGCTTTTGTGATTAGCGGCACCTCTAGCGGGATGGCCGAGCTTTCGGGTTGTGTTCCTATTCCAAGCTGGCCTTTGCTGTTATCTCCCCAACATTTGGCTGTCCCGTCGGAAAGTACGGCGCAGGTGTGCCGTGATCCTGCTGAGACAGAAACCGCATTTCTGACGAATTTAATTTCACTCGGTTGGGAGGTGTTTCCAAAGGAAACATCCCCGATTTGTCCGCTATCGTTGCTGCCCCAGCAGTGTATGGCGCCATTAGAGAGCAATGCACAGGTATGAAAAGCGCTGGTAGAAATGGCGTGCGCAGAGTTTAGTCCGGAGACCGCTTGTGGGGAAAATCCACCTTTAAAGGTGTTGTTGCCCAACTGTCCATTGCCATTCCTGCCCCAGCATTTCAGTGTATGATCGGAAAAAAGACCACAGGTATGATAGGCCCCTGCAGCAATATGTACAGGCCGGACTTCAGGTGTCCCTTCGTCTATCCTCGAAAAGAAGATCACACCCGCGATGAATATTACAAGAAAAAATGAAAAGAGGAGGGGCAGTCGTCGAAAAGATGTTATGTCTGAGGGGAAATGACACTTACCTTTAGCCCAGCCCAAAAGTGTATTCATTTAAGCCCTGTAATCTTGAATCAAGGAATGATGTTTTTGCCGTAGATTGAGCGGTTTTTATGATACTGAAAGTATATCGTAACTTTACGCCCAATTGTCTGCTGCGGCAAGCCCCGGCTTTTTTGTGTTAAGAGTTAATAATGTGTCCGGTATTTAGCACATAGACTGTCCGGATTATTCTGTCCTAGAAAGAGGGGGTGGGATGAGACGGACAAAACTGCTAGAGGAGACACGAATAATGAGATTTGAAGAGATCTATAGGCGC
>JAJDBT010000084.1 GCA_029261215.1 Nitrospirota bacterium | reverse complement strand
AAATTTTTCAGCCAGCATCGTGACGAATGGCAGCTTCTCGTCGAGGTCCCCTTTATGGCCGCTTGAAAAATCGATGCAGCCCATGAGTCTTTCTTTTGTGTCAAAGATGGGCGCGGCAATGCAGTACCAGTCGTGAAAAAGCCGTGTAAAGTGTTGTGTCCCTTTGACGATGCTTGCCTTTCGATTCTGAAGTGCCACGGAAACCGCATTGATGCCGCAGGCCTCCTCTGAAAGAGAGGTTCCGGGGAGGATCCCCTTTTCTGCACAGCGGGCCATTAGTTCCGGGGCCGAGAAGAGGTGGATAATGTGTCCTTCTGCGTCTGTCAGGACGAATGCGCAAGTCGGGTCAGGCAGCATTGTATACACGTGTGGAAACAGGTGTTTCGCGGCGGTGGCCGCAGGCGCGTATCTTTTGAGGAAACGGCAAAGCGCAGCGCCGTTTAGCCGATCCGTGAGTTTGTTGACGTCAGGACGAAGTCCCAGACTTAAGCCGTATTGATGTGCATTGTCTTGCTGTTGTTGATTCAGCAGAAGTGCTTTTTGATCCATTTTAATATGAGTGCTTACTTTTTCCCACATGATGTCCTCCTTGGTTCCTGACGTTCGGCTTTCCCCAGCAGCTCGAAATCCTGCGGGAGAAGCGGTTTTGTCAGGCGAAGTGTCTGGTTCTTTTATAAAGGGTGTTTTTGTTTTGGGAACATCAGGTTTCTGCTGTTTCCCGTGATATCACTCGGATCATTCCAGTCTCAAGACAGGTCAATGGGTCTTGTCCCGTTTTAAGGTAAGAGCAAGTTTAGTGCCCAAGTTAAGGGAGGGTGAGGGCTTGTTTTGAAGTTTGTAAATTAAAAAGGTTTATCATAAAAAAACGTGATAGAAGCGGTTTATGTTTTCCGGAAAAAAGAACACTTCCCGAAATTCGGAAACAAGTGAGGGCCCGATGCGCTTGGCCTTTATCCAGCCAGGCAAGCCTGCACAAAACGCTTATATCGAACGATTCAATAGGACGTACCGGGAAGATGTTTTGGATATGTATCTGTTCTCAGATCTGGATGAAGTCAGAGACAGAACAACACGGTGGATATATGAGTATAATACAGTGTGCCCTCATAAGTCTTTGGAAAATAGAACCCCTTATGAATTTCAGGAGGCCTGTAAATGACGAAATTCTCTACTTTTGAGTGGTACTAAATTTGGGGGGTACAAGTGGGGTTAGAATGGCCCGGTTTCCGAGGAGCGGCTGCCCATCCTGAATCGCTTCAAGCGCCTTTTGAAAATCAAACTCAGTGTCTTCTTTTTTCATGTCTGTCCTCCTTTTAAAAGCTGAATGCCTCAGCTTAGCCTAACTGACACAGGATTTTGAACACCCTCCTATGAGGCGATCCCTTTTGACAGCCACATGGGTCGTCTTTGAACGGCAGATGTCGAGACACACGGGGAAGTCTCTGCTTGATATTCAAGCCAATGCCACACAAGCGTTCAATCGGTCGATTATATCGCCATTGCACGGGAGGCAGGGTTTGAACACAAGTAGGTGTTGTTTGATTCTTATGTGAATACAGTTGCAAAACGTGTACTGATTTGACGCTTGAACAATGGCTGGGCTGATTAGTGGTGGCCGATACATGGGCGGACAGCCCCTGTTTGACCGTGGTAGAGCCTTTGCGTATGGACTGCAAGACCAGGTCTTTTAGTCTCAATGCAATCGCGATAAAACACCGTGCAATGCTGCCCTAATCCTGTTATGAGCAAGAATGTTGACGTAGATTATGGGTGTTCTTCGACCCAGACGATGCCTTCGGGGGTGGTTTCTTTTTTCCAGATGGGGGTGATGCGTTTGAGCTCATCAATGCACCATGAACAGGCCCGAAATGCATCTTTACGGTGCTCGGCACCCACGATGATCAACACGATATTTTCACCGATGGCAATCTCTCCTACACGGTGGATGATTGTGACGTCGATAATGTCATAATCTTTTAGCGCTTGTTCTCGAATCTCTGCAAGTTTTTTTTCGGCCATGCCTGGATAGTGATCGAAGTCCATTTTGTTGATTTCCTGTCCTTTGGAGAAGTCCCGCGCCGTTCCCAAAAATGTAACAATCCCGCCTATCCTTTTAGAACATTGTTTGATTTTATTTGTTTCTTCTTCAACGCCAAAATCTTCTGTCTGAACTCGAATGCGATCTTGATCCATCTTTTATCCTTTCAATATGGGGTGAATGAAATAAGGGGAAAAGGGCTTAACCACCTGCAAATGGAGGCAGGAATGCGATTTCATCTCCATCTTGAATGACGGCATCTTTTTCAACGACTTCCTGATTTACCGAAATGAGAATGCCACCTTTTTGCATAATGTCTTTTAGGGGAGGGAGATCGATTTTAAGCTTTTCAATCAGTTGACCTAGAGTCGTTCCTCCTTCAATCTCAACGGCGACCTCTTCTTTTCCAACGAGTCCCTTCAGCACTGCAAAAAACTTTACTTTGACCATAACGTAACTCCTTCCCAATATTGGGGAAAAATATAACTGGATTCAATAAGATCTGTCAAGAAAGCTTACCATAACTGGACGAAGTTTGCCTTCACTGTGATCTGGAATTTTAAGAAGTCATTTAAGCCCTGATCTTTCGTGTTGAACTAACAAGGATTGACCGGTCTCAGGGCTTTATCTGAACGGCAGGTTCGAGCATTTTCAGAGAGCGGGTACTTGCATTTAACTGAACGGGGAGACCGATTGGCAGGGTAGCGATGCTGTCACCGTGTCCTGAAGGAAAGCCAAAAAGAATGGGAAATGTATATTCACCCAAAATATCAAGGATGATTTCCGGTAAGGCCTGGGGCTGGCATTGAGGCATCTGTCCGAAAACCACGCCGCGAACATGGTCAAACTTTCCAAGTGATTTTAAATAAGACAACATGCGGTCGATCCGAAAGGGCGCTTCATGAATATCTTCGATGAAGAGTATTTTTTCCTTTGTCGAGATTTCATAGGGCGTCCCGATAGTTGTGCAAATGAGGGTGAGGCAGCCTCCGGTTAAAATGCCGTCGCTTGTGCCGTCGCGGAGCGCTTCGACTCCCTCAAAGTGCATGTCATTGGCCTCTCCGGATAATATTTGAAAAAATTCAGAGGCCAGACGTGGCGCGGGGCTGTTGCCAAACATCGTCGCAACCATCGGGCCATGAAATGTGACCCATCCAAACATACGATTCATGTAAAGAAGCAAAGTGGTGATATCACTACACCCCACAAAAATTTTGGGGAAGGTTTTAAGGCGGTCGGGATTGAGGAATGGAATGATTCGGGCCGCGCCGACACCGCCACGTGCGCAAATGATGGCATCGACGGCCTTGTTTTGAAACATTTGTTCAAAATCTTCCGCTCGATCCTGGTCTTTTCCGGCAAAATAACGATGTGATTTTTCGAAGTGTTTTCCCAAAATGGTTTTAAATCCCCGATTTTCCAGCCAGGCGACGCCTTTTTGCAGCAGTGCCGTATCCACACGGCCCGATGGCGCGACGATGCCGATGGTGTCGCCGTCTTTCAAAGCTGGGGGTTTGATGATGTTGTTACGGGGAGCAGAAAGCTTAGCCATGAATAACCTCTTTGAATATCATATCATGCAGTTCGGGCCGGAAACGGCGGATGGACTCGTTGGTTCTGTTTGGGTGCACGCGGTTGCTTAAAAAAATCACAATCAGGTCATTTTTGAGGTCAACCCAGATTGAGGTGCCTGTGTACCCTAAATGTCCGAAGCTCTCCGGCGAAAAAAAATGTCCTGAAGAGGAGAGGCCTGGTCCATCGGCGCCGGTGGGTCGTGAAGGGGTATCCCAACCCAGAGCCCAGGAAGATTCTGCGGGGCTGTATGGGGCGTGTTGCCGTGTGGTGAAAAGACGCGCGATTTTTGGATCGAATAATGGTGTGGTGTCTTCTTGAAGCGCATCGCACCATAACAGAACGAGGGAATATACGTCCGAGGCTTTGGCAAAAAGGCCCGCGTGACCTGCGATGCCGCCCATGGCAAAGGCGTTGTCATCGTGAACCCGGCCCTGAATAAGCTCCTTCCGCCAGAGCGGATTTTCCGTTGCGGCAAAGACGTGGTTTTTGGAAGTGCGCGGGTTTTCCTCTAAAGGCATAAAAAAAGAATCACGTGACGTAAGGGCTGGACGGATGTGTTGTTCAAAATATTGATCCAGTGGGGTTTGGGCGATTTTTTCGATGATTGCGCCCAAGAGTATAAATCCAATGTCGCTATAGGCGCTTTTTTCGCCTGGCCGCGCAAGGAGAGGCTCCTTTGAAGCCATTTCATAAATGGCTTGTTTTGCTTTGTTTGATCCGATATAGCCTGTTTCTTGTTGATCTTGCGCCGCGATTTTTTCGTAATACGCTTTCCATGCCGGAAGACCGGAACTGTGATTAAGCAGATGAAAAAGGGTGACCTGACTTTTGTTTTGCCCTGAAAAGCCGGGAAGGAATTTATGGACGGGGTCTTCCAGTGCCATCTGATTCTTCTGGATTAAAAGGGCGGCGGCGGCAGCGGTTACCAGTGGTTTTGTCAGGGAGGCAAGGTCAAAAATCGTGTCGCATGTCATCTCATGCTGTTCAGGTAAAATCATGCGATACCCAAATGCCTGGTGGTAAACAATCTTTTTTTTATGAGCGACCAGGAGAACAGCGCCGGGAAAAACAGAAGTTGCGAGTCCTGATTCCATTTTTTTTGTAAGGCGTTTCATGGGGCGGAAGTGGTCCGTCCCTCAGTTTCGGATGTTTGAAGGCGAGAGAGGAGTTTTTGATGAATACCATCAAAGCCGCCGCTCGACATAATACAAACGAGATCTCCGGGCATAACCTGTTTTTCCAGGAAGTTTAAAATGTGATCGGAGGTCTGACAAAAATGGGCTGAAGTCCCAAGCGCGTTGAGAGTGGCGATGATTTGTTCAGGTTGAAGTCGAAGCTCAGTCGGGATTTTCTCCGGCGCAAAAACATCGGCCAGAATCACTTGGTCGGCGCGTTGAAACGCTTTTATAAAATCCGCCTGAAAAATATTCCTTCGACTTGTGGCCGAGCGGGGTTCAAAAACGGCCCAGAGGCGGCGTGTGGGGTATCTGAGGCGAAGTGCGGCGAGGGTTTCATTAATCGCTGTGGGATGGTGAGCAAAATCATCCATGATGATCACGTTATTCACGATGCCGAGGACTTCTTGGCGCCGTTTGATCCCTTTAAATGAGAGCATGCCATTTTGGATCTCATCCCAAGTCAGACCTAAATGATGGGAGAGTGCGATAACGGCAAGGCTGTTGTTGAGATTGTGTCGTCCGATCAAGGGGCTTTTTATGTCTCCGAGTTTCTTGTTTCGGTACCAGACTTCAAAAGAGATAAGCGCATCATTCTGTTTGATTGCGCGGGCCTGCCACTCGGCGTCTGTGTCGCAGGAGGTTTCATCCAGGGCGGTGCTGTATCGTTCCACGTTGCAGTCAATCCCTGTGATGACTTGATCGATTGCGTCATATCCTGTGGCGGCAAGCAAGATCCCTTTTGGCGGAATGAGTCGGACAAACTTTTTGAAGGCGTCGAGTATGACGGAAAGGTCTTGAAAGATATCCGCGTGGTCAAATTCGATACTGGTCAGCATCGCATGGCTTGGTCGGTAATGTAGAAATTTTGGTCCTTTGTCAAAAAAAGCGGTATCGTATTCATCCCCCTCAACCACGAAAAACGAACCCTTCCCAAGCCGGTGGTTGCTGTCAAAATTATTGACCCAGCCGCCAATGAGGGCCCCAGGGTCTTTTCCGGCGGAAGTAAGCACAGATGCCAGCAGAGATGAGGTGGTTGTTTTTCCGTGTGTGCCTGCGATTACCAATGCCTCTTTGTCTTTTAAAAAATATTCCTCAAGGGCTGAGGCCATCGATAGGTAGGGTAATTTTCGTTTTAAGGTTTCGATGACTTCGGGGTTGTCTTTTGATACGGCGTTTCCAATAATGACACGATCTGTTTGTGCGTCGATATGGGCGGGGGAAAATCCCTGTTTACAGGGGATTTTGTCTCGTTCAAGTAATGTGCTCATTGGTGGATAAATGGCGTGATCGGAGCCGCTGACCTGATGTCCGGCTTTTTTAAGCAAGCCAGCCAGGGCAGCCATGCCGGTCCCGCAAATTGCAATCATATGAATGTGTTCAATCTTGGGTCTCAGGGTCTTGTCTTTTTTCAATGGCTTGTGCCTTTCTGTTTCGTCAGGATTCTACTAAAATAATTCTTCCTTATTCTAGAAATATTTATGAGTAATTGATAGTAAAGTTTTAAGCGGTTTTTACACGCATGCATCCACTGATAAAGATATCTTGTTTTTATTTTGAATCAAGCCCTTCTGATTCTTGACTATGTTCTGAAAAGAAGTTAGACTGCTTGATCATCATGTCTTCACCCCCAGAGTTGTTTCTTGGGGGTTTTTATTTGAGATTTTACTGTAACCCATGGAGGTTGATATTTCGATCAGGCCTTCGTTGAGGAAAAGGAGTTCTTTTGATCAAGGTTTACGATAACCAAATTGAAAAAGCCCTGAAGGCTTTAAAACGTCAGCTTGCCAAAGAAGGTCTTTTAAAAGAGTTAAAGAGAAGAAGTTTTTACGAAAAACCATCCGTAAAACAAAAAAGAAAAGAAAAAGAAGCCAGGAAAAAACGCCTGAAAGCGCAACGATATCTCGCCGCGCCGCCCCGCTAAATTTTCGAATTTTTCAATGTCGTATCCCTTTAACTCGTGAGCCATTGGTTTTAAACGAGGCTGCTATGACAGGGGTCTCTCATCTCGAACTTTTTTTTGATTGTGGATTATGATCTTGTCGTAGTTTTTACGGAGTCATTTTTTTAAGTAGTGCGTAGACTTGAGACTCTAATATAGAAACAGCAAGAGGATGAAGTGGATATAGAGCGGGCAACTTATTTTAGGATTGATACGGACGACCGACCCGGCCAACTGGCCCGATTTTCAAAGCGGATGTCTGAAAGTGAAACCAATCTGGCGGGAGTTTGGAGCTTTGGTACCGGACGTGGCAATGCAGACATTGTGGCCATTCCCCGTGATCCCAGTGCCTTTAAAAAGGTGATACGTGATGCAGGGTGGTCTTTTCGTGAAGGGAGTTGTTTTCACTTGGTCGGAGAAGACCGCCCCGGTGCACTTGCGGACACCCTTGACTTGATCGCACAGGAAGGGATTAATTTACATGCGGTCGATGCGATGGGTTTTCATAGCAATTACTCCGCATATGTCTGGTGTGATGAGAGTGATGTTGAAAAGCTTCGGAAGGTATTAAAGGGGTGGTGATCATTTCGTAAACAGTGTGGGTTTGTGCCCTGAAGTCTCGATGATCCTTGATCTGGATTATATCTAATTGACAAAAAAACAAGTGGCGTGATATAAGTCCCTGCCTTGCAAGTCGGTGTCGTTAGATTTTTGAGGTATTTTGATATCAAAAAAGTATGATGAATCGGGCTGGCGGCTTTTTCGGCGCTATGGTAATCTTGGCACCGAGATGCTGGTTGCCGTCTTGATCGGAGTTGCGGGGGGATATCAGCTTGATCAATGGCTGGGACTTAAACCTTTATTTTTAATAACAGGATTTGTTTTTGGAGCGGCAGCGGGATTCTTAAATGTTTTTCGCCTGCTTTCATCTGAAGATAAAAAACATGCAGCTAGAAAAAATGCTCCGAAAGACAGTAAAAGAGAAGGATAAGTCAAGTTGATGACCTCAGTGGTAGTTGGATCTCTATTGGCGGCCCTTTATGCATTGTCTGTCCATCGTTGGGTTTTCAGATCTTCCCAAAAAGTATCAAAAGTCTCACAGGTTCGTTTTATCGCGAGTGCTCTTTTTCGACTCGTTTTAATCGTATCGGTGTTCTTTTTTCTATTAAGTGTTAAGGCACTCGACATTTCAGTGGTATTACTTTCCTTTATTGGAGTGATCACTTTATATCTGTTTTTTTTGGCTCGAAAAGTCACTCTGTCAACAGTTAAGACGGGTGGCATACAATCTCAAGGGAGGTTTTAATGGCAGAAGGCGGCGGAGCGATTGATCCTCTTCACCACTTTGAGATTCATCCGATCGTCGAGATTCATCTCGGCGGGATGGATCTATCAATTACTCAACCAGTGCTTTGGATGATGATTGCAACCGTTGCAACATTTGGCTTGTTTGCCTTTGTTGCGGCCACCTTGCAACGATACCCAAAAGGATTGCAAAGTTTTATCGAGATGATTGTCGATTTTCTACGGAAAGAGTTGGTAATTAACGTCATTGGAGAAGAGGGAAAGGGCTGGTTTCCTGTGGTGGCCACCCTCTTTTTGTTTATTCTATCCTGTAATCTGGTGGGTTTAATCCCAGGGTCCTTTACGGCGACGTCCAATATTAATGTAACGGCCGCTTTAGCAGTCCTTGTATTTCTGATGGTTCAAGGGGCCGGAATTAAAAAATATGGTTTTGTAGGTTATTTTAAGGCATTTATTCCGAGTGGTGTGCCCACCTGGATACTTCCTGTGATGCTGCCCATTGAGTTTATCAGTCTTTTTGCAAAACCCTTTTCCTTGGCTGTTCGTCTTTTTGCAAACATGATGGCGGGTCACATGGTTATCCTTGTTTTTCTGTCGATGATTATTTTATTTAAAAGCGTGATAATCACCCCTCTGCCATTAATTGGTGTGGTGATTATGTATGCCTTTGAGATTTTTGTCGCGCTGATTCAAGCGTATATTTTTGCCGTTTTAACGGCATCCTATCTATCGGATGCCTTGCATATGGAACACTAAACAAAAGCAGGTTTAACCAAATTTGTATACACATCGATTTCAAGATGAGATCATTGAAATGAACATGGGAGGAAAAGAATGGAGCTTCTAGGTGCGGCAGTGGGAATCGGATTGGCAGCATTGGGTACTGGTATCGGTATGGGTTTTATGGTCGGAAAAACTGTTGAAGCCATGGCCCGTCAACCAGAAATATCGGGTGAACTGAGAACAACGATGTTGATTGGTGTTGCCTTTGTTGAGGCCTTGGCCCTTTATGCCTTGGTGGTCAGCTTCTTGTTGATCTTTAAATAACTTAGGGAGTAGACAATGTTTGAGGCGAACCCAGGATTAATAATCTGGACATGGATATGTTTCATTACGCTACTTGGGCTTTTGGCGAAGTTTGCCTATAAACCGATTGTCGCCATGATTGAAAGTCGGGCAATTTCGATCAAGGAGGATTTGGATGCCTCTGAGCGGACCCGGAAAGACGCTGAGGAGTTGCTTGCCCAGTACAAGGTTCAACTTGACGAGGGGCGGTCTGAAGTTCAGAAGATGATCGAAGAAGGACGTGCTGTAGGGGAGAAGCTTAAGCGGGAAATCGTGGCTAAGGCAGATGAAGAATCAAAGGCTTTGGTGAAAAAAGCACAAGAAGAGATCAATCGAGAAAAAAAGAAGGCACTTATGGAACTTCAAGAGCAAGTCGCAGAGCTTTCAGTGCAAGTCGCGACAAAAATGATTGCTCAAACCTTGGAGCCAAGCGATCATGAAAAACTGATTGAAGGCGCACTCGCACAGGTCAAAGCAGAATATGCCAAATCCTAAAGACCCACTTCACGAGGTGATCGAAGGCTATAGTCAGGCTCTTCTTTCCGTTGCCAAAAGCGAGGGAGTTGTTGACTTGGTTGAGACCCAGTTGACTGAATTAAGGGATGCCTTTTCTTCTAACAATGATCTGATCCCATTTTTGAAAGATCCGAAAGTTACTGCGGAAGGGAAGCAAAAGGCGATGGCCGAGCTTTGGGGGGATCAGGTTTCGCCCATCATCCATTTTCCGCTTTCACTCGCGATTGAGCAAGGTCGCGCTGCACTTCTTCCCGCGATCATTGATCATTTTTTTAGCTTGACCTCTGAATCCCGTAAAAAAATAACTGCGAAGGTCATTACGGCAGTTCCACTTTCTGAAGCAGCGACGAAAAACATTGAGTCTACGCTTTCTGAGCTTGTCGGTGAAGCCGTCTACTTGAAAATGTCTGTTGATCCTGAAATTTTGGGTGGCATCACGGTTTATTTGGGTGATCGAATTATCGATGGCAGCCTCAAAGGGCAATTGGAGCATCTGCGCGAAGGCATTTCGAGGAAGATACTAACAGAGAAGGGGAGATCTCTTGAAAATTAAACAGGAAGACATCACAACCGTCTTGCAAAAATATGTTGAAGGTTACAAGTCTAGCTTAACCTTTGAGGAATCAGGCACAATCCTGAGTGTTGGAGATGGGATTGCCCGGATTTCAGGTTTGAGAAATGCCATGGCCGGTGAACTCGTCTCATTTCCAAATGATGTGATGGGGATGTTGTTGAATCTTGAAAAGGATGATGTCGGAGCCATTTTATTCGGTGAGACCCGCCTGATTAAAGAAGGGGATTTGGTTAAACGTACCGGTAAAATTGCCGAGATTCCTGTCGGCGAGGCGATGAAAGGACGTGTTGTTGATGCCTTGGGTCGTCCTATCGACGGAAAAGGACCTATTGTCACGGATAAAACCCGTGTATTGGAAGGCCTTGCTCCCAATGTCGTTCAGCGTCAGTCTGTCACTGAACCGGTTCAGACAGGCTTAAAAGCCATTGATGCGATGATTCCAATTGGTCGGGGACAGAGAGAGCTCATCATTGGTGATCGTCAAACCGGAAAAACCGCGATTGCGATAGATACCATCATCAACCAGAAAAATAGCGGTATCTATTGTATTTATGTAGCGATTGGCCAGAAATCTTCCAATGTCTCTTCAGTCGTAAAAACGCTTGAAGATAACGGCGCAATGGAATACACCACCGTTGTCTCAGCCACGGCGAATGAACCGGCATCAATGCAGTACATTGCACCGTATGCGGGCTGTACAATGGGTGAAGAGTTGATGTATAACGGCAAGCCCGCTTTGGTGATTTACGATGACCTTTCCAAGCACGCAAATGCGTATCGACAGCTTTCATTGCTGCTTAGACGGCCTCCGGGCCGGGAAGCTTTTCCGGGTGATGTGTTCTTTTTGCATTCACGTCTTTTGGAACGTGCGGCGAAACTCAGTGCTGATTTGGGTGGGGGCTCATTAACAGCCCTTCCTATTATTGAAACGCAAGCGGGCGATGTTTCGGCCTATATCCCGACAAACGTCATTTCGATTACGGATGGTCAAATCTATCTTGAGCCGGATTTGTTTTACTCCGGAGTGCGTCCTGCCATTAATGTGGGTCTTTCCGTATCAAGGGTCGGGGGAAATGCGCAAACGAAGGCAATGAAGAAGGTTGCCGGAACCTTACGGCTTGATTTGGCGCAATATCGTGAATTGGCTGCATTTGCTCAATTTGGTTCAGACCTCGACAAATCGACATTAGCCCAGTTGAAGCGAGGGGAGAAAATGGTCGAGCTTTTGAAACAGGGCCAATATCATCCCTATTCACTTTCACAGCAGGTTATGGCCATTTATGCCGGTGCCGCGGGACATTTAGATGATTTAGAAACTGAGGATGTCCGTGCTTTTGAAGCAGACTATTTGAAAATGATGGCCGATCAACACCCAGAAATCGCCAAAGAGATCGAAGATAATCAAAAATTGAGTGATGAGTTGAATAAAAAAATGGATGATGCCATTACAGAATTTAAAAAGGGCTGGCATTCCGGGGGAGCTCTTTAAAGACAATGGCTGAAACCCTCCGAGAGCTGAAAAGCCGGATCCGTTCCGCAAAAAAGACACAACAGATCACCAAGACGATGCAGATGGTTGCGGCATCCCGCCTCAAAAAGTCTGAGGTGATCTTTCGGAAATCAAAGCCATATAATGAAAAGATGGAGTTGATTCTTTCTCACTTGATGGAGTCTTCTCAAGGTATTTCTCATCCATTTTTTGAGTCGCGAGAAGTTAAAACGGTTGGTTTGGTCATTATTACTTCCGACCGGGGACTTTGTGGGGGATATAACACCAATATCATCAATAAGGCCGAGGCCTTTTTAAAAGAACCCAGATCTCAAGCCGTCAAACTTATTCTCATCGGTAAAAAAGGATATGACTATTTTAAACGACGTGAATGGCCCATCCTTTTTAAGCATATCGATCTTGCAGGAAAACCAGATTATTCCCGGATTTCAAATATCACCAATGAGTTGATTGAAGCCTATCTTTCTGGAACTCTGGATGAAGTCAATGTGCTCTACACGACTTTCGTTTCGGCTCTTTCGAATCAGCCTGTTTTAAAGAAGTTTCTTAATCTGCAGCAAGAGAAAGCAGGCCTGAAATCTGATTTTATTTTTGAGCCGGACTTGGAGACAATTATTGATGAATTTTTAAGCCGTCAAGTCGTCTCCCGAATGTATTCGGCGCTTTTAGAATCATTCACAGCAGAGAATGCTTCCAGAATGGTTGCAATGAAAAGCGCAACGGACAGTGCAAAAGAAATGATCGACCGTTTAAGTTTAAAAGGAAATAAGGCCCGTCAGGCGGCTATTACCAATGAAATTCTTGAGATTGTCACCGCTGGCGAAGCGATGAAAGCCTAGGTTTTTTAGAATAAAAGGAGTTTATTTATGGCAACGGGTAAGATTCTTCAAGTGATCGGGCCAACAGTTGATGTTCAATTTCCAACGGGGCAACTTCCAAAAATTTTGAATGCACTCAAAATCACTAATCCAAAAACAGGATCGGACCTGATTGTAGAAACAGCCCAGCATCTTGGGAGTGATGTCGTTCGATGTATTGCGATGCGGTCGACGGATGGTCTCGTGCGTGGCATGGAAGCGACTGACTTGGGTGTTCCTATTTCAGTTCCAGTCGGTGAGCAGTCACTCGGACGTATTTTTAACGTTACAGGCGATACCATTGATGGGAAAGGCCCTGTGGCAAACCCTGAGTTGAGGTGGCCAATTCATCGCCCCAGTCCCTCCTTTGAAGATCAGGTGCCAGTGGCTTCTGTATTGGAGACTGGAATCAAGGTGGTCGATTTACTTGCGCCCTATGCCAAGGGTGGAAAAATCGGGCTCTTTGGTGGTGCCGGTGTTGGAAAAACAGTTATTATTATGGAGTTGATCCGAAATATCGGGACAGAGCATGGTGGTTATTCTGTGTTTGCGGGCGTCGGTGAAAGAACACGTGAAGGAAATGATCTGTACGCCGAGATGACAGAATCGGGCGTGTTGGATAAAACCGTCCTTGCTTTTGGACAGATGAATGAGCCGCCAGGTGCGCGTTTAAGGATTGGTTTGTCCGCATTAACGATGGCGGAGTATTTTCGGGACGAAAAAGGGCAGGACGTGTTGCTTTTTATCGACAATATTTTCCGCTTTGTTCAGGCCGGTTCGGAAGTGTCTGCCTTGCTCGGACGTATGCCTTCCGCTGTGGGATATCAGCCGACGCTTGGAACAGAAATGGGAGAGCTTCAGGAGCGGATAACTTCAACCAAAAAAGGATCCATTACTTCAGTCCAGGCCATCTATGTTCCGGCGGATGATATTACAGACCCTGCACCAGCAACGACTTTTACGCATCTGGACGCGACGACGGTGCTTTCCCGGCAGATCGCGGAGCTGGGTATTTATCCTGCCGTTGACCCGCTTGATTCGACTTCCCGACTTTTAGATCCCCAAATTTTGGGGGAAGAACATTACCGTACTGCACGTGCCGTTCAAACCATACTTCAAAAATACAAAGAACTTCAGGATATTATCGCTATTTTGGGTATGGATGAACTTTCTGAAGAAGACCGTCTTATTGTACAGCGAGCCAGGAAGATTCAGCGGTTTCTCTCTCAGCCTTTTTTTGTTGCGGAGGTTTTTACGGGAGCGCCTGGAAAGTATGTGCGTTTACCGGATTCGATTAAAGGTTTCAAGATGATTGTGGATGGGGAGCTGGATGATCTTCCAGAGCAGGCTTTTTACATGGTCGGGACCATTGAGGAAGTTCAGGAGAAGGCTGAGCGTCTCAAGAAAGCGTAATGGTGATCAACGTGAAGATATCAAACAATAGGGCAGGTTTTGAACGTTTTCCTCTCAGTGTGATCGTGATATGAGCGAGCAGACATTTCATCTCACCGTTGTGACACCGGAAAGTATTTTTTTTGAGGGGCAGATTCGCTCTGTGACTGTTCCGGGGGGCGGCGGCAGTTTTGGTATTTTGGCCAATCATGCGCCTATTGTTTCGACACTACTTCCAGGTCGTTTGGTCTTAACAACCATTGAGGGCAAAAAGCGTGTTTTGACCATTGGCTCAGGCTTTCTTGATGCCCTGAATAATGAAGTCACCCTTGTGACCGAAACCGTCACTTCTGAATCGGATATCAAATCGTCTTAGTTTTAAATCCTCGTCTCTGTCTTATTTTTCTCTGAAATCTGCTACTGATTCGTACTGAGTGTCATCTTTTGCCTTGGCTTAAAACCCTTGTTTTTGACAGAATGAAGCCTACCTCATAGACTGATAGAATACCTTGGTTTTTTAGGAGAAGAAATTGTGGTGCCCTGGGCTGAAATAGATTTTGCCTTGCTTGATATGGACGGAACCTTGCTTGATCGTTATTTTGACGATTATTTTTGGGAAGAGCATGTTCCGCAAAAGTATGCTGAGGTTAAAAAAATATCCTATGCCAAGGCGAGAAAAAAGCTGCTCGCCATGTACAAAAAAGAAGAAAAAACCCTGAACTGGACGGATGTCCTTTACTGGTCCGATCGTATCGGTCTTGATATTGTTGCAATGAAAGAGGCTTTACGCAGTCAGGTGCGAGTCCATGTCGGAGTCGAAGTTTTTCTTAATTTTCTGCGTGATGAGAAAAAAGAGATTATCTTAGTGACCAATGCCCACCCCAGGACTGTTCAAATCAAACTGGAACAAACCCAGCTTCTGCCTTATTTCGACAGTGTTCTTTGCTCTGCAGACATTGGTTTGCCAAAAGAAGAGGTCGGGTTTTGGCGGGATGCGGAGCGTGTTTTGCGGTTTAAAAAAGAACGCTCTTTATTCATTGATGACAATGAAAACGTGCTGCTGGCTGCCCACACGTATGGAATTAAACATCTCTTGCATAAAAGCGGGGCCAGTAGTCGCTTTTTAGATGAACGATCTGATCTCTTCCCTTCCCTGGATCAATTCACCGACTTAATTCCAAAATAATCTTATTTCTTGATTTCTCCCAGCAGGATATCGAGATATTTTTCAATGCCTTCCCGGTTTTTAGCCAAGCGCTCCGGAGTGCTGGCTTCGAACCGAAGCACCAGTGCCGCTTGTGTATTGGAGGCCCGAATCAGGCCCCAACCATCTGGAAAGAGGATGCGTACGCCGTCGATATCAATGGTTTTAAAATGTTTTGAAAAAAACACCCGGCATTTTTCAGCTATTTCAAACTTTTGATCATCCGGGCAGTCTACCCGTATTTCAGGCGTCACATAACTTTTGGGTAAATCTTTGAAATAGGACGAAAGCGGTTTCTCTCCCTTGATTAAAATTTCGATTAACCGACACCCTGCGTATGTGGCATCGTCATAACCAAAATATCGGTCGGCAAAAAAGATATGTCCGCTCATTTCTCCTGCCAAAAGCGCTCCCGTTTCTTTCATCTTGGATTTGATCAGGGAATGACCGGTTTTCCACATCACGCCTTTTCCGCCCAGTCGCGCAATCTCGTCATACAAAATTTGCGAAGCTTTCACTTCTGAAATAATCGTCGCTCCGGGATGTGTTTTGAGAATATCGCTTGCGAAAAGAAGGGTCAGGCGGTCGCCCCAGATAATGCTTCCATTTTCATCCACAGCGCCGATGCGATCGCCATCTCCGTCAAAGGCGATGCCTAAGTCTGCGTGTTCTTTTTTTACTGTCGCGATGAGGTCTTCCAGGTTTTTCGGAACCGTCGGGTCGGGGTGATGATTTGGAAAGGAGCCGTCCGCCTCGCAAAAAAGCGGGATAACTTCACAGCCCAAACGTTCAAAAATTTGAGGTGCATTTAAGGCTGCCGCGCCATTACCGCAATCGATCACGACCTTTTTGTTTTTCATCTTTCCAAACTGATCAAAGAAATAATCACTGTAGACCGGCAAAAAATTGTTTTCTACAGTCACTTCACCGGATTGCCCGCTTATTTCAAAATCATGCTTATCGATCATTGTTTTGATTTGCTGTATGTCGTCTCCAAAGAGCGTATTTTTCCCCTTACAGACTTTAAAGCCATTATATTCACCGGGGTTATGACTTGCGGTAATCATCACGCCGCCGTCTACTGGCAGTTGATAGAGAGAAAAATAGAGTACAGGTGTTGGGCATTCCCCAATATCGATGATGTTGATGCCTGTCGCACACAAACCGCGAAGCAGCGCAGCTTTCATCGCGGGTGTACTGAGGCGGACATCATAGCCCAGCGAGATTGTTTTTCCGCCTGCCCGACGGATGACTGTTCCGAATGCTTTTCCGATGCCTTCCGCAATTGTCTCTGTTAAATCTTTTCCGTAAATGCCCCGGATATCATATTCTCGAAAAATAGACATGCTTAACTCCTTCTGCGGGTCGCGTAATCCTGGAAAATGGAAGTGCGTTGTTTCCCAAGGTTTACATTTTAACGTTTAAAATAGAAATCAACAAACCATCCATGTCGTTTGCTGCGTTCCCCGATTTTAATCTCGACCGGGTTTGAGGGCGATGCGTAGGTCATAAAGCGTTTTGCATTTGCCCTTTGCATGTTGACTTCTGTTGTTTGCCATTCTTTTGAAAGGCAGCTTTGAATCATTTTATTGAAGCGGTCGTAGGCCAAAGCGACTTCGGTGTCGTTCATTCCCGCCTCGCTGGTGCAATGATACGCTTTTCCATCAAGCCATCCAAAACAATCTTTTAGTTCGGGTGGCGTGACGCGCCCAAAATATTCCTCAGAGACGAGGTCGAGTTTTCCTCTAATCGATTTAAACTTGTGTTGTCCACTCTGAATAATTTCTTCAAGAGATACACAGAAGGGATCGTCAGCACTCGCAAACCGGGGGCCGAGGGCTATGAAGAGCAAAGCCAAAGAAATGAACAGTAAGGGCTTTTTGAGATTAAAATCCGGGCTGACGCTTTGAAACGGCGTATCTGATGCGCTCATGAAATCATATGCTCTTCTCTTGTATTCAACCCTGTAATAATAAACATTTGATTTTGGATGTCAAGTGATTGAAGTCTAACAGCTTTTTCGGGATTGCAGTCACGGGCAACTTCCTTTATCCTACGGGGCAATGAATCATGCTATGCAGGGAAAAGTCGTTTTTATTTCTGGGGGCGGCCGGGGAATCGGGCGGGCGGCTGTTTCTCTTTTTGTGAGCGCAGGTGCCAAGGTGGCTTTTTGTGCCCGAACTGAAGGGGAGCGTCTCGGGGTTGAGAATGAAGTCAACGCGGCAGGCGGAGCGGTCTGGTCTTTTCGTGTAGATATTGCTTCCCAGCGGGATGTTCACCGCATGGTTAGCCAAATCGTTTCGGAGTGGGGGAAAATCGATCTCTTGATTAATAATGCCGGTGTGCTCGGTGTAAAAAGCACCCTCGCGACCTATCCGGCCATGACCTGGGACGAAGTGATCCGAATCAATATCAATGGCACCTTTTACCTGACTCAAGCGGTTCTTAGAGGGATGATTCCATTGCGTTCGGGCACGATTCTCTCTATTTCGTCTTCTGTCGGGCGCCACGGCCGGGCCTTGTGGGGCGCTTATGCGGTCTCAAAGTTTGCCCTTGAAGGCATGATGCAAACCTTGGCGGATGAAGTGGGGGCATTTGGCATCCGTGTCATCACACTGAATCCTGAGGCGACACGCACGCAGATGCGGGCCAAGGCCTACCCAAAGGAAGAGGCCAAGACCCTGAAAGATCCGGCTGAAGTGGCCAAGGCACTGCTCACACTTGCCATTTCAGAAGACCCGGCCCTTCATGGTCAATCCTTGAATTTATCTGAATTATAAAAGAAGGAGGCCTGTCATGATGAAAGCCGTTCGTTTTCATCGTTTTGGTGGCCCGGAGCAACTCATATATGAGGATGTGCCCAAACCCCTTGCAGGGCCTGGGGATGTTGTTGTTCGGGTGCAGGCTTGCGCTTTAAATCATCTGGATCTTTGGGTGCGAGAAGGGGTTCCGGCCTATCAGATTCAACTCCCTCACATTTCGGGTTGCGATGTCTCAGGCATTGTTGATCACTTTGGGGAAGGCCTGAGGGGTTTTGAATCCGGCCAGCGTGTTTTTATCGCCCCTGGGGTATCCTGCTTTGAATGTCCGGACTGCCTTTCCGGGAATGATCACCTGTGTAAGACCTATCAAATATTAGGGGCTGGCCCGGCGGGAGGATATGCGGAGTATGTAAAGGCCCCTGCAAAAAATATCATCCCGATTCCCGATCACCTTTCTTTTGAGTCCGCGTCGGCTTTTCCACTGACCTTTCTCACGGCCTGGCATATGTTGATTACGCGTGCAGGGCTCCGTCCCGGACAGGATTTGCTGGTTCTGTCCGGGGGAAGCGGGGTTGGAAGTGCTGCCGTGCAAATTGGTAAACTGGCGGGTGCGCGTGTATTTGCTACGGCGAGCAGTCCCCAAAAACTGGAACAGGCCCGAAACATGGGAGCGGATGTTTTAATTGACTATACGCAGGACGATTTTTCAAAACAGATTGTGGAAATGACCGGCGGACGCGGCGTGGATGTGGTTTTTGAGCATGTCGGTCCGGCGACCTTTGGGCAAAGTCTGCGGTCTCTCGCAAGACAGGGCAGGCTCGTGACCTGTGGCGCAACGACGGGCCCAAGGGTGGAGCTGGATTTACGGTATGTTTTTTCACGGGAATTGTCCATTATGGGGGCAAAAATGGGTCGGCGTGCCGAACTGCTCAAGGTTGCTGATCTTGTGGGTGCCGGAAAACTAAAGCCTGTGATTGATTCGGTGTATCCCCTTTCCGAGGCGCGTGCCGCACAGGCGAAAATGTTGTCACGGAACCTGTTTGGAAAGATTATCCTTAACCCGGCTTTAAATCGTTCCGGGTAAGGAGAAAAGCCGAAAAGACCGTTCAGGAAATCCTAATCGGGAATGAGGATGAAAACCTGGTTGTCTTCCTGTTTGACTTCGTAGGTTTTGATCTTTAATCGTGGGTTGAGCGGTGACGAACCATCTTTCACATTAAAGCACCACTGGTGCCAGGGGCAGATAATTTTTTCGCCGTTGAGTGTCCCGGTTGAGAGAGAGGCTCCCTGGTGCGGGCACACATCCGAAGTGGCATAGACCGTCCCGTCTACGTGAAAAAGGGCGATGTCCCGTTCCTTCATTTCGACGAGCAATCCTGAACCGGGTGGGATATCTTCAACTTTGGCAACTGGGATAAAGGGCATTGTCTCTCCTCACAAAAAGAAGCCATTATAAAACAAAATAAAAAGATCGGTCAATGATAAGGAGAAGGACTATATGAAAGAAAGACGTATTCATCTTGAAGTGAGCCCTGGAGAGAAAACAACCCTGGTTTTGGCCGAACCGGGCAGCCCGACAAAACAGATTGTACTACTTTGTCACGGATTCCTGTCTGATAAAGAGAGCGGGACGAATCTGGCATTAAGCCGACGGCTTCTGCCCGAAAACATTGCCACTTGCCGTTTTGACTTCGACGGTCATGGCGAACAAAACCGGCCTTTAAAGGAAATGCGGATGTCCCGCTGTCTCAATCAGGTGGAAGCCATTCTCGACTGGCTGCCGACACAGGGTTTTACGCAAATCGGTTTGTTGGGGTCGAGTTTTGGCGGACTTATTGCCCTCCACGGGGCCGCACGGAAGAACCTTTCCGTACTTGCGTTGAAATGCCCCGTCTCCAATTACCCGCCACTTTGGCGTGACCGTTTGGGCGAGGCCGGAATGCGTTTTTGGAAAGAAAATAATTTGCTGACATTTGCTGGTCTGGATGGCCGGGCGCAATTAGAATACGAGTTTTATGAAGACCTGCTCCAGTATGATACTTACAAGGAAGCCGCGACCATTCAAGCGCCGACACTGATCGTCCACGGAGACGCGGATGAGGATGTGCCTTATTCTCAGAGCGAGCAGCTTTTTGAGGTGCTGCACTGTGAGAAAGTATTTGAAACAATTGAGGGGGCCGATCACCCTTTTACCAAAGCGCCGGATTTTGAGCAAATGCTCAAGCATCTCTTCAAATGGTTTACGGCTCATCTTAAAAAGACGTCATCCTCTGAAGGCCTGTGATTCTTTTTCCTATGTAAAAATACGGTAGTTCACCTGAAGGTGAGGGATAGAAATACCCCTTTGTTTGAATACAGGAATAAGGAGCAGTCTCTATTTGTATTGAATTGAATCCTCATATATATGATGATGTTTGTCATGAAATATGAGTCCATTGAAGATTTTATTAAGGCAATAAAGTCCGCCTTCCCTGCCCAGGGCCGAAAATCTCTCTCTGAGTGGAAAGCAGGACATCGCGAATCTCTTCGGGCTTTGGAGTCTATTCATCTTCATTTTTTGGAGGAGGTCGATGCGCTTTCTCAGGGAGATGTTTCCTCCAAAAAACTGCCTTCTCTCCTGGAGTCGGTTCTTCAAGAGCAGATCGATTGGCTTGAATCCTTTCATGCTACTACCCAGAACGCTTCCCCAAGTCAGCTGATCGGGCAGTGGCGCAGGGTGTTTTCTGAACTGACGGCGTCTTCCTGTCCGCAGAAAATCTCTCCGGATGCTACTGAAGAGCAGTCAGAAAATGAAATGGAAGGCTTTCTCCGTCTTCATTTGGAATACCCCTTATCTAAAGCCCTGCTGAACTTGAGTCGTCCATTATGCTATGAAACAGCTCAGATCTTTCATCAATTGCATCAGGACGGGGAGCTCTGGATTGAACAATGTCTGGATGCGCTCACGGTCAATGCCGAAAAGGATCATTCGGCATTGACTACACCTTTTCGGCCGCTATCTCCATCACTGGAGGCATATTTCGCCAAATTGGATCTGATTGAGAAGGAGAGGGCAGAGACGCTTGAAGCCGATGGTCTCTCTGTTTTAGAAAGGGCGATGTCGCTTGGAAATGAGGTTAAAGCAGAAAACCGCCCGGAAATAGTGAGCAAATCGTCTCATTTTGGAGAAGACGTTGTGCGCCTCGACGCTGAGGCCGCAAAGCTTCAGGAAGGCTGGGATCGTCACTTTGAGGCTGAGCAGGATGATTGGAAAAAAGATTTGGAGCTGGCCTTGCTTCTGGTGCGGGTATCGCAGGCCCATATCCAATCTCAGCAATTAATTCAGGCAAGAATTTCAGGAGAACTCGTCCCGAAATTTCAGGAAGCCCGCGATCTTATCACGCTCTCGCTCAAGAAATTTAAGGAAACAGAAAAAGCGGTAGAGGAAAGCTCTGATTTAAAGTCGATGATTTTGTCAGAAAGCCGTTCTATGCTGCGAACCCTCCGCCGCGAAACACTGCCTGAAATATCTTCACTGCTTGATCAGGTGCCCTTGCTTAAAAATCTGGAGAATTGTCATTCTCGTATTTTCCATGCCGTCGATCAACTTTCGGAAACACACTGGCTCTTGGTTAAAGCGGATTGGGATTCCCCCTTCCCAAATCCCAAGGTTTCTGAAGTGCAACTCAAGGCCTTGGTCAAGGAAGAGGCCTGTCAACAACTTGAAACTGAACATGAGGACTTGCTTCAGCAGGTTCAGTCTGCATGGTTACAAATTACCCAGAATGTGTCGGAGTTTGACGCCCTGGTTGAATATAACCTGGAATCCGGGCTCGATCTGCTTGCGAGGCCGGAAGGTTTTCAGGATGCGCCCATTGTTCGACGTGAAATCATTGAAGGTCTGGAGCGTGCGCTCTCCCAGATTGAAACGATGACGATGGGTGCCCAGGGGATTGCAGCCCTGATTCAGGAAAATCGCCAAAAAGGGATTGAATCATTTCAGCAGCAGATCAGGGCCCTGGGCCAAAACGAAAAAATTTTAGAACTGAAGGTTCGTCTGGCCAAAGCCAAAACTGTGGAACAGGCCAGAACGTATCAGGAAAAACTGTTAGACCGAGGTGAAGAGACCCTTTCATCAGCCCGGTCCATTCTCTTGAAACAATGGGACACCCTCAAGTTGTTCTATTCGAGGATGAGGGGTTTTGCGGGTCTGCCCGCTTCAAGGGTGGAGGGAGAGGATGGGCTTTCGAAGTTTGTGCTTGAAAATCGCAAAAAATTTGAAGAACTCCCTTATGTGTACCAGCGGCTTTTTCAACTGAACCCTTTGGCTGACCAGCGGTTTTTTGAAGGGCAGGACAGGCATTTGGCAGGACTAAAAACAAGTTTCGAGGCATGGAGAAACGGAAGCCCCGGAATCACGGTGATCGTGGGAGAAAAGGGATGCGGCCGAACAAGCCTGATTAATGCGGCTGCTCCAAAAATCTATAATCAACTTCCTTTTTTTAGGATCAGTCTTGCTCTGGAGCGGCCGGTTTCGGAAGAAGCCCTGCTCAATGTGCTTAATGACGTTTTTAAAATTTCGAACGTATCCAATCTGGACGAACTTGAATCGCAGATTTTGATCGAAAAAGATCGAAAAATTATTTGCCTGGAGGATCTTCAAAACCTTTTCCTGAGAACGGTGGATGGTTTTGATCTGCTGGAGCGCCTCCTGATGTTGATGTCCCGCACCTGTGAGACAATTTACTGGCTGAATACCTGTACTCTGTATAGCTGGCGCTACCTTGAAAAGGCACTCGATATTTCGACATTTTTTCAATCGTCTCATTTTTTGAATCGATTGACTCGGGAAGAGATCGAAAGCATCATTTTAAAGCGTCACCGTGTGAGCGGATACGGTTTAGTCTTCGACGCGCCAGTGATACGCTCAAAACAGAAAAAGCAGTCTAATAATCTTGATCCTCAAGCCGTGTTAAGGACGGCTTTTTTTAACCGCCTGACGACATTGGCGGATGGGAATATCTCGGTCGCTCTGCTCTTTTGGTTGACGGCCATCCAGAAGATCGAAAATCATACCTTGACGATATCCTCGGATTTGAATGTGGATTCCTCGTCACTGTTTCGGATTTCAAGTGACGAGCTGTTTACGCTTGCGGCGCTGCTTCATCATGAGCGTTTGAATGTGGGAGAACATGTCTGGGTCTTTCGTCTTGAAAAAAAACAGAGCCTGATTCTGCTTGATCGTATGGAGAAAAAAGGCATTGTCGTACAGACCGCAACAGCGCATTACCAGATTAACCCGATCCTTTATCGACCGATCGTTCACGCTTTAAAATTGAGGAATATTCTCCATTGAAAAAGAAAGTTAGAGGCATATCGCGTTTCTCCCTTTTGTTTGGGAGTGTTGTTTTGTTCTGTGCCTTTTTTTTACATCCGACTTCGGGTCTAAGCCTTGAGTCTCAGGCAGACATCAACACTGAAAACACTGTATCCGGCGGTGCGTCGGCCCTTGCTTCCAAGGTTGCCCAAAAGGTCGAAACGGCATGGACGCTTTCGATGGAAAAGGTGGCCTGGTCTGTCGTCGTTCTTCTGATTGGGTGGATTGCGATCACTTATCTTGCAAAACTGTTGGACGCTCTTGCAGAACACTGGATTTATTTCCGCCTGATGATCAAAAGAACCATTCCGATCCTGCGCGTCGGGGGATGGACGCTGCTTCTTTACATGATCGTCGCAGATGTGATCGCCCCGCCGATCGAAACCCTGGTTGCATTGACCGCCTCAGCCGGTATTGCTGTCGGATTTGCTTCTCAGGATATCCTTAAAAATATTTTTGGAGGCGTGATTATTCTTTTTGACCGTCCCTTTCAGATCGGGGACAAGGTTGAAGTCGGAAAATATTATGGAGAAGTGACGCATATTGGTCTGCGTACGGTCCGTATTGTCACGCCAGACGATTCCCTGGTTTCTATCCCGAACAGCGAGATCGTCAACACCTCAGTCTCCAACAGTAATGCTGGAGAAAAAAACTGTCAGGTCGTCGCAGAATTTTACCTGCCGCCTCACATCGATTTAATCAGCGCGAAAAAAATCGCCCGCCGCGCCGCTTCGGTTTCGCGATATGTTTATCTGAATAAACCCATTTCTGTCGTCCTTAAAAATGAGATACATGAAGGCCGTTCCTGGCTTAAAATGAGACTCAAGGCCTATGTGCTTGATTTGAGTTATGAGTTTGCTTTTTCGACAGAGATGACAGAAATCGTGCTCTCCGAGTTTTTAAAACACCGACTCGTATCTGCAGAAGAGTTGTTTTTTGCACGAGAAGCAAGTGTTGTGGAGCGCACAAGCTAGAGCGATTTCAGACAAAGAACGCTTACCTAGACAAAACGCTCGAGTTGAATAAACCCGAAAAGTATCAATACAGGTAAGGGCAGTGTCGCAAAGACAATCGTTGTGACAAAGGCTTTCAATGAGATTTGAGTGTTTTGGCCGCTTAACATGGCGATTCCCCCTCCTCCCCCCAAGATGAAGTTTCCAGGAAGGTTTAAAAGCAGGGCCACAATCAAATAAGGATATTTTTTGATAAAGCTCGAGAGTCTTCTTCCGAATCGTTTTTCAACGTGTTGATGAATGAGAGTCATGTTTGATAACGCTTGATTTTCTATTGAGGACGCCCCTCGTTTTCTGAATACAAATTGTATCCATTTCATCGGGAGCCAGCGCCCCATTAAAAAGGACAGGGTCAGGCCCAAGACTGTAAAAAGATAGATAATGATCACCATTTTTGTCCCGGCAACACACATCAATAACAATCCCAGCTCCAAGCCGGGGAGAAAGGGGATACTCAAGAGCACCATATATATGCTGGCCATGAGGAGTAAAAAAACCAGGTTTTGGTTGGCGTTTAAATAAGGCGTCCAACTTTTAAAAAGCGCACTGTTTAAATAATATGTCCGGGTCATCAGGACAAAGCCCAGCAGTCCAAAAAGCCAGAGCAAGGGCTTGATGAAAGCCAGACGGGTGTATTTGATCGGAGATAATACTTGCATGGGGCCCTGTATGAAAACCGTATTGATCTCTAGGTGAGGGAAAGCTGTGTCGCGCTTCAGCTAATAAGAAAATATGCTTAACTGACAGTCTGGACTTATACAGTCAAGGCGTCCATACCCCAAAAGCACTAATTATGAGGTGGCTTGGTTATGAGGGCTTGGGTCGTCGTTTGCTGGATCGACCCCTTTTTAAAATAAGAAAATTAAGAAAGGATAAAATACAGGGCAGCGCTCAAGCCCATTGCGATGGGCAGGGTCACCAGCCAGGAAAGAATAATTTGAACAATCATATTGGCATTGCGATTTCCGCTCACCATGCCGATTCCCATAATGGCCCCGACAGAGACGTGTGTGGTTGATACCGGCACGCCAAACTTGCTGGCAACGATGACTAAAAATCCGGTAATCAAGTTGGCCGAAAATCCTTGTCCCTGCGTTAAAACGGTGATGTTATGGCTGATCGTTTCGGCGACCTTTCGCGCATTGAATACGCCGCCCACGGCCATCCCGCTCGCGATGGCCGTCATACCCCATTGGATATCCAGCGCCTGAGACGCGACGAGCAGGCCTGCAATCTTCGGGGTGTCGTTCAAGCCCCTTGCAAATGAAACCATTGCCGCACTGAAGACATGTGCAAGGTCAAGCAGCTTTTGCACTGAAATGCCCCAAACCCTGTTTGTGTAGAGATCCATGCATTCATTGGTATCGGCCACAGTAAAGGCAATGTCAAGATAAGGGGGATTATCCATCGCGATATTTTGATCCAGGTGGTCATTTTTTGAGTGCTTTAATACACGGAGAGGCACAAAGTTTTTTTGCTCTCCCACACAGATACAGCTTTCCTTACTGAATCCACCTGCTGATTTTACATAGCTAAAAAAACGATAGCTTATGACAGCAAGCGTAAAGGCGATCAAGGGACTCATGAGTAAAGGGATCAAGAAGGTTTCCCCTAAACGATGAAAATGAACATCCCATCCAACCGCCATGATCCCTGCACCCAATAAGCCGCCCACTAAACTGTGTGTGGTTGAAATCGGAAAACCCAGACGGGTGGCCAGGAGTACGGTTGCAGCGGCACCGAAACCCACAGACATGAGAAAAATCGGAGCACCGACGACTTGATCCGGGATAAGTCCCTTACCGGAAAATCCTGCGACCAATCCCTGAGCCAGAAAGATAGATGAGATAGATCCCGCAAATGTCGCGAGTGTCGCCATTTGAATCGCAGTGCGATAAGAAAGTGTGCGACTGCCGTAGAGTGTCGCGACGCCCTTGAAATTATCATTTGCTCCATTTGCATAAGCAAGAAAAAGCGTTAAAAAAAATAAGACGAAGACAGACATTCGATCCCTTGGTTTATGAGGCGCGAAGCGATTGCACCAAGCTCAAACAATATACCGGCTCTTGGGTCTACAGGCAAACCTCTCAGGAAAGAGGATCTTGAGACTGCTCCCCATGCAAGACTCAAAGAAAGTTCGCATGGGGACACGGTATTCGATCTTTATATCGAAATAATGTAGCCCGTACTACTTTTCTGGAGAATACCTGTTTTTTGAGTGTCCTGATCGAAGCGGTTGCCCTTCGAGCGTTCAGCACTTCTGCTGAAGTTTCAGCAGAAGTGCTGAATCTTAAGCATTGGCCAATGCTTAAGATTCAGCTCAGCGCGATTCAATTCTATAAATTAATAATGAAAAACAAGGACTTATGGTTTTTTATTGTGTTTGGTGGAAAACGGGAACAGTTGTTGCTCTATGTCAGTCACCAAGAGATGCGCTTGTTATTACTTTAGTTTAATGGAGGATAGGAGAATGAAAAAATTTTTCGCAACGGATAATTCGACCGCAGCCTTTATTTTGCGGCTGACACTGGGGATTGTGATGTTTCCCCACGGTGCGCAGAAGCTCTTCGGCTGGTTCGGGGGCTTCGGTTTTTCCGGCACCATGGGGGCTTTTACAGGGAGCATGGGTATACCGGCTGTGATTGCCTTTCTTGTGATTATCGGGGAGTCCTTCGGGGCGATTGGCCTCATTGCCGGTTTTCTCACACGCTTCACGGCGGCGAGCATGGCCGTCATTATGTTGGGGGCCATCAGCATCGCCCACTGGCAACACGGTTTTTTCATGAATTGGTTCGGCAACCAAGAGGGCCAGGGCTACGAATACCATCTGCTGGTGATTGGCATCTCGGCCGCGCTGATGATCACAGGGGCGGGGCGATGGTCAGTGGATCGGGAAGTCGCCAAGCGTCTGCCCGCTTAATTTTGTAATTGAATCGAAATCAAAAATAGGGAGGGATACTCATGAAGAAAACACTGGTGGTTTTTATGTGGGTCTTACTGATTCCTTTGACAGCGTTTGCTGAAAGTAAGGAGATTAAACCGGTGAAGATCGCAGATGAGGTCTATGTCTACGACGCGGGCATGTACCTTTCCATGTTCATGGTCACAAAGGAGGGAGTGATCGTGATCGAACCGGTCAGCTCAGCGCATTCCAAAGGCATGCTCAAGGCCATCCGAAGCGTGACAGACAAGCCCATTCGCTATCTTCTCATTAGTCATAACCACTGGGACCATGCCAATGGCGGCCAAGTGTTTCGTGACGCAGGCGCGACGATTGTGGCCCATGTCGAAGCCTACGAATGGATGAAGGCCAACCCGCACGACGACCTCGCCCTGCCGGACGAGAGTTGGGCGGGCCTGCGCAAGGACATCGTCCTTGGCGGCAGGACAGTCGAATTGCACTACATGGGGATGAATCATGGTCTGGGCATGACGGTCTTTCGATTGCCCAAGGAAAAGATGATTTACGTGGCGGATCTGGTTGCGCCGAAGCGGGTGCTCTTTGCAATCGCCCCGGACTTTAATATCAAGGAATGGACACGTTCTTTAAATCAGATCGAGATGATGGATTTTGATCTGGCCGTCTATTCCCACAACGCCAGCGGCAAACCGACGGGGAGCAAAAAAGATGTGACGGAAACCATTGCCTTTATTAACGACCTACAAGCGGCCATCTTTGCGGAATTCAAAAAAGGAACGCCTTTCACGGAGGTTCCGGCCGCCGTCAAGCTCCCCAAATATAAAGACTGGGCCATGTACGATCAGTGGCTGCACTTGAATGTGTGGCGAATCATGTTGGATGGCCACATGGGGTCTTTTCCCTGGCGTCCGCCGCATGCTTACGAAGGACACGAATAAACCCCTATCGAGAAAGGACCCACGAGACTCGCCATGAAAATAACCCTTAGAAATATGACCAACCCAGGCCGTGTTGATCTTCGAAGCTTGCTTGTCGTCCTCAGCGTTTTGTTGGCTGGCCTGTTTTCTCTTCCTTTGGCATCGGCACAGCCCGGTGGGCCGCAAGGCGAGCCGCCTGGGGTTTCGATCGCCGTGATCACCGAGCAGGACGTCAATCCGCCCTTGTCACGCAATGGCCGGGTGGAGGCTGTTCAGTCGGTTGATCTTCGGGCACGTGTGGAAGGTGTGCTCGAAGAAATTCGTTTTAAGGAAGGGGCTGATGTCCAAAAGGGAGATCTGCTGTATGTGATTGAGCAAGCCCCTTATAAAGCTGCGCTTCAGGTGGCCGAAGCCGAAATTGCAAAGGCCGAAGCCGCACTGGCCAATGCCCGTCAATTTCTAAAACGACTTCAATCTGCCCGAAAGGGCGCTGTTGCAGAATCGGATCTGGAGGCGGCCGCCAGTGCGGAGTTGCAAGCGAAGGCGAGCCTGATGGAGGCTGAAGCCAGACGGCTTCAGGCCAGGTTGAATCTCGGTTATACGCACATTCGTGCCCCCATTGCGGGCCGCATCGGGAAGTCGGCCCTCACCGTGGGCAATCTGCTTGGGCCTGCTTCCGGCGTCTTGGCGCGTCTTGTTCAGCTCCATCCGATCCGGGTGGTGTATTCGGTGAGTGAAGACCGTGTTTTTAATGTCCGGCTGGAAAGCAAGGGGCAAAATGTTGAAGCCCTGAATGCGTCTTTTGTGCCGGAAATTGAGATGTCCAATGGTGTGATGTATGCGCATACCGGAAAGATCGACTTTGTGGATAACCAAGTTGATAGCGGAACAGGAACAGTGGCGATTCGGACGCTTTTCCCGAACCCGGACACCTTGCTGCTGCCGGGTCAGTTTGTGAAGGTGGTGGTCCGGCGAAACGAAGCGAAGCGCATGCCGATTGTCCCCCAGGCGGCGATTATGGAAGACCGTGAAGGCCGTTTTGTTTTTGTCGTTGATGCCAGCAATACCGTCCTGCAACGCCGGATTCGCACTGGAGCCAGCGCCGGAACCGGATGGGCCGTGGAAGAAGGGCTTCAGGCGGGAGAAAGTGTTATTGTCCAGGGCATCCAAAAAGCGCGGCCCGGTCAAATCGTTCGCCCTATCGTGGCCGGACAAGGAGGCGGCAAATGATCTCGAAGGTTTTTATTGAAAGGCCTCGCCTCGCCATTGTCATTTCGCTTGTCATTACCCTGGCCGGCGCTTTGGCCATGCTGAACATTCCCGTGGCGCAATACCCTGAAATCACGCCGCCGGAAGTCCGGGTCACGACAAATTATATTGGCGCAAGCGCTGAAGTCGTCGCCCAGAGCGTGGGCGCGCCCATCGAGGCTGAAGTCAACGGCGTGGACAACATGCTCTACATGTCCTCGACCAGCGCCGATAATGGCAGTTACAGCCTGAGTGTGACCTTCGAAGTCGGGACTGATCCGGATCTTGCGCAAGTCAGTGTGCAAAACCGTGTTCAGCAGGCCACTTCCCGGCTTCCGGCCGAGGTCGTGCGCCAGGGCGTAAGCGTGCGGAAACAGTCTTCGAACATGTTGATGGTTGTTCAGTTCTTTTCTCCCGCTGGAAGTCATGACCAACTGTTTATCAGCAACTACGTGAGCATGACGGTGAACGACGCCCTCTCCCGGATCAAGGGTGTCAGCACGGTGAATATTTTTACCCCGCAGGACTACAGCATGCGGATCTGGATGGACCCGGAGCGTATGGCGGCCTTGGGGCTGACCTCGGGCGATGTTGCGGCCGCAATCGAAGGCCAAAACATTCAGGCCACGATGGGGGCCATCGGAACCGCCCCGGCAGTAGAAGGTCAGCAGTCCCAGTTTGTCCTGCGCGCGAAAGGGCGCTTGAAGACGGTTTCCGAATTCGAAGAAATTATCGTACGGACGAACAACCAGGGCGCTGTTGTACGGCTTGCGGACATTGCTCGCGTGGAATTGGGGGCCCAATCCTACGCGGGCAGTTCAAAATTCAACGGTTCTGCGTCGATTCCCGTGGGCATTTTTCAATCGCCGGAAGCCAACGCGCTGGATACCGCGGAAGCCGTGGCTGCGGAACTGCTCCATTTATCTAAACAATTCCCCAATGACCTCGAATACCACATTGCTTACGACACCACCAAGTTTGTGCGTTCGGGCATTCGGGAGATGATCGTGACGCTCTTCATCACTTTTTTGTTGGTGGTCGTCGTCACCTATCTTTTTTTGCAGGATTGGAGGGCGACCCTGATTCCTTCCGTCACCATTCCGGTTTCCCTGCTTGGGGCGTTCGGCATCCTCATCGCCCTAGGCCTTTCGGCGAACACCATCACGCTCTTCGGTTTGATTCTGGCCATCGGGGTGGTTGTGGATGACGCCATTGTCGTGGTCGAAAACGTTCAGCGCATCATGGAGGAGGAGGGACTCGATGCCGCGCCCGCGACGATGAAGGCCATGCAACAAGTCACGGGTCCGGTCATCGCCACAACCCTGGTCTTGCTGGCGATCTTTGTGCCGGTGGGTTTTCTTCCCGGCATTACGGGGCAGCTTTACAAACAATTCGCCGTGTCGATCTCGGCGGCGGTCGTCCTCTCGACGGTCAATGCCCTCACCCTGAGTCCTGCCTTGTGCGCGGTCTTGCTGCGACCGCCTCAATCGATCCGGCGCGGCCCGCTGGCCTGGTTCGGCCGCACGCTGGATGCCTCCCGCAATGCGTATCTTGCGGCCGCTGGCTGGCTGGCGCGGCGTCTGGTTGTGACCGGGCTTCTTTTTGTATTGATTATCGTCGGCGCGGGGTTTTTGTTTAAATCGCTCCCGACCAGTTTTTTGCCCAATGAAGACCAGGGGGTGATTTTTGTGAACGTGCAGCTCCCGGATGCCGCCACACTTCCGCGCACCCAGGAAGTCATGAACCGGATCGAGGAAACGGTCAAAGAGTTTGAAGGGGTGTCGGATGTGGTCGCGATCAGCGGGTTCAGCATCATCAGCGGCTCGGCTGAAAATGTGGGGCTGGGGGTTGTGGTACTCGACCCCTGGGACGAGCGCGCGCAACCGGAACGCCAACTCGGGCCGATATTGGGTCGCATCCGAGGCGCGATGGCCGCCATTCCCTCGGCCAATATCGCCGCGTTTCCTCTTCCGCCCATTCGCGGTTTAGGGACCACCGGAGGCTTCGATTTTCGTTTACAGGCCTTGAGAGGGCAAACGCCCCAGGAATTAAGTTCGGTCATGCGGTCCCTGGTTGTGGCCGCGAATCAGAACCCGGAGATCGCATCGGCCTTCAGCACGTTTTCCGCTGAAGTCCCTCAACGCTTTGTCGATCTGGACCGGACTAAGGCCGAGTCGATGAAGGTTCCGGTCGGAGAAATATTTTCAACGATGCAGGCCCAGCTCGGGTCCCGCTACGTCAACGACTTCAATCTGTTCGACCGGGTCTACCAGGTCAAAATTCAGGCCGATGCGAATTATCGGAGCAGCGATTCGGATATTCAGGAGTTATATGTCCGCAGTACAGACGGAAATATGGTGCCCTTGAGTACCCTTGTATCAACTTCTACCATATTGGGCCCTCAGCAGATGAACCGCTACAACCAGTTTTCAGCGGCGCAAATCAACGGCGAGGCCGCGCCTGGTTTCAGTTCGGGCGAAGGCATGGCCGCGATGGCACGGCTCGCGGCTAAGGTGCTTCCCGAAGGCTATGGCTATGCCTGGTCGAGCCTGTCCTATCAGGAGCAAAAGATTGGCGGAGAAGCGCCCATTATTTTTGCGCTGGCCCTGCTCTTTGCCTATCTTTTTTTGGTGGGACAATATGAAAGCTGGACGATTCCGATGTCGGTGATTGTCTCGATCAGTGTCGCCATTTTTGGCGCGCTGGCGGGTTTGTGGGTTGCGGGCATCGACAACAACATTTATACCCAGGTCGGCCTGGTGCTCCTGATCGGTTTGGCGAGTAAAAATGCGATTTTGATCGTCGAGTTTGCCAAGACGGAACGGGAAGCTGGTGTCGCAATTCATCAGGCCGCAATGAATGGCGCGAAACAGCGCTTTCGGGCCGTGCTCATGACGGCCTTTTCTTTCATTCTCGGTGTCGTCCCGCTTGTGATTGCGACCGGCGCGGGCGCAAACAGCCGCCGGGCTATCGGCACCACTGTTTTTTCAGGGATGTTGATCGCCACGTCTGTCGGTATCTTTTTAATTCCGTCCCTCTACGTGATGTTCCAAAACATACGAGAGAAGTTGAAAGGGGCCCCCATCGCCCAGTCCCTTCCGCTTGATTTTGAGGTGAAAGGAGAGAGCAAGCCATGAGACAAAGCATAAAAGAGAAATCAAGGGAAAGCGTGCTTCGAGTCGGACGGCTTGGCGTAAAATGGATGTTTGGCCTTTGCGTCGTATTCTCCCTCTCTGCTTGTATGACGGTCGGACCGGACTATGTTCAGCCGGAAACCTCAAAGCCTGCGCAATGGATTGCAGGCGTGGATGAAAGTTCCGAAGGCGGGGGCGATCCGCAAGCCCTGGCCCAATGGTGGTCCACTTTGAACGATCCTTTGCTTACGGGCCTGATTGGGCGAGCGGTTCGGGGAAACCTGGATCTTAAACAGGCCGAAGCGAGAGTACGCGAAGCCCGCGCCCGCCGGGGGATTGTCCGGGCGAATCAGTTTCCGACGCTTGACGCAAATGGCGCGGTCCAGTTAAGGCGAAGCAGTCCATCTACAGGGACGGGCAAGGAAAGCGATTTTTTTTCGGTGGGTTTTGATTCCGCTTGGGAGCTGGATTTGTTTGGCGGCATTCGAAGGTCTGTGGAAGCGGCCGATGCCGGTATCGAAGAACAGATCGAAAATTTTCACGCGGTCATGGTGAGCCTGACCGCAGAAGTGGCCTTGAATTATGTGGAGATCCGTTCTTTTCAAACGCGTCTGTCCATCGCGGAGGCCAACCGCGCCGCGCAGACAGAGACGCTTGAAATTGCCCGCGCCCGCTTTGAATCGGGCCTAACCACCGGGCTTGATGTCGAGCAGGCCGACTTTAACTTGCACCAGACGAGTGCTCAAATTCCTGCTTTTCGGAGCGGTCTTGCGCAGGCAAAAAACCGATTGTCGGTTCTCATTGGAGAATCGCCGGGTCAATTAGGCCAGGAGCTATCGGCCTCGAAACCCATTCCGGTGTCGCCGATTCAGATCGTGCTGGGGATTCCGGCGGAAACGCTGAGGCGGCGGCCCGATGTGCGGGCTGTGGAGCGTGCGCTGGCGGCACAGACCGCCCGGGTGGGTGTGGCGACGGCGGACCTTTATCCGCGTTTCACACTGCTTGGCTCTATTGGACTGGAGTCTTTTTCATCCGGCAGTTTGTTTCAATCGGATAACCGCGCTTTTTTACTCGGCCCGGCTTTAAACTGGCCGATTTTTAATGCGGGCGCGATCCGCCGAAACATCGCCGTTCAAAGTGCGCTTCAGGAACAGGCTCTGATTACCTATGAAGCCGCCGTGCTCTCCGCGCTTCAAGAGGTCGAAAACGCCCTCATCGCCTACGGAGAGGAGCAACTCCGGCGGGACGCGCTGGTCAAGGCCTCCGAGGCGGCGGGACGGGCGGTGAACCTGGCTATGGACCGTTACCGATCGGGCCTCGTCGCCTTCCAGACCGTGCTCGACTCGCAGCGGTCTTTATTATCGCTTCAGGATCAGCTGGCGGCAAGTGAGGCTGAAGTGACCTCAAATTTGATCCGACTGTATAAGGCCCTGGGTGGGGGGGTGGATGCCTTTATCTGATGAGGGGGCCTGAGCTTTTCATTTTTTTAACCTTATTAAAATGATTGAAGAATCAAGTGTTGATCTTAAATAAACAAGGAGGAAAATATGAAAATAGCGATTACAGGACCGACGGGAAATATCGGCAGAAAACTGGTGAAAACGCTTCAAGGCAAGGAAGGCGTGGAACTGATCCTGCTCGCGAGGGATGCCCGTAAGCTGGAAGAGGAACAACGGTTTGGGGCGACGGTTATCGAAGGCGATCTGAAGGACGGGGTTTATTTACGGCGTGCACTGGAAGGGGTCGATACCTTGTTTTTTCTGATTCCGCCCGATATCGCCGCTAAAAATGTACGGGCCTATTATAACCACATGACCGAGCATGCGGCCTGTGCGGTCGGGAGCAACAAGGTTTCACGCGTAGTGCTTTTGTCTTCCCTTGGCGCGCATCTTAAAGAAAAAACAGGGCCGATCCTTGGGCTGCATGATGCGGAATGGACTTTTGGGCAGTCGGATGTGGATTTGTTCTGTTTGCGCCCTGCCTATTTTATGGAGAATCTTCTGGCCGCTGTGGGAAGCATACAGGCAGGAAATGCCATTTATTTGCCGGTGTCGGGTTCGGCCCGCACCCCGATGATTGCGACAGAGGATATCGCTGAAACAGCGGCGGCGGTGCTCTGTGACAGGTCATGGACAGGGAAACGTGTTCTGGAGTTACAAGGGGCCGCAGATGTCAGTTTTGACGAAGCGGCGAAGACGATCTCACAAGTCATTGGCCGCGAAGTACAACATATTCAAGTCACAGCGGAGCAGGCTTTTGAGGCGCTTACCGGGATGGGGCTGGGTGAAGATTATAGTAAACAGCTGATTGAGCTGCTTGAGAGTATCGACCGTGGCTGGCTGAAACCCGCGCAGGCGCGATCAGGCGAAAACACGACTCCGACAACCTTTGCCGAGTTTGCACGGGACATCCTGGCCCCCGCGATAAAAGGTTAGATACGTTTTATTTGAAAATTCATTTCTTTCTGTCTCTTTCCCCTGAGCGAAGCGTATGAGCTGTTTGCGCTTGGCTCAGGGGAAAGTCCTGGCTTTACTCCATTTCTTTTATTGGTTTATAGTACAAGAGAAAATGTGTGGTTTGTACGCTTTTTCTTTGTAAGACTCATCCCTGTGAGAGATGCGCCTATGAATCAAGAAGAAGCCCTTTTGCTGAAGATGTTTAATGCCTTGGTGGTTTGCAAAGGCTCACGGGAATTTGCAAACGTGTTAATACGAGAGTTGCGGCGTTATCTCAAGTTTGATGTGGCGGGACTCTACATGTACAGCGCGTGCTCGGAAACCTTGAGTTGTATCTCGCCCGAACATCTTGAAGTCGGCACGCCCGGTTATGAAATCAGTCAGCTCTCCGCTTCAGGCTCAATGAAACACGCCGCAGCGACAAGGCAACAAGCGGTGTTTTCTGAAAATATCGTGACATCCAAGTGGACAGAGGGGCGGATTGTCGGCAAGTGGCACAAGGCGTCTTCCGCTATCGTCGCCCCCCTGGTTTTGCCTTCCCTTGAAGGCAAAAGAGAGACAAACAGGACGATTGGCGTGATGTTTGTCGGCCGTCATCAACAGGGCGGTTTGAGTGAAGCAGATCGTTTGTTTATGGAAAAACTGGGTCTTCAGATTGCCCCAAGTTTTCAGGCTGTTTTGGCGCTTGAAGAACGGGATGCCCTGATGGCGATTGATGAACGCGCGGTTGTGGGGACGGTGACCCTTGAAACCTTGCTGTCCAGCATCAAAGATGTGATCCAGAAAGTGATTCCCAACGACGGAAGCGCTCTGATTCAAATGGAAGGCCGGGCGGAGGATTTTAGTCTGAAATCTATTTCCGTTGATCAGTTTTTACCTGACCTGGCGCAGTTTAGCCGCTTGCCTTTTTCGAAAGCGCTCGAAACAGCACAGCCGCTTTTTCTGACAGGGCACAATCATTGTGAATATCCGGAAATTCCGTACCTTGCGTCTATCGGCATGCTTTCAAGTCTGGTGACTCCCCTTTACAACAGAGACAAAGCCTTTGGTTTTTTTCTGATCGGCAGCCGCCGCCGGAATGCTTTTTCAGATCGTGATATGACGCTTTGTGAATATCTTGGGCATCACTTGTCTCAGGCGATCAGCAATATTTTGGCGTTTGCTGAAATTCAAAACCTGAAAAATCAAATCGAAAGGGAAAACCGCTACCTTCGCGAAGCCGTGAAAGACGCGGATCATCGAAAAAAAATGGTCGGGGAAAGCCCTGCCTTTTTGAAAATGATGGGCACGATTACACAGATTGCACCGACCGACTCCACAGTCCTCATCATGGGGGAAACCGGAACAGGCAAAGAACTTGTGTCTCAAACCCTTTACGAAGCGTCTCCCCGCCGGGACAAAGCGTTCATTCGCGTCAATTGTGCGACGCTTCCCGAAAACCTGATTGAGTCGGAACTTTTCGGTCATGAAAAAGGCGCATTTACGCACGCCACGGCACGGCGGATTGGCCGGTTTGAACTGGCCAACGATGGCACGCTTTTTCTGGATGAAGTGGGCGAACTGCCCCTGACCTTGCAGTCCAAACTGCTTCGTGCGATTGAGTCACAGGAATTTGAACGTCTGGGCGGCATGGAAACGATAAAGGTGGATGTGCGAATTTTGGCCGCGACTAATGTCAATCTGGAAGCAGCGGTCAAGTCGGGTGCTTTTCGCGCGGACCTTTTTTATCGATTGAAGGTTTTACCGCTTACAATCCCGCCGCTTCGTGAACGACAGGAGGATATTCCTCAGCTCATCCACTACTTTCTTGAGCGCCATGCGGCCCGTCACAGAAAGGCGATCCAGCAGGTCAATCCAAGAACGATGGACGCCTTGTGTTCCTATCACTGGCCGGGAAATATTCGTGAATTGAATCACTTGATTGAACGCGCGGTGATTTTGACACAAGGCCCGGAGCTGGTCGTAGAAGAAATTGAAGCCAACCCCCCGCTTGTCCGGCCTGCTCCCTCATCGTCTTCAAGTCCTCCTGAGCATCTTGATGAGGTTGAACGTGCGCATATTTTGAATGTTTTGAATCAATGTAACTGGGTGGTCTCTGGGCCGGTCGGGGCCGCAAAACGCTTGGGTGTACATCGCGCGACCCTTCAATATCGCATGAAAAAACTCGGAATTGAAAAATTGGACCCAAAAGGAGTTGTATGAAAAAACGCGCACTTTTTTTAATCACCCTGTGGTTGTCGTTGAATGCCATCCCGGTTGATGCCACTGATTTACAACAGGAAGAGATCAATAAAAAGAATGTCGTCGCTTTTTATGAAAAGGCGATTAATGAAAAAGATTTTGAGGCGGCTTCAAAGTATATGGGGCCGCACTATATTCAGCACAACCCGATGGCCGCCGACGGCCCGGAAGGCTTGAAACATTTTCTTGCTTTTTTGCGGGACAAAGCGCCCCAGTCGCACAGCGAAATCAAACGTGTCTTTGCAGATGGTGATTTTGTGATTTTGCATGTTCACGCTGTTCCGGAGCCGGGTGCACGCGGCCGCGCGATTGTGGATATTTTTAGGCTCGAAAAAGGAAAAATCGTCGAGCATTGGGACGTGATTCAAGACATTCCCGAAAAGCGTGCAAATGCCAACGGGATGTTTTAATCCCACAATGATGAGCCCCAATGGATCTTTAAAAGGGCAAGTGTTGCGTGGGAGAAACAAGGTGTATTGGCTTTGTCGTCATGATAAAATCACAATCGCTCCAATGTCTACAAAGCGTTTGGCAGAACAGACCTGAGAGAGCGCTATTTTAAAAACGGAGGAAAAGATGAAGATTCGTCCATTACATAATTGGGCTGTGATTCGGCCCGATCAAGAAAAAAAACAATCTGCCGGGGGCATTTTTATTCCAGATTCGGCGAAAGTAAAAGCCCAAATCGGTGAAGTGTTGTCCATCGGGCCAGGACGTATGAAGGAAGAAAAAGATAAAAAAGGAAAGGTCATTGAGAAAAAGTATGAGGCGACGGTCGTGAAACCCGGCAACCGTGTTTTTTACGATAAGTATATCGGAAATAAAATAGAGGTCGATGGCGAGGATTTAATGATCGTGCGGGAAGACGATATTTTGGGCTTTGTCGCGTAAGGGTTTGTCGGATCAACTATTTCAGTGTATCGCTGAAGGGTGTCAGCTTGAATATGCTGATCCTGCTTGAACCCAGGCAGGGTCAGCTGGGTATTTCTGAACATGTTAAAAGCCTCAGGTCTGAAGCAGGGCTGATCATGCAAACCCCCTTATCTTGTTTATCTTCGCTTAGAAAACAATTCGAAGTGTTCCCCAATACAATATGTCTATTGTTGGTCCCTTCATCTTGAAAAACTCCGGTTTTTTGTTGATTTAGGATTGACGGGCTTTAAAATGTTCGATAGACTTTGAGCCGTTTCAAGATATGTGAGACATTTTCATGGGGGCCTGTCATTTTATTTTCCAAAAAAAATATTCAGTATCTTTATTGGATCCTTCTCTTTATTGCGGTTCCGCTTGTTTTTGAAGGGACTGCCTATGCAGAGCCCCTTTCTGTCAGAGAAAATCCTGTTCGAGAAGAGGCTGATTATTCTCTGCTGCCGCATTTAAATCCTAAAAAACTGTTTTTGCGGTCTGAAATTGCGCTTATTATCGACATCGCCGAAGGCGAAGTTCTGTTTGAAAAAAACAGCGATACGCAGCAACCGATTGCCTCCATTACAAAATTAATGACGGCGATGGTGGTTCTCGACGCTGGCTTACCGAAAAAAGCGGTGATTCAAGTGACGAGAGCCGACCGTGACCGCTTGCGTGGGTCTGGCTCGAGACTCAGCTATGGCTCAAAAGTGACACGGGAAGACTTGCTCAAGATTACCCTGGTGGGATCGGATAATCGTGCTGCTGCGGCCCTGGGGCGTACGTATCCCGGAGGGCATAAAGCCGCTGTCAGGGCGATGAATAAAAAGGCCCAGGAGATCGGCTTGAAGAACACGGTGTTTAAGGGGGTGTCTGGCTTGAGCAGCGGGAATCTCTCTACCGCATCCGATCTGGTGCTTTTGGTCAAAGCGGCTTATCAATACCCTTTTATTCGAAAAGTTTCGACCTTGAAACGGGATTTTGTGACTGATCTTCGAAAAGGATACAAGGTCGAGTTTATGAATACGAACCGCTTGCTTCGCAGTAAACAATGGGACATTGAGTTGAGTAAAACCGGGTATATTGCGGACTCCGGTCATTGCCTGGTGATGCAGACTGAAATTGCTGGCCGCCCGGTGATCATGGTCTTGCTGAACTCATGGGGAAAGCTCAGCAAATTTGGTGATTCCAACCGCATCCGAAAATGGCTCATCCGGGCCGACCAAAAAGCCAAAAGTGCGGCTCGCCTGGCATCCGCCAACAAGCATTCCTAAATCCTTCACGCATCATCATTGATTAAAAAACGGTTTCATCGCTCATCACGCCTTTTGATTTTGTTTGGGCTATTATCCGGGTTAAGAATCTGAACTAATTTTCATTATCAGGTTTGACTTGCCGAAGAAAGCCGATTACCTTATCAATGCAGTAAGCAAACCCTGAAGAAAGACAGCGTTTTCTTGTCTCAAGAAAGTCAGCAGAGACGGGAATGGTTACATTCTATTCTCTCACAGACGGATATCATAAATGGATCTGAGTTATTTGACCGACATTTTGATGATGTTGACCGCTGCGGTCATTGCCGTCCCTTTTTTCAAGGCCCTTGGTCTTGGGGCAGTGTCGGGGTTTCTGGTGGCGGGGGTATTCGTTGGTCCTTCGGGTTTGGGGCTTATTGATCATGTCGAAAAAATCACGCACCTGGCAGAATTAGGGGTTGTCCTTTTTTTATTTGTGATTGGGATCGAACTGAAGCCTTCCCGACTGCGGTTGATGCGGCGGCTGGTTTTTGGCTTGGGAACCCTGCAAGTGGTGAGCACCGGGGGATTACTCGCCGCGATCGCCTACTTTTTCTTTCATATTCCTCTTCGTCCGGCCATCCTGATTGGTCCGACGCTGGCGCTCTCATCCACCGCTTTTGTACTGCAACTGCTGATCGAGCAGAAAAAGTTAAAATCCGAATATGGACGGGTCTCTTTTTCTATTCTTTTATTTCAGGATCTGGCAGTCGTGCCGCTCTTGGCGCTGGTTTCTTTATTCTCGATGCCCGATATGGAACTCAGCCAGGGCATTCTCCTTGCGCTGCTGAAGTCTCTGCTTGTATTGCTACTTGTCATTATTGGGGGACGTTATTTTTTGCATCCCATCCTGCATCGGGTGGCGCGCTTTGGCACATCGGAGGTCTTTACCGCCTCTGCTGTTTTATTGGTACTGGGTACCGCAGTGATTACAGCCAAAATCGGGCTTTCTATGGCCATGGGGGCATTTGTCGCGGGCCTCTTGATTGCTGATTCTTCTTATCGTCATCAGGTTTTGGGTGAAATTCAACCTTTTCGCGGTCTTTTGCTGGGGCTTTTTTTTATGTCGATGGGGATGTCTTTTAATCTCGTACTTTTTCTGGATTCCCCTTTGTTCTTCACGGTTTTGACCGCAGGCTTAATGATGACAAATGCCCTGGTTTTATGGCCTTTGACCCGATTGTTTGCTTTGAGTCAACGAGCGGGATGGGCCGTCTCACTGATTCTTGCGCAAAGTGGTGAATTTGCTCTCGTGCTTTTTGCCCTTGCCCGGAAATCTGGACTTTTGCCGGAAACATTGTTTCAGCAGCTTTTACTCATTGTACTTTTAAGTATGCTTGCTACGCCCTTGTTGGCTCGACTGGCCTACCAATTGTCCGATCAGCGCCGTAGCCGTTCGAAGGCCGCACTTCCTGAAGAGACACCCCTTGCCCCGATCGTGATTGCCGGGTTTGGAAGCGTTGGCCGAAGGATCGGTGAAATCCTAAAAATGGCTGAGAAACCTTTTATCGCACTTGATCTGGATGCGGCGCTTGTGGCAGAGGCGCGTTCAGACGGCTACCCCGTTTTTTTTGGAGATGCCCAGCGGCCGGAAGTGCTGAGGGCAGCCGGGGCAGGAGAGGCGCAGCTGGTGATCGTGACTTTGAATGACTTTGAGGCCACGGAAGATGTTGTTGTTTCTCTGCGTCAGGAGCATCCGGGCCTTGCGGTCATGGCTCGGGGACATAATTTGGAGCAGTGCCGTGCTTTGCGGCAGCTTGGCGCGCGTGTGGTGGTTTCTGAGAATATTGAGGCCAGCTTGAAACTTGCTGAAGAAGCCCTGATCCGTGTGGGTATGAAAGGTGCTGAAAATGAAGCGCTGATTGATCGTTTTCGGCAGGATTATTATGCTCAAATTGCCGCAGCGCTGCAGGCGGACCGAGTCGATTAGTGAGGGTCGGATCTCGGAACATACGATTGCTTTTTGTCGAATGAACACATTGTATGATTTTTACTTGATTCAGATCGGACTTAGGCTTATCATATCCAGGTTTGTCTTTGAGACCCCAGTCCATATAAATAAAGAGGAAGATAATGATTACAGTCGGCATGAATTATGAAGTTTTAGAGGGAAAGGAACAGCCCTTCGAAAAAAAGTTCGCCTTGGTTTTGGAGGCGATGTCCGCAGACTCCGGGCATAAGAAGACAAATCTTTACAAGGATGTATTTCAAAATCGTTCTTACCTGATTGTCTCCGAGTGGCATTCCCGTGGCGCCTTTGATACATTTATTCGTTCGGAAGCTTTTCAAAAGGTGACCGACTGGGGAAAAGAACATATTCTTGCCAGCCGCCCGAAACATGAGGTGTATGGTGACGAACCGGCTGCACCTGTCACTGGAGGATGCCCCGTAGATCACTGAATTGATCATGACGGACGACCTTTTCTGTCACTGGCGAGGCGGGCGCATTGTCCGCCGAAGCAGGTGAACCCCATCATTAAATACTAAAAAAACCACGATCCATCCACTGCATCATCCAGTTCCGCTTTACAGGCTTTAAGTTGTTGATTATAGACGGCTGATTTGCGCTTCACTTTTTGGGCAACCTGCTTGAGCCAGACTTTCTTTTTCCAGCTGCCCTCTCGATAGCCGCCCCGGCCTTCATGATAAGCCAGATATTGGTTGTAGGCATCCCATTTTGATATCCCCAGTTTTCTGTTTGTGGCATGTGTGTACCAGCCGACAAAATCGATCGCATCGTCAAAATCATCACGATCAGCCCCGCCGTTGCCAGAAGCCCTTATATAATCTTTCCATGCCGGATCTTGTGCTTGGGCATATCCATAGGCGGAGGAGCGGCGGGGCAGCGGAATGAAAAGAAACCAGGGGCGCGGGGGTTGTGCGTCATCAACAAACCGGGACTCTTGATGCATGATGGCCATCATCACCCAGATCGGGGTGCCCCATCTTTTATTGGCATCCCGAGCGGCCTCGTACCACTCGGTTTCTCCACGAAAAATGGCGCAGACATTGTGGAGTGCGGTCGGCCGATAAGTCGCGCAAGCGCTGAGCAATAGGGTGATGAGGATGAGAAACCCGCAATGTTTAATGGCCTTGCTGGTAGACATCATTGCTGTTGTCGCTCCTATTGGGGGGAGCGGGATAAATGGATTTAATCGTCAGTTTTCCCGCTTATCTGGTCCCCGCGAGTTCCCGGTAGTTTCCAGTGAGCAGAAACTCTTCGAGCATGTCTGCGGGCAAGGGGCGGCTGAGATAGTATCCTTGAACGCCATCGCAGTCATGTTGTTTTAAAAAGCCGAGTTCGCTTTCGGTTTCGACCCCTTCGGCAATGACTTCAAGATTCAGATTGTGTCCCATTGAGATAATTGCTGCGGTGATGGCGGCATCGTCTTTGTTGGTGGTGAGATTCTTTATAAAGGATTGGTCCACCTTGAGCGTATGTACCGGAAACTGTCTTAAATACCCAAGAGAGGAATAGCCAATGCCAAAGTCATCAATGGCGAGCCGGACCCCGTGTTTATTGAGCTGGTTCATTGTTTTAATCCCTTTATCGACCTGATCCATCGCAATGCTTTCAGTAATTTCAAGTTCGAGTGCGGAGGAGGGCAGATCGTTTTCTTGCAGAACCGAGAGAACACTCTCGAGCAAGCCTTCCTGTTGAAATTGACGCGCTGAAAAATTAACGCCAATCCGAAGCGGTGGGATGCCTTTATTTATCCATCGTCGAGCCTGTTTACAGGCCGCCCGGAGTCCCCATTCCCCAATCGGGATAATCAGGTTGGTCTCTTCTGCCATCGGAATAAAGGCTGCCGGAAGAATGAGCCCTTTTTCTGGGTGCTGCCAACGGATGAGTGATTCAAGGCAGGTAATTTCACCCGTTTTAAGATCCAGTTTGGGTTGGTAATAAAGTTCAAACTCATTTCGTTCAAGTGCTCTTCGTATGGCCATTTTAAGTTCAATGCGTTCGAGAGAATGGATTCCGATTTCCTCGGAGTAAAACTGATAGCCGTTACAGCCCTGTTTTTTGACCCGGCTCATGGCTTGATCGGCATGAGCCATCAATGTTTTATTGTCTGTGCCATCTGCGGGGTAGAGGCTGATCCCAATGCTGGCGCTGATAATAATTGTATGCTGATCCAGGGTCGTGGGTTTGGATAAAAGGTTTAGAATCTTTTGAGCAATGGTCGCTGTATGTTCAACTTCGCTGCTTTCTGTGAGCAAAATGGCAAAGCTGTCTCCCGAAAGATGAGAGATGGTGTCGCAGTCGCGCACCGCGCTTTTTAATCGATTGGAAACCGTAATGAGCAATTCATCACCGACTGGGCGGCCAAAGGCTTCATTGACCTGTTTGAAATGATCCAGATCGATGGAGAGAAAGGCCAGTTTTTTCTTTTTGCGTTCGGCCTGTTTAATGGCCTGGGCCAGGCGTTCAGAAATGAGCCGATGATTGGGAAGGTCGGTCAGAATGCTGTGATGGGCGAGGTAGACAAGACGTTCTTCAGATAGTTTCCGTTCCGTAATATCTGAAAAAATCGCAACATAGTGGGTGATCTCTCCCTCGTCGTCCCGAATGCCGCTGATGCTGAGCCATTCAGGGTACACCGTGCCGTTTTTTCTCCGATTCCAGATTTCCCCCTGCCATTCGCCGAGAGTATGCAGCTCTGCCCAAATGATTTTATAAAAATCAGCGCCCTGTCGTCCGGAATATAGAAACGTCGGTTTTTTCCCAATGACTTCGTCCGATGAATATCCTGTGATCTTTGAAAATGCGTCATTGACGACCATGATTCGGCCCTTAAGGTTCGTAATCATGATGCCTTTTAAGTGATGATTCAGTACACTTGCAGCGAGTTGTGTGTTCGAGTCTGATTTAATCAAATTTTTCATAACCCTTTCATTCTACACGAATCAAATCTTTGTGAAAACATGAAGCTCCGATGCCTTTTGACTTTTTCAGGGTTTGACATAGGGTTTTTCGCCTTCTGTGTGACCAATGATGACTGCGCCGCAGGTATCGCTGAAGACGTTCACAGCTGTGCGGCACATATCCAGAATGCGGTCGATGCCAAGCACGAGTCCGACCCCTTCAATGGGCAAGCCCACGGCTTCAAGAATAATGACAATAGCGACAAGGCTTGCCGAAGGAATGCCCGCGACCCCGATGGACGTAAGCAAAGCGAGCAATACAACCGTGAACTGGGTGGTGATACTCAGGTCGATGCCATAGGCCTGTGCGATAAACATCGCGACAATCGATTCATAAAGTGCGGTTCCATCCATGTTGACGGTTGCGCCGAGCGGGATCACAAAACTGGTCATCCGATTAGAGAGACCCGCGCGTTTTTCCAGACATTCCATCGTAATGGGTAGGGTTGCCGAGGAGGAGCTGGTTGAAAATGCCGTGAGCAAGGCAGGGGCCATGCCTTTAAAGTGGTCTATGGGACGAATGCCGCCGACGAACTTCAATAGGAGTGGCAGAACAATAAAAAAATGAATGCCAAGCGCAAGTAAAACGGTAAAGAGTAGAGAAAAGAGCGGTTTTAGGGCTCCGAGCCCGGTGAGGATCACGACCTTTGCGACGAGGGCAAATACGCCAATCGGCGCAAAAAGCATGATCCATTCTGTCAGGCGCATCATGACATAAAAAATGGCGTGCCAAAAACCGGAAAGGATTTCAGCATGCTGTCCTTTCAAGCGTGTCATGGCCAGCCCAAAAAGCAGGCTGAAGACAATCAATCCCAACATTTCTCCATTTGCGGCTGCGGCCACGATATTGGTGGGTACCATGCGTAGAAAAATATCTACGAGCTGGGTGGCGTCTTGATGTCCGATTTTTTCCATCACTTCGGCCGTGTCTTCACTCAAACCAATCAGCTCCCCAACCGGCAGGCCGTTTGAAATTCCGGGACGAATGAGGTTGACTGTGCTTAATCCGATGATCGTGGCGAAAAGGGTGGTGGCGACATAGTAGGAGAGCGTTTTAAATCCCAAGCGCCCGACACCTTCTCCGGTGCCAATGCCAGAAACCCCGTTGATGATTGAGGAGACAATCAGGGGGACAATCAGCATTCTGAGTGCCTGCAGGAAGATTTTTCCGATGAATTCAAAGGTGGCGAGAACGAGGCCCTGTGCGCCCTCGGGCAGTTGCCGGACAAGAATGCCTACAATTAAGGCGAGTCCAAGCGCAATTAAAATCTGCCAGTGAAGGGCAATTTTTTTCATTCAGTGGGTCATCATGGATTTCAAATCGCTATTTAGGTTTCTTTTTACAGAGAATTTTGAGATAAAAACCATAGGGATGATCGGTGGAGCTGATCGGTATCCAGTTTCTTGTCACGGCGCTCACCTTGTCAAGGATCCTTCCTTTTTCTCCGTAATCACGGCTTTCGATGAGTGCTCTGAATTTTCTGCCACAGTCGATTTCCATTGCGGTGACGGTAAATTGATAGCCCTCGTACTCTTCCATACGGAAAGCGCGTTTTCGTCTTTCTTCCAGTAAAAAATCGACCCCTTCTTTTTTTGTCGGGATAACTTTAATCCATACGCCGATCACATCATCCGGTGTGCGTAAAAAATTGGCCTCATCATAATAATGATCAAACAGTTTGTCTTGGCCGAAAAGTACCCAGTTCGACTCAGCGGCCGTCGCATGAATCGGAAGCCATAATAGGCTGAGCAGGGTGAATAACAGAGTTTTTGAATTCATCGTACTGATTCTCCTCGGTCGTTATGTGATTATTGAATTGCATTTTCTTGTTTGGGTTGAAGCGATCTTGCACAACGAAATCCGGCAGAAATCGCGTACGTTTGCGGCAGCAGTGCAATGCGGTTAAAGGTTTGAAACGAAATGCCGCAGCGATAATTGCTGCAATCAAAAAATGATCCGCCGCGCAAAACCCGTAATGTTGTTCCAAAATTAGGATGCGGCGCTTTATTTCCGGGATAGGGCAGAAACCAGTCTGATGTCCATTGAAAAACGTTCCCGGCCATGTCATACAGACCATAGGGGCTTTTTCCCAGGGGAAAAGCATTTACCGGGGAGGTGTCGTTAATCTCTTCCTGGCTGACATTGGCATGCTGTTTTCGATATTTTTTACCCCAGGGAAACATGCGTCCATCTGTTCCACGTGCGGCTTTTTCCCACTCCGCTTCTGTGGGCAGGCGTTTCCCGGCCCACTCACAATAATCATTGGCATCAAACCAGTTTACAAAAGAAACAGGATGGTTGCCTTTGCCCGGTGGCAAGCGGCTGCCCATCCAACTTTGCGGGGGTTCTCTATGCGTTTCTTTTACAAAGGTTTGATAATAAAAATTGGTGACGGGATATTGGTCGATTTCGTAATCATCAAGATAAACGGAATGGCGCGGGCCAAGACTTTTTTTTGTAAAGTCTTCTCCCATGATAAACTCGCCTGCCGGAATTGTGACCATCTTTTGTAAGATGATTTCCTCGTTTACAGGATGGATATTTCCACTGACTGTTGTGCGCTTCATTTGTTTGAAAAAGGTATTCAAGCCGAGGGTGGTTCCCACATTATGCATGGCGTGACAGGGTACGCACCAGGGGTCTTTACTGTCGTCGATTTGGTGCCGCTGTGGCCCGTTATGACACTCACGGCATTCTTCCCGCGTGTAGGGGTCTTCTTTTTTTTGTGAAGAAATCTCACCGAAAGACCCTTTTAAAAAAAGTAGCAAGGGCGCAAGAAGCAGTATTGTAAAACTTAAGGCGCGAATAGAGGGTTTCATGGCCCCGAATCCTATCATAATTTATGATAGATGTGTAGGGTGCTGGGAGGAGAATCAGTCTTTTTAGTAGATAGGCCTGTCGTGTCTAGATTTTTAAAGATAGGCCATGGCCACTTCATCGGCCATCAACATGCCCGTCGGGGTCAGTTGAAGGTGTTGACCTGTCTGTTGTAACCACCCTTGTTGAATCAGGTATTGGCTGGTTTTTTCCAAAAAAGGGGTTTGGGTGATGAGTTCGAGCGGAATGCCTTCCGTTTTTCTGAGTCCAAAAATAATATGATCTACCTGTGATTTTAGTGGATCACATTTTTCAAGCTGAATCACGGGTAACTTTCCCGCCGCAAGCGCATCAATATAGTCCGGGATACTTTCCGTATTTGCACGTGCTTCTCCATTAAAACAGCTATGAGCGGCAAGCCCGAAACCGAGGGTCTCGGCGCGGTCCCAATACCGTCGGTTATGTTGGCAGGCATATCCTGGTTTTGCAAAATTAGAAATTTCATATTGTTCATAGCCTGCGGCACCTAAAAAAGAACGGCCGGTGTTGTAGCATAAAATGCTCGTATCTTCTGAAGGCAGTGTGAGCAGGCCTTCTTTTTCTTTTCTGGCAAAGAGCGTCCCTTGTTCAATGGAGAGGGCGTAGATTGCGAGATGTTCAGGCGAAAGGGAAATGGCTTCCTGAAGCGTGTTTTTCCAATCGTGGATGTTTTGTTCTGGCAGGCCAAAAATCAGGTCGATGGCGATGTTCTCAAAACCCGCGGCCCGTGCGGCATGGATGGCTTTTTTTGCCTGATCTGCAGTGTGGTTCCTTCCCAATAATGTCAAATATGGATCTGAAAAAGATTGCACCCCGATTGACAGTCGATTAACGCCTCCTTTGAAAAGCTGGGAAAGGTTTTCCGGATTCAAGGTTGCAGGGTGGGCTTCGAGGGTGATTTCGGCATTGTGACTGACATTAAAAAGGGTCTGACAATGTGAAATCAGGTCATTTAAAACCTCTGGGGCATAAAGGCTGGGAGTGCCGCCGCCGAAGTAAAGACTTGGGATTGTATAATCCGCAAGCGTCGACAGGGCGGCATAGTGTTCTATCTCTTTGTAAAGCGCGTCGATGTACTGTGTCGCCCAGCGAGATCGGAATCCCTCGACATGAAAGGCGCAAAAGGCGCAGCGCGCGATGCAAAAGGGAAAATCGATATAGAGTCCGACCGATTTCATGCTTTTGAAAACCCTTCTGCCGGGTCTTCAAAGAGCAGTGCCGCTGTGGCTTTTGCAATGCTGCTCTCCTGTTGTTTCAGATATGGGAGATGCGCTCTGAGCAGGGCCAGGTCGTTCGGTCGGTCAATATCGTACCAGAAAGGGAGCAGATAATGGGAGCAGCCGTTTGTGCTGATTTTTTCCAAAGTGTTGCTCAACACCCTTTCTGTTCCCCAAGGGAGATCGATAAAGAGATCGGGAAATAGTGCGCGCGACCCAATTAAATAATACCCGCCATCAAGTCCGGGTCCCAGAACAAGATCCGTGCTCGAAAGCTTTTCAAATGCCTCGTGAATAAAGGCCACAGGCAGAGTGGGGGAATCACATCCGATAATGACAATGTTCTTGAAATCGTTTTTGAATCCCCATTGAAACGCATTTTTCATACGTTCACCCAGATCCGCACCTTCCTGGGCCATTAACCGGATGTTTTCTTTTTGTTGTAAGGATTGAAAAAAAGAATGCGTTATCGGGGTGCAGGCGATGATGCGTTCTGTGCTGCTTTTGTGAGTCAAGGCCTCAGTGAGTTCAATTAAATCTTGGATAAACGCCTTTTGAAGATCTGCAGCATCCTCTTCGGAAAGGATTGGGCTGAGCCGGGTTTTGACTTTTCCAGGTTCAGGGGCTTTTGCAAAAATAATCAGTAAGTCAGACATGACGCTCGCTTTCCTTCTATTCTCTGGATGAATGGTCTGTTACTGAAACAGGTGATGGATAAAATAGAAGTCAATCGATATAAAAGTCAACAGCAGGTTTTTCGTTCACGGTGAAAGGCAGATCTCTTTATTGAACCCCGAATTTCACGGCGGTTTTAGACCTGTTCTTTCAGCGCGCCGCGAGATCAGGTTATTTCGCTTCGACCTTATTTCCTCATTGGTGTTTTCAAAAAAAATGCCATAAACTATGCCCTTTCTGGCGTGAATCTGTCGATTTTATTTAAGAGGGTATTTAGACCTTCAAGTGAAGGAGGTGTTTGAACGTGGATAATACGAAATATCAGATCGGATTGGTTGGTTTGGGGCGGATGGGGGCGAACATGGCCCGGCGCTTGAAAGACGAAGGGTTTGTGGTGACGGCGGTCTATGATCTCGATTCATCGAAATCAAAGACCCTTTCAGCTGAACTCGGCTGTGAGGCTGCGGTGACGGCTGCGGGTGTGGCTCAGGTATCGAACACGGTTTTGACTGTCGTTACGGATGATGCCTCCATGCAGAAGGTTTTTTCAACATCTGACCCAGAGAGTCTGCTTCTCTATGCGAAAGACCGGCTTTTTATAAACTGCGCGACCTTGTCCCCTGCGATTCATGTGGAAATTGAAGCATTGGTCAATGCTCAGGGGGGCGAAACCTTGGAGGCCTGTATGGCGAGCAGTATCCCGCAGGCACGAGAAGGGACTTTGTATCTCATGTGCGGTGGGAAAAAAACAGCTTTTGATCGGGCGTTTCCCTTGCTTAAATCAGTGGGAAAAACAATTCGTTATGTCGGTGGCGCCGGTGAAGCGGCTAAAGTGAAGGCACTGGTCAACATGGTGATGAATATGAATACGGCGGCCCTGGCGGAGGGTTTGGGGCTGGGCGCGGCCTTGGGACTGGATCTTTCGATGCTGCGCGAGGTGTTCTCCCAAACGGGTGCGGCATCAAGGGTCTTGGAAACGGATGGTGTGGACATGCAGGAGCGGGATCATGATTGTTATTTTTCCGCAGAGCACGCCGCCAAGGATTCCGGCATTGCCTTGCAGTTGGCGGAGGACGCAGGTCTGAACCTCCCTTTGGCAAAAAGTACCTATGCGCAGTATTGTGCTTTGGTGGATCTCGGTAAGGGCGCATGGGATAAATCGGCCATCGCAGAACTGACTTTTCCGGGCCGAGGCGAAGCGCAATCGTCCTAAACGGTTTTCTCTTCAGGTCTCTTCCTTTCATCCGGGAGAAGATGGATGAAAGGAAGAGACGAAGGGCGCTTCATCTTTTGAAATTGAAGGGCTTAGGCCGGGTCGTTTGAAGCATCCGCGAGGTTCTTTGGAAAGATTTCGATTTTTGTCGCCGCAATGCTCGGGTAAGGCCTTGTTGTTGGATCGAGTGCTCCCATGACCTCTGCGTCGGAATCAAGTGCAATCATGTCGGCGGTGATGATTTCGCCATGCTCGTCCTTGATTTCGGTGTGGCTTTCAAATCGCCGGTCAATCTTGACGGCAAAGAGCGAGCCGTCTGTTTTTTTCAAAATAAACCCGGTAATCACATTCTGGTTATTGAGTACAATCAAATCGACAGTCCCTTTCACCAAAATATTCAGTACGGTCGTTGAAGGGAGGATGATGTGTGATGCGACCACCTGATTCTCAACAATCTGCCCTTCAATTTCAATCGGTTTTCCGATAACGGCCTTCAGTGCGTCGCATCGATCGGCCGGGTCAATTAAAAGACTGTCTTGCTCAAATTGGGTGTCGTCATTATATCGGACCAAGATCTCTCCGCCGCTGAAGGGGACTTTTAGGTTTTTTGTATCGCAATTGACTTCAAGTAATTGACTCGAAAATTCAATTCGGTTTCCAACGGTGTCTTCGGTTAAAATTTGAAGACTGGAGGCCTTGAGCTCATCATCATCGAATGTCCCGATGACCTCGACAAACATGCCTTCTCGAAGCTGGCTGCACGCCGCTTTAAAGACCCTGTCGTCCCGATCATCGTCATCTTCGTCATGATCCTCATGATCGCCTTTTGAGAAAGTCTTCACGTTTTCAGGGATGATCAGGGCATCTTCCATATCGACTTTGATCGTGTTTCCGGCTTCGAGCGTCAGAACCAAGCGCTCTTCGCTGCAATTTACGGATTGAATCTGGCCTTTGACCTTGGCCATGTCCCTGCTGGTGTCCTCTCCGATGAGTTTCACTTTGATGACGGGTCGCAGTAAATATTTACCGCTTCCAGTTGTGACCAGATGGATTGATTTACCGGGGATCATATCGAAAACGAGTTTTTCGTCTCCGCTTCCAGAAATCTTTAAGGGTCGGTCAAATTTAATCTTGATGCGTTCAGAGGGAATAATCAGGTCATGTCGTTCGTTGTTCTGATCAATAAAGTGGGCGCTTTCAATGGCAAAACGCGCTTTTTCGTATTTTCCTGCAGGAAGATCGGCCATGCCAAGCAGGATGGCGGTTCCATCAAGGGTTAAAAGGTCAATGGATTGATTTGGCGGACCGCTAAAAGCCGTGACCCAATCGCCTTCTTCGGGTTTTAGGGAAATGGAACGAATGTTGACCCAGACCTCTTTTGCGGTTGCCGCAAGATTGCCGTTGTGATCCTGAATACGTGTTTCTTTGTGATCGGTGAGTAAAATTGCTGTTTTTCCAGTGGTGCTGCCAGCGCCATCGGAGGTATTTCCCGAGCCGCAGGCGGCGAGCAGCGCACCCATGATAAAAATGCCGAGGTACAAACGCGTGAAACGCAGTATAGGTGCCATATGAGTACTCCTTAATTGATAATGAATAAATTATCTTGAAAATGAACGGAATTTATTGCGTGCAGACGGTATAGTAATTGAAATGGTATTGCGTGGTCAAGGACCTGTATTTACGGGCCCTTGACCAAAGATGATGGATCTATCCCCACATTTCATCGGGAACGAGAAGGCGTTCTACGGGTTTTCCATTGACAATGTGTTCTTCGATAATTTCTTTTGTATCGGCCGGGGTAACCCCTTTGTACCAAATACCGTCGGGATAAACGACGACTGTCGGACCCATGCCGCAAGGACCGAGGCAGCTTGATTCGGTAATGAGGATTTGGCCAAAAAGCATCTTTTCTTCCATCTCCTGGTAAAAAGCGGGAATGATGTCCTTGCTCCCTTTTTCTCCGCAGGAACCCCGGGGATTGCCAGCAGGACGGGTCGTTGTGCAAACAAGGATATGGAATTTTGGTTTTGGCATTTTATCTCCTTATGATCATATTCAGATGGATTGGTTTTACTTGCCTAAGCGATTGAGCAGCTCAATATATTCCCATTCATAAAGCTCGGATGATTCTCGAATGGATCTAAAATAAAGTTCTCCCCAGAGCCCGACCATTTGGTGGATGGCTTCATGTCGTGAAATCCCGTTTTTCAGAAGTGCATCGAGTGTTGTTGCGGCTTCAATCGGATTTTTTTCTAGAATCTGCTTTTCAACGATAAAATGCAGTCCGGTGTGGATCAGCGGATTCACGACGAAGTTGCCTACCTCCTGGGGATGGATCGCGGTATCTCCCGCTAACCAAAAGGGGTCAAACTCGGGATGTTGCCGCATCGCTTCCGCGACCAGGGCTTCATCATCAAACAGCTCCGTATCGTCACTCATTTGCTGCCAGATGAGCGCATAATTTCTTAAAGTCTGAATAGTAAACAGGGTATCCATAATATATTCCTCCGTGAACGCGGGATTATGTTAGCAGAGTCATCGAATGCTCTTCAAGGGTGGTTTTCCTCACGTTTTCCAAAAAAAGAAATTTTCCCTGTCAACCAAATCCGGGGTGGTGCGTTATTCCGGGAGAGAGGGTGAGTTAAAACCAAAATGGCGGGTTGTGCTGTCTCGCGACACAAAGGCTTGTTATGAATCATGCAGTAGATAGGGGAGGTTCAAAATGACGTGGAAGTATAGAGGGCGGTCATCATTCTTATTCATTATCGGATTATTAATGAGTGGTTTTCTTGTGACGGCTTGTGGTGGAAATAGTGATGGCGACAGTGCGGCGAGTCTGGAAAAAGGTGAGGTTGTTCTTAGTTTAACGGATGCCGAGGGTGACTTTGAAAAATATGAAGTCGAGATTCGATCAATCCGGCTAACGAAGCAGAATGGCGATATTGTGGAAACCCTGCCGGAGACGACGCGGATTGATTTTGCACAGTATGTGGAGATGGAAGAAATTCTGACGACTGCGAGCATTCCCTTGGGTCGATATACCGAAGCCACGATGGTTCTGGATTATACGAATGCCGATATCCAAGTTGAAGTGGGTGAGGTTTCAAAACCTGCTGTCGTTCAGGATGAGAATGGGAATGCTTTGGGCACCCTTGAAGTCAGGGTAAAGCTCGATACGAAACGGCCTCTCGTGGTAGCGCCGGGTTTGATTGCGCATTTGTCGCTTGATTTTGATTTGAATGCGACACATGAAGTCGATACAGGGCTCACGCCGCCGGTGGTGACGGTCAGACCCGTTTTAATTGCGGATGTGAATCCTGATTTTGATGACTTAAAGAAACACCGCTTGCGTGGCCCGCTGGTGCGCGTTGATGAAACAGAAGAAAGTTTCCAGCTGGGCATTCGTCCTTTTCGCCATCGCATTCATCGTGATGGACGGCACTTTGGTCACTTAAAGGTGGTGACAAGCTCAGAAACCACTTACGAAGTGGATGGCGTGACAGGTGAAGGTCGTGAGGGGTTCAAACTCCTGGCTCAAAAACCCTTGCTGACTGCGGTGATTGTGCTGGGGGAATTGAATGTTCGGAATCGCACATTCAAGGCGCAGGAAGTTTTGGCGGGCAGTAGTGTGCCCGGTGGGGACCTGGATGCCGTGCGCGGCAGCGTGACAGCCCGTAATGGCGATACCCTGACCGTGCGCGGCGCGAGTCTGATTCGAGGAGAGGGTCGCACTGTTCTGCATCGGGATGTTCGTGTGCTGCTGGGAGAAGAAACCCATGTGACCAAACAGGGGCATCACAGGGATGAAAGTGATCCCCTGAGCAAAGACGATATCTCGGTGGGGCAGGGGATCACTGTGTTTGGGCGTATCACCGGGACAGAAACAGAAGGCTTGAGCATCGACGCAACTGTGGGCCGCGTGCGGATGACTTACACGAGCATTGCCGGAACAGTGAAGGGGGTTCGGACGGACGAGGGCGAGCTTGAAATGGTGCTCAGTTTTATGAATGGGCGGCCAATCGCAATATATGATTTTACCGGGACGGGCAGTTCCCCTGCTGCCTATGTGGTTTCGACCCGGTCATTGGGCCTGGCGGAGATTTCAGAGGGCGATCCAGTTCAACTCCGTGGACACGTCGCTCCCTTTGGCTCTGCGCCGCCTGATTTTACAGCGCAAACAGTGATTGATGTGAAAGGGGTGAATGCGAGCATGGCAATTCATTGGGATCCTGCAAGCGCAAGCCCTTTCCTGTCCTCATCGGAAGCAGGTCTTGAACTAGATCTGAATGGCGTTGGGCGCCTCCACCATGTGTTCCGGTCGCGTTTTGCCACGGCCTTGACGCCGGAACCCGCTCCCTGGGTTTTGCCCAAAGAAAATGGGCGTGGACGTTATGCCATCCGACAGGGACGTACAATCAGTGTGCACAGTGATTTCGGAAATTTCGTCAATGATTTAAATCAACGGCTTGATGGAGATGGCGTCTTGGATCGTTTGCATGCGCGTGGACGCTATACCGGGTTGAATCAAACCATGACGGCGCGCCGAGTGACTGTGGGTCTTCAATAAAGCAGAGGTCTTCTTTTATTTTAGAGAGGGCCTTTTCCCTCCTAAAAAAGCCGTTCTCCCGTCCTGGGCGAGCGGCTTTTTTTTATGATACGAGAATCAGTGCGTCCAGTCGATGCCGCAGATCCTCGACCTCTTCCAGAAGATCCAGGGCAAGGGCGACCCCGGCGAGGTTTAATCCCAGGTCTCGCTGAAGCCGGATGACCACGCTGATCGTGTGGCAGCATTCAAGGGTAAAACGCCATTGTGTTGAGTGTTCACCCTCAGGCTCGAGAATGCCTTCCTCGACCAGGGTCATCACCCATTCTGCAGGTACAGCCGTTTCCCGGCAAAGTTCAGCCAGACTGAAATGAAGGCTTTTATCGATGATGATGCCGCTGATTGCCACTGTTTGATTGTCTTCTCTCATCGTTACACTCCTAAATGTGCACGTGGATTAAAGGCCAGTTCCTTGGCCATGTTTTTATAAAACGATGTAGCTTTTTCGCTATCGGCCGGAGGCAGGGCGATGTTGAGAATGACAAATAAATCGCCCTTCTCCTTTGCCGGAATCCCACGTCCTTTTAATCGCAGTTTTTGCCCTTGTTTTGATGCAGGCGGGATTTTTAAATTGACCGCACCTTCGGGTGTGGGTACCTGAAGCGTCGCACCCAATACTATCTCCCATGGCGCAACGGGAAGATCCAGATAAACATTTTCCCCCTCAACACGATAATAGGGATGTGTTTTAAACTCGACTTTCAGGTACAAATCTCCCGCAGGTGCATTGCCGGAGCCGGGGCCGCCCTGTCCTGCCAGACGAATCCGCTGGCCTTGTTTAATGCCTTTTGGAATTTTGACATTCAGACGGTGTTCGCGGGTGCTCACATGCCCCGCTTCATCCATTTGGGGCACCCTAAGGCTCAGGGTTTGTGTCGCGCCGTGATAGGCATCTTCGAGATTGATCAGTACTTTTGCCGTATGATCTTCTCCCCGCATCTGCATGGTGCTTGTCCGGCGTTGAGTGAATCGACCGCCTGTCTGACCAAAGAGGGATTCAAAGAAATCGCTGAACCCGCCAGACTCCCCCGCAGTAAAACCGCCACCGCTAAATTCAAAGCCTGTGTCCCAGTTTGGCGGCGGACGAAATTCCTGCCCCGTTTTCCAGTTTGCGCCGAGCTGGTCGTAGGCCGCGCGTTTTTCGGGGTCTTTCAACACTTCGTAAGCCTCACCCGCTTCTTTAAAACGTTCTTCGGCATTGGCTTCCTTGCTGATGTCGGGATGATATTTTCGGGCCAGCTTACGGTAGGCGCGCTTGATTTCGTCCTGCGTTGCGTCCCGTTTGACTCCGACGATTTTGTAATAGTCTTTGTATTCCATAGACTCTTTCCCTTATCTATATGATCGTGATCGTAAGTGGTTTCATGGGGTTCTTCTATCCCTGGTTTGAGTAATGTGGTGTAAGGTTTGAAGCCGCTCTGATGGCGCGGATACGTGCAAGCAGTGGCGGATGAGAATAGTTTAAAAAGGTGTACATCGGATGCGGTGTGAGATTTGCCAGGTTGTGGACCGAAAGTTTTTTTAGTGCAGTGACCATGGTTTCGGGCTGTTTGAAGGACTCGACTGCAAATCGATCTGCTTCGTATTCGTTTTTCCGGGAGAGCATATTAAAGAACAGGGATAGAAAAAAGTCCATTGGCGCGAAGAGCATGCCAAAGAAAATAAAACCGGTGTAAAGGGACGGCTGTTCCATGTAAAAAGCTGAATACAGTCCCGCATGGCTGATGAAGATTGAGAGCAGGTAAAACATGAGCCCCGTGTGAATTGTGCTGAGGATAAAGCCGTGTGTGATGTGGTTCTTTTTATAATGGCCGATTTCATGGGCTAAAATTGAAACCAGCTCCGGCGTTGTGTGGTTTTCAATCAGGGTGTCGAATAGGGCGATGCGCTTGTTTTTGCCAAATCCTGTGAAAAAGGCGTTGGATTTTCGGGTGCGGCGGGAACCGTCGATCACAAACACATTTTGCAGGGGGAAATGAACGGATTGGGCAAAGGCCATGATGGCGTTTTTCAATTCTCCGGTTTCCAGGGGTTTAAATTTGTTGAAAAGCGGCATAATCCAGGTGGGTGCAATCAGTTGAATTAAAAAGCCAAAGAGCGTGGTAATGCCCCAGGCGTAAAGCCAGGCGAGTGAGCCGGCGGATTCAAAAAAGGCCAGAAGCGCAGCGAGGATCGGCCCGCCGAGCAAGAATGCAAGCAAGGTTCCTTTGAGCAGGTCACTGATAAAAACAGACGGAGTGGTCTGATTAAAACCAAAGCGGGCTTCGATGACAAAGGTGCTGTAAAGGGAGAAAGGCAGCGAAATGATTTTTTGTAAAAATAAGAGAAGTGCAATATATAACAATCCGGTGAGAAGCGGGTGAAGTCCCCAGCCGCGAACCACTTGATCCAAAAGATTGAAGCCTCCTCCGAACCAGAAGAAGAGCATGAGCAAGAGCATAACGCTTGCTGTGAAAATGCTGAATTTCGTGTTTACACGGGTATATTCCTGTGACTTTTTGTATTTTTCAGGGTCGTAAATTCCCTGCATTTCTTCCGGGAGCGTGCTCTTGAGTCTACTTAAATTGAGAATATCAGCATACAGGCTAAGCGCGTATTCGATGATGAGCGTACTCAGTATAATGATGGCATAAAGGTTCATTTCATTTTCCTTGTGTATCCCTGATCTATTGTGTCTAATTTCGAGGTGTTTTTCGAGTTAAAAATGAAATGATGAAGAAAAGAACTCAGGTTTATCGGAGTCTTCTTTTTATTTGCCTAAGTGTTTTCGATGCTTCTTCCCGCAAATCTTCGCATTCGATCACTGTGTTTTTTTTGAGGCAACTTTGTAATTCTGGCCAATTGGCAAGCGATTCAAGACGCATAAGGGCGAGTTTTGGGATATTGCCCTTCATGGTTCTTAAAAATTGCGCGGCAAACCAGCGTGTGTCCCAGTCCGAGGATTGAAGAAAGATGGTCAGGGTTTCAATGGTCTCGTCGTTATCCAGCAAAGGAATTGGCGTCCCTTTCCTGGCTTCCCAATCAAAACTTTGAGTGCTGATTCTTGAAAAATAAAGACGTACAGGGGTGAGTTTGTTCTTTCCCACAGTGAGGTGGAGCGGCCTGGAAGAGCCTTTTTCGACATCAAACTGGGTGTCTACCAGAGTCATGGGCAATAATCGAATCACCAGGTCATGTTCTCCCGCTGGAAGGGTGATTCGCACCCGCTTCATTCGGGAAGGAGATTCGACCGAGTCTTGCAGCCTTCGTCCCAGCATGATTTGCACCAGGGTCGTTTGTTCCTCCCCATCCGTCTCAAAAACTGCAAAGCCGGTCATGCACCGCATACAGTAGAACTCCACATGGCCTTCCCCATCGTTGGAAAAGCGGCGGTTCAAGGATTTTTTTGAAGCGGAGGAGCATGCGGTGAGCACGAGTATTATAATGAGAAGGCAAGTTCGATAAAAAAATGTCGGCATTTGGGGGCTATTGACCAAAAAGGTGTTCACGTGGGTTTTATGCGCTTTTGGCACACGCTTTAAATTGAAGCTCAGGATAGGTGAATTCTTGTTTTCTGTCAATGAACCCTGAGCAAGAGTGTTAAGAGTTAATAATGTGTCCGGTATTTAGCACATAGACTGTCCGGATTATTCTGTCCTAGAAAGAGGGGGTGGGATGAGACGGACAAAACTGCTAGAGGAGACACGAATAATGAGATTTGAAGAGATCTATAGGCGC
>JAJDBT010000083.1 GCA_029261215.1 Nitrospirota bacterium | reverse complement strand
CGCCTATAGATCTCTTCAAATCTCATTATTCGTGTCTCCTCTAGCAGTTTTGTCCGTCTCATCCCACCCCCTCTTTCTAGGACAGAATAATCCGGACAGTCTATGTGCTAAATACCGGACACATTATTAACTCTTAACAGTATGCCGGTTTTTCCTTGACAAATGTGAAAATAAATTTATAGTGAGCATTGCTAATTTTGGCATTTTCGGGCTATATTGGCAAGATGTTTTTCGCTACTGTGTTGCCAGATATTCACCTTCTACGTTTAATTTTTTGAGGAGATGATATTGGAGTTGTTGCCAAGGTGAAGATGAAAAGGATGCGAGCGGGATTTTTATTTTTTATCGCTGCCCTTGTATTATTTTTTTCTGTCTCGGCAAAGGGAGGTTCTATTATCCGTTCGCGGCATGACCTTTCTTCTCTGAACTGGCGAGGATATCAGGCAGAAACAGGTCCAATGCAGGGCGGTACTTTTAGTGATTATCGTGAAGCCTGTGTTTATTGCCATACGCCACATAACAGTAGTAGCTACGCGCCACTTTGGAATCGTCAGCTGCCGGAAGAACGGCAGTACCGGATGTATTCCAGCCCCAATTTTGATTCAACACCACCAAAAGCCCCTGATGGTATTTCACTCGCCTGTCTTTCATGCCATGACGGGTCTGTCGCTGTTGACTCGGTTTTGAAACCTCCTAAGTTTCACGATATTAACGACGCTGGCGTGAAGCACAGAATGACTCTGGAAGGCGAACCTGGTTCTGATGCTTGTTCAAAGTGTCATAATCGATCAGAAGGCGCTTACGGCGGCGTTTCCGGAGCACACGATGCGACCATTCGTTATTTTACAAAAGACTTGAGGGATGATCACGCATTCTCGATGGTGTACCCCTCACTGGATCTTGATCCACAGTTCAATCAGCCGACGATACTCAAAACAGACGGTGGCCGGATGTTCCCTAACGGCGTTCAGACTTTTGAGGGGGATAAGGTGCAGTGTGCATCGTGTCATGATATCCATAGTCCGGATGAAAAAAACCTGGAAGGGCGTGACCCGTTTTTAAGAACTTCTAACCGGGGCAGTGCATTGTGCTTAACCTGTCACCAAAAATAATAGGGGCCATTTTTTGTTGATCCGTCTACGTACTCTAATGTTGTTACTCCCAATCGTGATTCTTTTTGGGTGTGGCGGGAAATCGGTGAAGACCGATCCCAATATTGTCTGGCCTCCTCCTCCTGAAGCGCCCCGTATTAAATTTATTAAAACCATTTCCTCTTCGGAGGATGTTGAAGAAAAAAAATGGATGGATCGGTTTAAAGCCTTTCTTTTTGGTGGAAAAACTTCTGCCAATTTAGTGAAGCCTTATGCCGTCTTTGCGACATCCGATGGCCGAATTTATGTTGCCGACTCCGGGTGGCGAAAAGTCCTTGTGTTCGACGAGCTTCAAAAGAAATTTTCTATGATTGGTGTGGATGGACCTGGTGCGCTTTCTGGTCCTCTGGGGGTGACGGTCGATCAGGAGGGGCGTGTCTATGTGTCAGACACTGTGCATCGAAAGGTCTTTGTTTATGACCCCGAAGGGAAATTTCTTTTTAGTTTTGGTGATGAGAATCAAATGGAGCGCCCGGTGGGGCTTGCCGTCAATAATGTTCTGCAGAGGGTGTATGTCGTCGATACAAGAAAACACCTCGCGCTCGTTTATAACATGGAAGGCAAGTTTCTTTTTGAATTTGGGGGAAGAGGGACTGAGGATGGGAAATTTAATTTTCCAGCGAACCTCTTTATCGATTCCGCCGGAAAAGTATACGTTACTGATATGAATTTCAGGGTTCAAATTTTTGATGCAGAGGGGAAATTCCTTTCTAAATTTGGCAGTGTCGGAACGGGGTTTGGGCAGTTTTCCTTGCCAAAAGGCGTTGGTGTGGATTCGAAAGGACATATTTACGTCGCAGATTCTCGCTTTAATAATGTTCAGATCTTTGACCCTTCAGGGCGATTGTTGCTCTTTTTTGGAGAGTTCGGTGGGCAAGATGGGCAATTCTGGCTTCCCGCAGGTTTAACGGTCGATCAAAATAATCGTATTTATGTCGCCGATCAATACAATCATCGCATCAATGTTTTTCAGTACATTGATGCGCCCTCTGCGCAAGGGCCAAGCACGTTATCAGAACCTTCAGGCGTCTTATTGTCGTCTGAAAAACAAGGAGTGCCGCTCGCCCAATGAATGTCTTTCTGGAAAAATGCCTGAAAGGTCCCTTTTTCAAGATTTTCTTGATGAGCTTGGCGTTAAGCTTTGCTGGGATTCCTTTTTTTCTGAAAGATACCTTTGGTTCTGAAGACGTCCGGCATACGAAACATAATTTGGCGGTCAATCCGGATATTCTTGCCGGAGAAGGAAATGACTTTGTGCCGGGTGGCCTGACTTCTCTTCGTGGCGCCAGAAACCCTGAAGTCCGGGGCATTGAGGGCGATATTCGTTTGAACGAAGAGGTGTGTATCTTTTGCCACACCCCTCATGGAGGTCGATCCACTGTTGGGGGTGTTCAGGGCATTGCGCCGCTTTGGAATCGTCGAATTTCAAGCCCAATGGCCTATACCCCTTATAATAGTCCGCATTTTGATGCGCAGGATATGATGGGCGTTCCCGGTCGGCCAAAAGGTGTTTCACTTGCCTGTCTTTCATGTCACGATGGCGCGGTGGCCTTTGATGCCTTGATTAATAGTTCCGGTTCCGGGGGCTTCTTTCCTCAAAACAAAACTTTTGATGGTCCCGGGGGAAGTATCGGTATGGGGTTTTCGGGCCCGGCCGTAGATGCTGCGAATAGTTTTCGGGAAGGCCGTCGCGCAAATGCGGACGCAAGCGGAAATGGTGGTTTTGTCTTTTTTGATCGTTTTGGTTCCGGGCCAAATGCGTCCTTTGGTGCTGAGCCGTTTCCGAACCTGGGACTTGACTTGAGAGACGATCATCCCATCAGCATGGAAATTCCGAGAACGGATCCTCAATTTAGCGAAATTCTGACGAATATTACGACAAAGGGCGGTCGGATTCCGGGGAGCGGAGGCGTGATGTGGATTGATCGTGATCCCGGAGGCGCGAATTTACCTCTCGATAAACGGGATCGGATTCGGGCCTATCCTTCCGACCCCAGTCGGCCGGACGCGCCTTACATTGAATGTGCGTCATGTCATAATCCTCATGAGGCGAGTCGCCCGGGTGGACAACCTGTTCTTTCAGAGCCGGTCAATGCCGAGACGATTAACAATTCCCTTTTTCTACGCTTGGCTTCGCGGCCAAACCCGGATTCTCAAGATCGAAATTCAAGAAGTCTGATTTGTTTGAGTTGTCATAAAAAATGAAACCCTTTTTTTTGAAAAATATAAGGCCTGTTCCCCGCTTACGGCGCTTGGTATGCGCAGCTGTTTTAGGGGGGAGTATGCTGATTTCCTCGGCGTATGCGTTGACCCTGGCCGAGGTGAATAAAATACCCATTAGCGAGGGATCTGTTAATGAGGCGCTTCAATCGTATTTGCGCCAGATTGGGCATCGAGAGCTTTCTGCTGTGCGTATGGCATCGCTTCGGATAGAGGTTTTAACAAAACTCATTGAAGAAGAGCTCTTGTATCAGGATGCTCTGAAAAGTGACTTGAATGTGACTGAGGAAGAAATCGAGGCCGGGGTTTTAAAAATTCGGAATCGCTTTAAGTCTACCCAGGATTTTGACGAGGCACTTTCCAAAAAATCCTTGAAGTTAAAAGATATTAAAAACGGGGTTGCACGATCCGTTGTCATTCAAAAATCATGGGAACGTTTTTCCGATATGTCTGAATCAGATCGACTTAAAAGTTTGGCAGAGATGACTCAAGGGGCTGATATCCAGATATATGAAGATCTTGTGCCGGTGACAACGGCTCACGAATAATTATTTTTAGTACACGCGATGACTGATTTGTTTGAATAAGTATTTTTAAGTAGGGAGCTCCGTTTGGGGAAGAGAGAATACATTTGGCTGGGCATGGTCGTTTTAGTGTTTTTCCTGCCACGACAGGCAGAAGGCCGATTTATTAATTTAGGCGGGTCTCTCGATTTCAGTTACACAGAATCAAAGACAGAGCAAAACAATAGCACGCAAGAAACCACGCTCTTTCAACAGCGATATAATCTACACAATTTTGGTGAAATTTTTGATCCCCGCCTCGGAACCCTTCTTTTAAATGGAACGTATTTAAAGCAAAATACGGACACAGGAGGAGAGCAGGCGGATCAGGATTTTGCATTTAACGATTATTCTGTGCACATGAACCTCTTCCCTTTTGTTTCGCCGTTGAGCCTTTATTATCAGCAAATGAACCGGACAAATTCTGTGGATCCTCTTGGACCCCAGACAGCTTTTGATGTGAAGGATCGGGTGACGACTTTGGGTGGAAACTGGGCGCTTTCCCTCCCGAGTTTACCGAGACTCGCTGTCTCGTATAATCAGTCAGAATTAAAGGCAACGGACGATACGAACCGCTTGCCGAATACGATCAATCGTTTTTTTAATCTGGAATCGAGCGGGCAGTTTCAGGAGACTTCGCTGATTGCCCGGTATCAATATCAGAAAGCTGAAATTGCTAATTTTGCATCAGCATCTTCAACAGAAGTGGGCTCACATACGATTAATCTTGATACGACCAGCCGACCTGCGCAGGCACTCATTGTCACGACAAACTGGCGTTTGGCAGATAAATTAGGAGGCAGTGCATCCGGTGTTTCGATTAGGCCGGAAAGTGGATTTAGCGGGTCACTTTCCTACACGCCTTCTGTGAAGTGGGGGACGCACGCCCGGATAAACCTGACTGAATCGCCCGGAGTATCGGGCGGGCCGAGTATCAGTCAACAGAATGCCTTTTGGAGTGGCTCCTATCGTCCAACGGAGGAATTGGACATGGTGATGAGCGCGCGCTATTTTCGCTTTGATATTAGTGACTCGGTTACGACTTCGCCATACTTTGACTACAATTTGAACTACCGCCCATTTTTTGGTTTTTCAAGTGGATTTGGTGCATCCTATGGCATGACAGAAACAACGGGAGGTGCCCTCGGAACGGATATCAGCACGAATTATACCCGATATCGAGGGAATATGGATTATACCCGTGCAGTAGAGTCGATTCGGTATTCTAGCCGTTATGCCGTGAGTTACGGGCTTTCAGATACCGATGGCCAGGGTGAATCCAAAGACACCATGCACACCATTGCCTTCAGCGTCGAAAATACTCAGGTGCGCTATATTCATGTTACCCTGGGCTACACTTTGAACGACTTGAATCGAAGTCACACCGGAGGAAATGTACAGGTTCAGGATGTAGGTGATCAACGTTCTCACCTTTTTCAGGTGAATGCAGATTCCAGTTATTTTAGAGGGATTTTTAGAGATGAGGACAGCCTGCTTCTTCAGTCGACGGCGAGTTACACAAAAATAGACGGTTTCGGTGCTGCCGGAGCAAACTTTTTGCTGGATGGCCGAGGAAACTATTATTTTATGCCTGGTGCGATGTTTTCTGCAGGTTATACCCGACAGAATTACCCCGGCGGGTTTTACAACGATTCAAATATTTTCTATGAAGAGTTGAATTGGAGCTTCTTTATTGGCGATACATCGTTTTCTTTTTCCGGGCGAGCCAGCCAGGAGCGGACTGAGGGCGGTGGGGCGCTTTCTGTCGATCGGGATACCTTGCAAACAACCGGATCCATGACCTATCAGATTGGAAAATTCTTATTGAGCGCATACGGGCAATGGAGTAAAGAAACCGCAATAAGTGCCACAGATGTTAATTTTGAAAGCCAGATCCTTTCTGTGCGTGCCAGCAGGTCTTTTTAAATAAAATGCGATATCAATCCCTTAGAAAATGTGGAATCCTTTTTGTTCTGATGTTTCTTGCGGCCTGCGCAAGTGCGCCGGTTAAAGAAAAAACCGTGATTTTTTGGCCAAAACCTCCGGATGCGCCCAAGATTTCCTATGTGAGTACCTGGTCAAAACCGGCAGACATCGGACTTGAGCCATCCTGGTTTAAGCGGGTGGTTCAGTTCGTTTTTGGTAAAGGAAAAACCCCTTACATTATTCGGCCTTCCGGTGTTGCAGTGGATGCTGGTGGCGGGGTTTTTGTTGCGGATACAGGTTTACAGGTCGTTCATTATTTTGATGTGAAGCACAAAAAATATCATCAGCTTTATCAAATTACACAAACAGAACGTTTGCAAAATCCGATTGGTGTCGCAGTCGATGCTTTGGGTCTGCTCTATGTTTCCGATACGGACTTAAACCGGGTATTTGTTTTTAATCAGGAAAAAAAGATGGTTCGCGTGATTGGAAATGATGAGCGCGCCAAACGGATTTCCGGGATTGCCATAGATCGCGGGCGTGAACGGCTGTATGTTGTTGATACGATGGGGCACCAAATTTTAGTCTATTCCCTTGAAGGCGAAGCGAAAGGGGTCATCGGAAAAAGAGGCATTGAGTCGGGTGCCTTTAATTTTCCAACCTATGCCACTGTGGATTCAGAAGGAGATTTATATGTTTCGGACTCCCTCAATTTTCGCGTGCAAGTATTTGGGGCTGATGGGCAGTTTAAATCCCAGTTGGGGAGTTTGGGCAGCCAGTTGGGGCAGTTTTCCCGTCCCAAAGGGATTGCCGTAGATCGTAACAAAAATATTTATGTGGTCGATACCCTGTATGATACGGTGCAAGTTTTTAACCCTTCTGGAGAGTTGTTGTTAAATTTCGGAAAATCCGGTGGAGATCCTGGGGCATTTTGGCTTCCTGCAGGTATTGCTGTGGCTCAGGGTGGACAAATTTATGTGGCAGATGCTTATAATAAACGTATACAGGTTTTTCAGTTGATCGAAGCGCTTCCTGCTGGATGAGGGCTTTTGGTTGACAAAAAATAGTGTGCTGATTATATTCACCTGTCTTTAGGAAGGGTCGTCTCTATTCATGAAAAAAATCTGTTCGATGATTAGAAGTGTCGCGTCTTTAAGGGGGTTCCCCTTTTCGCTCCTTGTTTTGTTGCCGGTGATCATAGGTGTGGGACTCTTTTTGTCTTCAGACCAGCCTTCCTGGGCACAACCCACTTCTGAGCCCTTTACAGAAGATGTCAGCGCGACAAAACATAATCTTTCCGCTGTTCCCCTGGATGCGACACAACAGCAGCTGTTTGAAGAAATCTTTAGCCCGGATCAACAACGAAATATTAAATCTTCCCTGTCGAATGGGACAACAGAAGTCTGTGTTTTCTGTCACACGCCGCATGGCGCAAGCCGTGAAGGCATTGCGATTCGCGCCCCGATCTGGAATCGAAACCTCTCCAAGGCCCAATATCAGATGTACGATCAGGTCTGGAGTAAATCCTTTGAGGCCGTTCCAAACAATCCAGGACATCCCACAGGGTATTCCCGCTTATGTCTTTCCTGTCATGACGGCACCATTGCCCTGGGTAGTGTCTTAAATAAAGCGGGCAGCGGCGGGCTGAACGGGGAATATGCAATGGAATATCCAACAGGCCAAAGCCCAGCAGGGCCTTTTGGCAGTATACCGGTTGGCGAAGGTGCAACCTCTCAGAATACACGTGCTTTGGGAAGGGATTTGAGGAATGATCATCCCATTTCAATGCGCTTTGACGGGGCTTTAATTGCAAAAGATGTCGAGTTTGTTAATCCGGGACCACCGCTTCATCGTCCCTTCACTCAAAGTACGCCGACCCCGATTGCCCCATTGCGCCGCGCATCCGGTAATGACAGCAATGTATTTGATTCCGTGCAATGTACCTCTTGCCATAACCCACATCAGGTCGATTTTCCAAAATTTTTGAGGGCGAATCGACTCCAATCTCGTACTTTCGCGACTAGTCAGTCTGAAAAAAGGGTGGGTGGTCCAAATCGCGCGGCACCGCCGAATGAAGGTGGTGCGATTTTATGTTTGTTCTGTCACGATAAACCGGGGTGGCCCTATAATCCCGACGAACTGAATTCTCATTTTGGCGACCGGCAAACGGGTGTTTTTGATGATAGTCGATTGAAGCCGGGAGCGACAAACCTGCATGATGGTGAAGCGCCCGTTGTCGCGGAACGCGCCTGCTTGGTATGCCATGATCCGCATACCCGTCAAGGGGCCATCCGTATTTTACGGGAGGGCGTAGATCCTGTTGGAAATGTGTCCATCGAAACCACCTGTTTCCAATGTCACCAACCGCAGGAAACCTCGATTCTTCAGGCGCCGACACGGGCCCCGGATATTCGGAGTCAGTTCTTCAGAGATCGCGAAGGCAATGGCAACCACGGGACTTCTCCCACAGGAAGTGCGATGGATCTGACCCTAGGTCTTGGTCATCAGCCAGTTTTTGTGGACGATCCGAAAGAAGGCGTTCAGCTGGGCAGTGATAACTTGGTGCCGTCCTTTTTCGGTGGACCGTTTCAAAGTCCAGTAAATAATAAGGACACCAATCTGAACCCTGGGGTGCCAAATACCCCGGATACCTCCCATGTCGAGTGTGTCGATTGTCACAACATGCACCGCGTTACACGACGAAACCGTTTCCAGGGCATACCGGGGATTACCATTCGAAGCCAAATTGTGGCAAGTACGGTGAGAGGTGCCAGTGACCCGCGAGAACCTTGGCTTTTCGAGGTGTGTTTACGTTGTCATGGGAACACCTTTAACAATCATGTCCGTGAATCGCTTTTTACCGCTTTGGGGACGGGCAAACTGGTTCAAGCCCGTGGAAACAGCCCGATCAATCCGGCCCTTGGCGTCAACGCACATGGCAGTAATAAACGCAAAGAATTTGATCCGACTTCAACGCCCTTTTATCTGGATAATTTCAAAGTCCCGAACACGGGAAATCCGGCAGGCCCCTTGATCCCTGATCCGAATCCACCCACAATTAATACGTCCTACCATCCTGTCGCGGATTTGGGTAAAAATCAATCTGGGGTTTTGAACAACTTTAATCTCTTTGTGGACGTACCTTCACAGCAGGGGCAACTGATGGGCGGCTTTGGTTCCCAGGCTAATTTTGACGGCAATGGCCGCGTGAGCGGTTCTGACGGTTCTGGCGGACTTTCACGTCAGGCGACTCTGCAATGCCCGGATTGCCACAATACCGATCTCTTTGGGACCTTTGTGGGCGGCTTTCCCTTGTTTAAGGGACTGGCGGGTGGTTTTCCTGTCGGGATTAATTTTCCCGATTACCCCGGCCCGATCAGTTTTGACGATACCCGTGGAAAAGCCTATCGACGCGACACAGACCGCTCACCGAGTATTCCGGAAGAGCCAAGCGGGGTTCGGACCTCATCCCTGAATGACCCAAAAACGGCCCAGGGTCCGCATGGTTCCATCTATAAACGTATTTTAAGGGCGAACTACGATACAAATATGGGCACGGCAGAAACCAAACCGCCGGGCACAGTGACGGGTCAATACAATCCTCAAAACTTTGCGCTTTGTTTTAACTGCCACAATGAATCGGCTTTTATTACGCCCTATTGGGAGACCCAAAATTGTCCGCCCTCGTCAGGCCCCAACGTTGGGACGCCCCCTCCAAAAAACCGGCTTACCAATTTTTATCGTTGTGGAACCACGAATGTGGATGGCCAAGGGACAACAGGCGGGAACCTACATATGCTTCACCTCATTGGGCGAACGAATGCGCGTTGTCACGAGTGCCACAATAATGTGCACAGTAATGTTGAAGCAGGTAATACCGTCTTTGTCGGCATGAACACGCCTGAGTTTATGGCAGATAACCCCGGACATGAAACGAACAGCCATCTGCTTAATTTTCAGCCCAATATCAAGGGAAACCGCGTGCCGGATCAACCCATGTGGGGGGCTGGGGCAATTGTCAATGGCCCATTGGGTGGCCAAGTCGGGGCTGACAATGATAACGATTTTGACCACGCAACTGACCCAAATAAACGCCACCGGGGTCCTGGATGTAATCTCCGTTGTCATGGTTTTGATATGAACCATAATACGGATGCACACTCTGTTGAGAATGGCGAAAAGTAGTGGCCTGCGCAGTGTCTGTTTTGATGATTGGACGTTCTCCTCTGTACTTGATGGTCAATTATTTAAAGTAGTACTCCATCAAAAAAATCTTGACGGAGTACATCCTATGTCCCTCAAAATATATCTATTTCTTTTTCTATCTCTCATCGTGGCCGGTGTTTTTTCTTTTTTACCCGGGAAAGAAGAGGTGCCTCCCCAAATGCTCCTTATTCCGGCCGGCCCATTTATCATGGGTAGCAATGACCTCCCTGGGGAGATTGAAACGGGCGGGGAGTTGGGGAATAAAAAGCCTTTTTATCTGGATGAACATCCACAGCGCACGCTTTTTATTGATGATTTTTACATCGACCGCTTTGAAGTGACCAATGAAGATTATCAGCGCTTTGTTCAAGAAAAAAAAAGAAGACCGCCACCCTATTGGAAGGGAGAATCTTATCCTGAGGGTCAGGCGCTGCTCCCCGTGATTGAAGTCAATTGGTATGAAGCACGAGATTACTGCCAATGGCTGGATAAAAGGCTTCCCACAGAATCGGAATGGGAGAAAGCGGCTCGTGGCCCAAATGGAAATCTTTATGTCTGGGGCAATGAATTTGACGGTAAAAAAGCAAACGTCAGTGCCGGTGCGCATGGTGGTATCATGATGGTTGGCCGTTTTATCGAAGATCGAAGTGTCTACGATGTTTATGATTTAAACGGGAATATAATGGAATGGACGGCGGATTGGTATCAGCCTTATCCTGGCAGTGATTACGATTCTGATGATTTTGGTCAGCAATTTAAGGTCGCAAAAGGAGACGCCTATGGTGAGTCAGGGCATTATGCGCTTTCTATTTTTTCCCGTCTATCCTACCGCCAGAATGTCAAAGCTGAAATGCGTCTCCCTTTTTTAGGGATTCGGTGCGCCAAAGACCGGGAAAAAAGACGTTTTCTAGGCCGCTTCTAATTTAAAGTCCTGCCAAAGGTGGTTTGTCCAGCCGAAATCCTCGCTTCATATTTTGTACGTCTTTCATCCAATTCACTCTTTAAATTCTCTACTTCAAAAATAAAAAAGCGCGTTCTGACGCTGTAAGGTCTGCAAACCGAAGAGTTCACAGAAACTTCACATTATAGTCATCTAATTCTAACAAGAGTACGATATTTTTGTCTTGATGAAGGAAGAAAAAAAAAGACAAATCTGTGTTGTTTGATTAAATCATCTCAAAAAAGGAGGAGCAAATGCATTGTCCATATTTAAAAAAAGGGCAGGACGGCCTTAGAAAGTATGAATGCCGGTCTTCCCGAATGGTTCCTGAACCGAGCGCCTTGGTCTTGAGGGATTTTTGTACCACGCATCAATATCCCCGATGTCCACTCTATTGCCAAGCGATAGAAAGAGAAGGTGAGCACTTATTAAACATTGAAATCCGGCGTGAAATACAACGTGCAATCGGGTAGTGGAAAGGAGAAAAGGATGAGCTGTGACCGATGTGAGGGGATGATGATCAATGATTGTTTGATTGATGATGGAGGCAGAGTAAACCTGCCGATCTGGCGGTGCCTTGTTTGTGGTGAAATAATCGATGTCTTAATCCTGAGTCACCGGGCGGAAAAAACAAAAACCGGAAGACAAAGGAATCAGACTTCTCCATTCGTACTCTCTCGTTAGAGATATCGTTTGGACGTGCTTAAATTGAGGTAAAACCTGGGTCGATCCCTCTTTTTAGTTTGATGATCGTTTTGTCGGGGGAAGGGGTATTTGATTGGAGGATGAATCTATTTAGCTGGGGCGTTCAATTTGATGTTTCGTGAGGATGTCATGAAAGGCTTGCCTCGAAATGCCCAAGGCAGAAGCCGAATGTGTAATATTGCCACCGAAGCGTTTGAGCGCCTCTTCGATTAGTTCACGTTCAAGTTGATCTTTGGCATCTCTTAATCGCGGGAGTGGCAGAGGCCCGGATTGATTGGCCAGTTCTAGGTCCTCTGCCGTCAGACGTGGACTTTCTGTCATTACAACGGCGCGTTTAATTTTATTTTCTAACTCTCGAATATTTCCAGGCCAGTTGTAGGTGGATAGTGCCTCTATGGCTTCTTTTGTTAAGCCTTTGACCCGTTTGCGGGCTTCCTCAGAAAAACGGTCAATAAATGCGTGTGTGAGTAAAAGGAGGTCGCCCTCTCTTTCTCGAAGGGGTGGGCTGGTAATCGAGACGACACTGAGCCGGTAGTAGAGGTCCTCACGAAAGCCCCCCGTTTTTGTGAGTTCCAGTAAATCCCGGTTGGTGGCGGCTAAAATTCGGGCGTCAATTTCATAACTCTTTCGGCCTCCGACCCGTTCCAGTGTTTTTTCCTGTAAAAATCGAAGCAGCTTGACCTGCAGGCTCAGACCCAGTTCTCCGATCTCATCGAGAAAGAGGGTGCCGCCTGCCGCAAACTCAAGCCGTCCTTTTCGTTGGGCATGCGCTCCGGTGAAAGAGCCTTTTTCATGCCCAAAGAGTTCGCTTTCCATCAGGTTTTCAGGAATGGCGCCACAATTAATGGCAACAAAGGGTTTGTCCGAACGTTCACTTTGTTGGTGAATGGCGTGGGCAATCAGTTCTTTTCCTGTCCCGCTCTCTCCGTTAATCAGCACGGGAAAACTGTTGGTGGCAATTTTTCTGATCGTTTTGTGTAGGTCTTCCATGGCGCGGCTGGCCCCAATCATGCCGCTGCCGACCACAGGTCGTTTTTTGAGCTGACGGTTTTCTTCTTCGAGGGAATAAAGGTTTAAAGCCCGGCGAAGTGTGACCTCTATTTCGTTAATTTCAATAGGCTTTTTAAAAAAATCATAAGCGCCCTGTTCGATGGCTTGAAGGGCATTGGCCTGATCCGCATTTCCGCTGACAACGAGTATTTTAGCTTTTGGATTCATCTCCAGCATTTCAGATAAAGCTCGAAGCCCTTCTGTCGCATCGCGGGGATAGGGGGGAAGGCCCAAATCGAGGGTGACGATGAGTGGCAATTCTCGACGAAAAAGATCCAGGCCTTTTTTCCGATTTTCAGCTAAAAAAACATCATAGGTTTCTGAAAGCGCCCACTTCATCTGCTTTAAGATGTTTTCGTCATCGTCGATGATGAGCAGTTTTGGTTTATTCATAAGTCATGGTGTTGTTGAGGAACTGGCGCTCTTTTTTAAAGGGGCTGTATGCGTCAGAAAAAAGATATCATATTTATCTTCTGCCGCAAAGGAAGTTGTTTTGAGGTCAGATTCACAAAACAGGCTGATTGTATGATTAAAGCAGGGGCCTGAAAAGTGGTGTTGAGGCCCGCGGTTTTTAACTATTCGCTTGAACCACTTTGGCGAGGGCCTCTATAAAAGTCGGCATGGCATTTAATGATGCCGTTCTACGGAGTGAGATGCCCTGTGAGGCCGCTAATCCTTTATAGAGGATATCCACATCGTATAGAATTTCGACATGGTCACAGACAAAGCCGATTGGAACAACAAGGACGTCATTTTTTCCTGCTTCTCCGAGTGTGCCCAGTACTTTTTCGACATCCGGGCCGAGCCATTTCCCCCCTCGGAAGCCCTGGCTTTGAAAAGCAAAGGACCAGTTTTTTAAGGCCGCATCAAAATGAAGTTGTTTAAGAATGGCAGAAACCGTCCCTTCCACTTCCTGAGGGTATGGGTCGCCTTGTTCTAAAACCGTTTCTGGCAGAGAATGTGCGGTAAAAAGAAGATGGACGTGAGAACGTGTGGCATCGTCATATTGGTCAAGTGCTTCCTGAATCTTTTCGCAAAATGCGCCAATGAGTTCAGCTTGTTTGAACCAGCTTTTGACCATTTGTACGGGAATGTTCAGGTTTGCTGAGGTCATGGCTTTTTTGAGGGTTTGATTATAGGCTTCAACACTCAAGCTGGAATATTGCGGCGCAAGGCTGATGGCGACCAAACGCGCGGGTTGATCTTTCGCGATTTGTTGAACCGTTTCATCAATAAAAGGGTGCCAGTGCCGCATTCCGATATAAACTTTGAAGGCGTTTGTAGCCTGATTGAGTCGGGCTTCAAGCGCGGCAGCCTGGTTTTGGGTGATTTCCAGCAGCGGTGATTTTCCACCCACAAGACTGTAGCGCTCTTTGACTTGCCCGATCACTTCTTCAGAAGGGGGCCGTCCTTTCATAATGTGTTGAAGATAGTCTGGAATCCCGTTGAGCGATTCAGGCGCGCCATGAGCCATGAGCAGTACCGCAGTTTTATCAGGCATTGGGGCGAACCTTCTTTTGGGTGCGTTGATGGGAAAAGCAGTGCATCATGTTGTAAGTGTGTGTTGTTTTCTGGCTTCTCTTCGTTCCAGGGCGATTTGCTCGACTTCCTCAATCAACGCGGCTTCAAGCCCTTCAGAAGGGACTTTCCTGATAATTTTTCCTTTTCTAAAAAGGAGGCTGCCGCTATGACCGCCTGCGATCCCGATGTCCGCTTCTTTTCCCTCTCCGATGCCGTTGACCACACAGCCGAGGATGGAAACATCAATCGGTTCCGTAATGTGAGACAGCCGCTTTTCGATAACCGCTGCCAGTTGAATGACATCAAATTCCAATCGGCCGCATGTGGGACAGGCGATGACGTTGACGCCCCGTTTTCTTAAATGGAGCGCTTTGAGAATTTCAAAACCCACACGAATTTCCTCCACAGGGTCGGCCGCGAGCGAAATGCGGATGGTATCCCCGATGCCCTCGGAAAGGAGTATGCCCAGACCGACGGCCGACTTTATTGCGCCTGTTGCGGCTGTGCCTGCTTCGGTAATCCCGAGATGAAGGGGATAATCAAAGCGGGCGGAAAAGAGACGGTAGGCTTCAACGGCGAGTCCGACGTGCGAGGCTTTTAAGGAGACCTTTGTTTCATAAAAGCCGAGGGATTCGAGAATTTCGATGTGGTAGGCTGCGGATTCCACCATGGCCTCTGCGGTGGGATAGCCGTACTTTTCTAAAAGGTGTTTTTCCAGAGATCCGGCATTAACGCCGATGCGGATGGAAACCCCTTGATCTTTTGCTTGTTTGACAACCCGTTCGACGCGGTCACGCGTTCCGATGTTTCCAGGGTTGAGTCGCAACCCTTCCACCTTCGCATCAAGGGCCATGAGGGCCATTTTGTAGTTAAAATGAATGTCCGCAATCAGTGGGATGTTGATTTGTTCCCGGATCTTGGGAAGGGCTTCTGCACAGGCTTGATCGGGGACAGTGACCCGGACAATTTCACAGCCTGCCGCTTCAAGTCGGTGAATCTCAGCCACGGTGGCGGCAATATCTCGGGTGTCTGTCGTGGTCATCGATTGCACCACAATGGGCGCGTCTCCCCCGATTTTTACATCCCCGACCGAGACTTGTTTTGTTTTGCGACGTATGATTTTTAAGTGTTCTGACATTAGCCCGGCTTCACAAAGACACGCATGATATCGTTATAAAAAGCAAAGACCATTAAGGAAATAATCAGGAATAGACCGACTTGTTGGGCAATTTCCCGCATTTTTAGACTCACGGGGCGTCCCATAATGCCTTCCATTGTGAAAAAGACCAGGTGTCCGCCATCTAAAACCGGAATCGGAAAGAGGTTGAGTACGCCGAGATTGATACTCAACATGGCGACGAAAAGAATCACATTTGAAAAACCCCGTTCTGCCTGTTCTCCGGCAATTTGTGCAATCAGAATGGGGCCGCCCAGACTATCTGAGGAAATCTTCCCCATAATCATTTTGAAGATCCCTTTGACGGTTAAATAGGTGAGCTTCGCTGTATTTTCGATCCCGAGATAAATGGCTTTAACGGGATTGTAGCGTTTGGTAATTTGATCGCCTTTTGGCGTGATACCAATCAGCCAGTGAGGTTGAGCATCGCCAAAAACATCTGTGCTCTCCTTCAGTTGTGGCGTGATGTTCAAGTCGACTTCCTTTCCATCTCGCTGAACCAAAAAATGAAGCATTTTCCCGCTGCTTTTCTGAACAGTTTCCCGAACGCCTTCCCAATCATCAATTTCTTGGTTTTCGATTGTGAGAACCTTATCTCCAGTCTGTATTCCGCCCGCCTCGGCGGCAGAATCTGCCTGTACTTCTCCAATAACTGCAGTGACGGTTGGAAAGCCGGTCATGTAAATACCTGAGTAGATCACGATGGCCAAGAGCAGATTGAATGCCGGTCCGGCAAGAACGATAGCAATTTTTTTGCGTACAGGCTGGGAGAGAAAGGAGCGATCTTTTTCATCCTCAGGAATTTCTTCGTTGGGATCGTCTCCGAGCATCCGGACGTATCCTCCCAAGGGAATAATCGACAAGCAGTATTCGGTCGGGCCTATTTTCTTTGAAGCGATTTTGGGTCCGAATCCCAGTGAAAAGGTTTCAACCTGAACTCCGCACATCCTGGCGACGATGTAGTGCCCAAATTCGTGGATACCGACGAGGACGCCGAGAACGGCGATAAAGGTTAAAATGGCTGTAACGCTAAACATAAGCCCCCTGTTTCAAAATTAACAGACTGGAGATTGCTTGATCCATCGTTTTCCTTCCAATCGAGCCCAACGATCCGCTTCGAGCACGTCATCCAGGGTTTTAGTGACTTGGGGGATGTGTGCCTCAAGGGTTTGTTGTATGACGTGATTAATCATGCCGAAACTGATTCGTTTCTCTAAAAATGCGGTGACGGCCTCTTCATTGGCTGCGTTTAAAACGGCCGGGAGCGTCCCGCCGCCTTCCAATGCCGCGTATGCGGTTTTCAAGAGGGGAAATGCGTCCGTATCCGGTTTTTCAAATGTTAGCGTTCCTACCTCTGTCAAGTCAAGCGAAGGCAGTGAAATGGCTGCACGATGTGGGTAATGCAATACATAGGATATCGGGGTTCGCATATCCGGAAGCCCTAACTGTGCGACCACTGAACGATCAACAAATTCGACCATCGAATGGATAATGGATTGCGGGTGGATCACCACATCGATTTTTTTAGCTGGCAGATCAAAAAGCCATTTGGCTTCAATGATTTCAAGCCCTTTGTTCATCAGGGTGGCAGAATCGATCGAAATTTTCGGCCCCATTTCCCAATTGGGATGCGCCAGAGCTTCTTCCGGGCTTACGTTTTCTTTCATCTCCTTTGAAAACCGAAGCAGTGGCCCCCCCGAGGCTGTCAGAATAATCTTTTTTATTGTTCTATGTTCTTCTCCGTTCAAGACCTGAAAAATAGCGGAATGTTCACTGTCGATGGGTAAAATGGAAACCCCGTTTAATGCTGCTTCACGCTGTATGATTTCACCTGCCATGACCAGGGGTTCTTTATTGGCGATGGCAACCAGTTTTTTTGCTTGTATGGCAGACAGTGTGGGCAGGAGCCCCGCAGCCCCGACAATGGCGGAAATGACCAGATCCGCTTCAGAGTGTCGTGCGACTTCGAGAATTCCTTTTTCTCCGGAGAGCACTTCTGTCCCCGAATGGGAGAGGCGTTTTCTTAAATTTGTGGCAGAGCGTTCATCCTGCAAAGCAACAAGACTCGGGTGGAATTGTTTGATCAGAAATTCGAGTTTCTCATCACTCGATTTGGCGGTGAGACCCACAACCTGAAACTGGTCAGGGAAACGGCGGATAATATCGAGCGTACTTGTCCCTATGGAGCCGGTCGCACCGAGGATGACGATTTTTTTCATATGATCTGAAAATCCAGTGTTTGTAAGGTATTCATTGGATGTATGAAAAGCAGTCCCCTTCGTTTTTGATGAGGATGCTTCGTTTAGTGCATCCATCTCATATAATAATAGAGGAGGGGCGCGGCAAAGGCAATGCTGTCGAGTTTATCGAACAGGCCGCCATGCGCGGGGATAATGCTGCTGGAGTCTTTTACGCCTGCCGCACGTTTGAGCATTGATTCTGTTAAGTCGCCCAGTTGTCCAAAAATGCCGAGCAAGAGTGAAAGCGCGGCGACGTCTCCCCAGGAGAGTATTGTCAAAAATGTATATTTTGCGAGGACGCCACTGATGCAGGTGGTTATAAATCCGCCCATTGCCCCCGCGACGGTTTTGTTTGGACTCACCCTTGGGGACAATTTTCTTTTTCCGAGTGCCCTGCCCACATAGTATGCGCCTGCATCTCCACCCCAGGTCATCAAAAGGACCAGAATAATCAGTCCTTGGCCTTCGGGTAGATCACGAATCAAAAAAAGATGGCTGACAAAACCCGGCAAATAGGCCAAGCCTAAAAAAAGGACAGCGGATTCGGTAAATGTTTTTTGTATGTCTTGAAAGGTAAAAAGGGCATAGAGAAAAATCGTCATCAATGAAAAGAGGAGGGTGACCCCGGCCATCGGCATTTGAAAATAGAGAGTTGTGGCGAGGACGAGGCCTAAAAAGAGTCCCAATGCCATGGGTTGTTTTTGCGGAGGGTCATAAAAGAGCAGGTAAAATTCATATTGAACCCGCAAAATGAGAATAACAATAAAAAGAAAAAAATAAAAAGAGGGGAGAAACCAGATGATTCCCCAAAGTACGGGCAAGAGGATGAATGCCGTGAGCAGGCGACTTGCTTTAATGATCCTGCTCCCCAGAAACCAGCCCAAATCGACGTTCCCGACCTTGATAGTCGCAAATCGCTTGCAGAAAATCTCTTTTCCTGAAATCTGGCCAGGGTGTTTTTGTAAAATAAAGCTCTGTATAAGCGACCTGCCAGAGGAGGAAGTTGCTGACACGGACCTCCCCGCTTGTCCGGATCATCAGATCCGGGTCGGGAATATCCTTTGTATAGAGGTATTGCGAGAAGGATTTTTCATCAAGATCCTTGATCGAGAGTTTTTCTTTTTGAATGTCTGTACAGGCTTTTTTGATGGCGTCAAGAATTTCGGTGCGCCCACCATAGCTTAACGCGAGGATGAGCGTCATTCTATTGTTGTCTTTGGTTTTATCTTCCACAGAATGGATCAGTTTGGCCACTGAATCCTGTAAACGGTCAATTTGCCCAATGGCACGAAATCGTATTCCATTTTCCATCATGGTCTTCAGTTCTTTATTCAGAAATCGCTCCAGCAGAATCATCAGCTGTGTGATTTCTTTCATTGGGCGATTCCAGTTTTCATTGGAGAAGGCGTAAAGTGTGAGTGCCTTGATGCCGAGTTTACGGGAAACGGTCACGATCTCCCGTACCGACTTGATCCCTTCCCGATGGCCTGCGATGCGTGGCAGGTGTCTTTGCGCGGCCCAGCGCCCATTGCCATCCATAATGATCGCGACGTGTTTTGGCAGATTCTCCCGGTCAATTTGTTCGAGGAGGGCTTCTTCTACATTATCCGAGTGGGGGGAATCAGTCATTTGAATTGCTTTTCTGCCGTTGTTCGAAAAGTTTAAATTGTAAGTTTTCCAGGATCAGATCACTTTGTTCAGATTGATGAATCATGACATCCAGGTTTGCGAGTTGTGTGCCTGTTGCTGTGTTTTGCAGTTGAAGGTGCATCGAAAATACCCCATCTACTCGATCTGTGGTCAGCTCAATATAATAACGGTTTTTTTGGTTTAAAGCGGTATTCATGTCTGTTCCCGGTGAGAGCGGATCAATCTGGAAACGGCCTGTATCCAACAAGGCTGCCGCCAGTTCGTTTTGTAAAAAGGCATGATCGTTTTTAGATCGGGTGGAGATGGCCACAGGAATTTTTGTCGAGGGAAGTCGCACGAGGTCTCCCACTTCAATTTTTATCAAGGGGTCGATGCTCTTCGCAATGAGTCGCGGTGCTTCAAATCGGATGACTTCAATGATGCCCACGTGCCCTTCAAAGCGTCCCAGCGGCACATTGGTGACGGGATGGTGAAAGGCCTCTTCTTCTCTGAAAACGCTGAGTAGAACGCCCTCGGAAAGGCCTTGCCCCGATTGAATCTGGACTTCAATTTCGTTTTGATGGGTTGCAGTGACTTTTCCGGTGACTTTCGGGAAGTAGGTTAGGATGGCGCGGGCCACATCGTCTATATTCCCTTCAATGCCCTGAGCGGACAAAGCCGAGCTTGCGAGACATAAAATCGAGCACAAAGCACAGGCCGCTTGTTTGAATCGTTTTGTAGTGGATTTCATTTTTGTGTTGTACGTCGTTTGAGACGGAGCACAAAAGAACATATTCTAGACCCTAAAAGGCTATGAGGATATGCTTTAGGCCAAAAAATGTCAATCATTGGCTTCAATTCTTCAGGATTAAATCTGCGTGCCTTATTTGATCTTTATGGGGCCATACGGTAAGATCCGATCCATTGGTTTTGGGTGGTTTTTTTACTGGGTTTCATGTTTTAGGCCCGTCTATCGTTATGAAATTAAGGAGAAATAAATAGGTCATATGAGCAAGGATGCATATAAAAAAGCAGGGGTGGATATTCAGGCAGGGAACGAGGTTGTTCAACGGATTAAACCTCTGGTGGCATCTACACTTCGCCCGGAAGTCATGGGAGGATTGGGTGGTTTTTCTGGCCTGTTTTCTTTACGCTCCAAAAAATACAAAAATCCTGTGCTGGTGTCTGGAACGGACGGCGTCGGGACAAAACTGAAAATCGCTTTTTTAACAGGCCGACACGATACCGTTGGCATCGATCTCGTCGCCATGTGTGTCAATGATGTCATTGTCAGTGGCGCAGAGCCGCTTTTTTTTCTGGATTATTTCGCGACAGGGAAGCTCTTGCCCGAAGTGACGGTGAAAGTGATTGAAGGCATTGCCGCCGGGTGCATTGAAGCCGGGTGTGCCTTAATTGGCGGAGAGACGGCTGAAATGCCTGATTCTTATCCAAAAGGTGAGTATGATCTTGCCGGTTTTTCTGTGGGAGTGGTCGAAAAATCGAGGATGATCGATGGTCAAAAAATTCGCCCCAAAGATGTTTTAATCGGTTTGGCGTCCTCAGGTTTGCACAGCAATGCCTTTTCCCTTGCCCGAAAGATTTTTTTTGAACAAGCCGGACTCACCGTGAAAGATCTCGTGCCCGGTCTTTCAAGACCGCTCGGCGAAGAATTGCTGGAGCCGACCCGGATCTATGTGAAAGCGGTTCGGCGCTTGATCAAACGCGTGACTTTAAAGGGAGTGGCGCATATTACTGGGGGGGGGATTACGGAAAACCTTCCTCGCATTTTGCCTAAAGGCACGGCCGTGGAGATTCAAACGAATCAGTGGCTGGTGCCTCCTATTTTTCAGGTTTTACAGGGAAAAGGGTCTCTTGAGGCGGAGGAAATGTTTTCAACCTTCAATATGGGGATAGGATTGATTCTCGTCGTGTCACCGGAAGAGGTCAAACCCGCGATGGCGACGTTAAAACGTCTTAGACAGGAGGCCTTCTTGATTGGCACTGTGATCAAAGGAAATGGGCAGGTTCATTATGTCTGATCCTCTCATTTTGGGGGTTTTGGCCTCTGGCCGGGGCAGTAATTTGCAGGCCATTACAGATGCGATAACGGATGGCTCACTTCAGGCACAGCTTGGGGTTGTTCTCAGTAACAAGCAGGAGGCACCTGCGCTGGCCCGCGCGAAGGCGCAGGGGATTCCTGCGTATGCTTTTGACCCCAAAGACTACCCAAGCCGGGAGGCTTATGATACTGTTTTATTAGAGACGCTTCAGGCACATCAGGTGAAATTGGTTGTGTTGGCCGGGTATATGCGCCTTCTGACACCGGAATTGGTAGGGCCTTATCGGGGGCGAATGATCAATATTCATCCAAGTTTATTACCGGCTTTTGCGGGGCTGCATGCCCAGCGTCAGGCGCTGGAATATGGCGTAAAACTCAGCGGGTGCACCGTTCATTTTGTGGATGAAAAAATGGATCATGGCCCGGTCATTGCCCAAGCTGCGGTTCCAATTCAGGCGGACGACACAGAGTTCAGCCTGGCGGAGCGTATTTTGATTGAGGAGCACCGCTTGCTTCCACAAGTGATTCAGTGGTTTGCCGAAGGTCGATTGTCGATAGACGGAAGGGTTGTGCGGAATAATACTGATTTGGATATAGGAGTTAAAAAATGATCTGTCCCGCTTGTGGGTGTCAACAGCGAGAAACGGACGCATGTGTGCAATGTCACGCACCCTTGTTCGCAAAAACCGTGAGAGATTCTGATTCGGAATCTCATCAAAACCTCGATTTTAAATTTACTGAAGAGACGCATCCTTCACGTATGGATGCAGATCAAGCGTCTTATCAAGGGACGACCGAGCCACCTTCGGCCCCTTCTGTGCGTGTCGCCTCCGAGTCCGAATCCAGGCCAGCTTCGCCGCAGCCATCGCCTGGGCCCTCAAACAGCACAAGTGAATCGACTCGTGTCCTGATTGCCACCACGCAGAGGATCGAAGGCAAACGCATCGCGACCTATTTTGGCGTGGTGGCTGCGGATGCACTGATTGCATCAGATGAGACCTTTTCGAACCTGACTCCAGCCGATTCACGCAAACGGTTCAGCATGGGGACTTTTCAAGCCCTGAAACATTTACGTGAAGAAGCGATCCGCCTCAAGGCCAATGCGGTTGTGGCGACTTCTTTTAATTATCATCGGATCGATGATAAAACCATTCTGGTTTCGGCCGTAGGCACGGCAGTTCTGCTTAAAGCCCACTAAAGCGATTTTTTTCAAAGCGTTATTCTCTGTCGTCCACTGGTCATCTTTCGCACGCTCTTAAAATCTAGGCCGCTCTTGCACTTCTTACGGGTTCCGATTTGGTCATATTTCTCGTTGGACTAAATCGAATGGCAAGGGTTCTCACCATCCCCAGAGATAAAATCAAAAGACTAAAGCCCGCCAATTCAGGCAGTGCAAGATGTGTGTTTTTATAGAGACTGACGATCATTTCCCGTATGACGAGAATAATGGCGGGATCCATCATATTGTGTAGTCGGAAGCGGTGTGCTTTGAAGTATTCAATGAAACTGCGAAATAGTTCAATGATGACCAGGAAGGTTAAAATATCCGTTGAGGCTGTAGGAAAACCCCAAAAAGTGCTGTAAATATTGGTCGTCATTTGTTAAAATATCCTCCATTGGAATCTTATTCATTGAGGTGAATCAATGGCCCGATACAAAACCTATGACTACAATCAAAGCAAACTCAT
>JAJDBT010000082.1 GCA_029261215.1 Nitrospirota bacterium | reverse complement strand
CTTCAGCGATGCGGGCGACATTCTTTATTCGGTGAGTGGCGGCAACCTCACCGTGAATGCCGGGACCGAATTATTCATCCCCGCCAGCCACAGCTTCACACCGGGTGGAAATGTCACGACCCCCAGCATGGAATCACTTGGAACTTTCGACGGCGGAAGCGGCAGCATCACGATCAACGGCACGCTCACACAGAGCGGCGGAAGCTTCACCGCCACCAGCGGTACCACCACCATCTCCGGCAACTTCACCATCTCAGCTGGGACATTCATCCACAACTCGGGATTGATCACGTTTAACAACGTGGGTGGCAAGACCGTCGATATCGGCGCGGCAGATCTCAACAATGTGACCATGGCCGCGACGGCGACTACAGACGTGGCGGTCACCGGCACCATGAATGTCACCGGAAACTTAACGATCACCACTATGCGCGACCTCACCGCAGGCACCATAGCTGTAACGGGCAGCGTACTGACCACAGATACCAGCGTGGGAGGCGTAGGTGTAATTCTGTTCACCGGCTCCGGAACACAGACCCTGTCCGCGAGTGGGGGCAGCGGTGCCTTGCCGGGCGTGTCGATCAATAAGGCGGGGGGTTCATTGACCATTCAGGACACCATCGAGATCGATGGTGGTAGCGGCTGGATCTACACGGCCGGGACGGTCGTTACCACCGGCAGCACAATTGCCTTCCAGTTAGGAGGTAAAACAGTCAATTCTGGTTCAATGGTCTTCAACGATGTGAGTATCGCGCTAGGCGGTAATTCGCTGACGGTCACTGGCACGATGGATGTGGATGGCAACCTCACCGTCACCAGCGTCAATAACATCGACACAGGGACGATTGCCGTCACCGGCAACGTCACCACCACCGATGCCGACGTGAACGGGACCGGACGCATCCTGTTCGACGGAGGCGGCGCGCAAACATTGCAAGTGGACGGCATAGGCGGCACCGGCGGCGTTCCAGCGGTACAGATCAACAAAGGCGGCGGCACACTGAGCATCAGAGACACCATCGCGGTCGGAGGCTTCAGCGGGATAGAGGAGTGGGAACATATCGCTGGCACCGTGGACGCCAACACCAGCACGATTATCTTTGACTTCGGCACAAAAACCATCACGCCCGGCACAATGTCCTTTGACAATATCACCCTCACCATGGGTGGGAATGGCCTGACCGTGACGGCGGGAACCCTCGATATCAACGGCAATCTGACAATCACAACCGCCAGTGGCATCAACGGGCCGCTCACGCTCGCTGGAAACCTCAGCTCCACCGATGCAAGCGTCAACGGCACGGGCACGATCACGCTGGACGGCACGGGTGCACAGACCATTGACACTGCAGGAGCCGATTTACCCGACGGACTCTTCACCATCAACAAGACTTCCGGCACGGCTCAGCTCATTTCCGCGATGACTACTGCACTCGACGGCGCGGGCCAAGACCTCACCCTCACGCAAGGTACGCTGGACTTGAACGGCTTCGACCTAACCGTGCCCGATGTTCTAACGGTGGATACAAACGGCATACTCCAACTGGAAGGCAGCGAGACCCTCACAACCACAACCACCACGCTCAACACCGGCAGCACCGTGCTCTACGACGGAGCCGGAGCCTATGCCAATCTCGTGGTGGGAGATACTTACTCCAATCTGATGTTCAACGGCACAGGCACATGGACCCTGGACGCGGCTTTGGATGTCAATTCCAATCTCACGATCACCAACGGAAACCTAGATGTTTCCGCTTCAAACTATTCCGTCAACGTCGCCGGAAACTGGAGCAATGCGGGGAACTTCACCGCACGGGCCGGAACAGTTGTTTTTGACGGCACAAACCAAAGCATTTCCGGTTCGACGACCTTCAACAATTTTTCTAAAACGGAAAGCACGAACGATGCGGCAGATGTGATCCTCACATTCGACAACACCGGCACGCAAACCATCAACGGCACCTTCACTCTCGATGGCCTCGATGCCGACGATCGCATCAATCTCGTCTCCGACAGCCCCGGCACCCAGTGGTCACTGGTCTTGGGCGCGTCCGCCACAAAAGCCATTGATTTTGTCGATGTCACCGACTCCGACGCTTCCGGATCGGACGCAAGTCAAAAACCTGTTAATCCGACAAGCTCGATCAACAGCGGAAATAACCTGGACTGGTTTAACACCTGCCCCACAGTCACGATTACCGCCGATGCGGGCGACGGTTCTTTGCATGACTGTATCACCTATGCCAACAGCAACCCTGGATCAACGATTTCGTTCAATATCCCCAATACAGATCCAGGCTATATCGACAATGCCGGAGACGATTGGTGGCGTATCAGCCCGACTTCCGCTCTACCCAGTATTACAGGCGCAAACACCGTTATCGATGGCAGCACACAGACCAGCAATCAGGGAAATACCAATACCCTGGGGCCAGAAATTGAAATTGACGGAACCAGCGCAGGCAGCAGCAATGGGATCATTATCAATAATGCAGTCAATACCACACTGCGTGATGTGGTCATCAACAATTTCACGCTCCACGGGGTTTCGGTCACTGGCCTGAGCGCCACAGGCGCAACGCTTTACGGGAATTATATCGGCATTGATCCGACCGCAACGGGTAATGCCCAAAATGACGGCAGTGGCGTTTCTATCGACAGTGCGAATGCAGTGATCGGCGGAACCGCAGCAGGAGAAGGGAACCTTGTTGCTTTTAATTTTGAACGCGGCTTCCTCATTTCGATCAACGGCACGAACACCAAGATTATCGGAAATGAAATTCGTGAACAAGGGTATAGCGGTATTGTCAGCCTCGCTTCTGGAGTGGAAATTTCAAAAAACCTCATTCGTAATAACTCAACCCGAACCAATTTTGATGAAGTTGCGATCAGTACGAACAACATCGTGACAAACAATACCATCCACGGGGCAGCGGGTGACGGCCTCTCGGTGGAGGGTGCAAACGCGATCATCAAAAACAACATTATCACCGGCAGCGCAGGTTACGGCATCCGGATTGACGGTGGCAGCATGACTGAAGATTACAACGATGTCCCAGCCTCACCAACAAGCAATGGCAATGCGCTGGGAAGCTGTTTTGGATGCGGCGGACTGGGGCCAAACTCCATTGTCAGCGACCCGGCCTATGTCAATGTGGGTGCCAATAATTTCAATCTGACTGAACCCAGTAGTCCGGCCATTGAAGTCGGTTGTGATTTAGGAAATGCAGGTAACGACACCGCTTGCGACAGCGCATCAGACGGTGCGCAACCAGATTTAAATGGCGCGACTTCCGGAAACTTTAATGGTGTCGCGCCAGACATGGGGGCTTTTGAATCCAATACAAGCATTCTTCCTTTGGTCAAAGTGCTTTTTCAGGGAGACACCTGTCTTGCCAGTTCTGATGCCGATGCCACCTGTAACGGCGGAGTGACTTCGATTTCCGTCCCGACCGGAGTGGTCTACACCTTTGTCATTTATGTTGCAAACCCCACAGGATCAGCGGCCACAGATATCCGTTTTCAGGACAATATCGATGATACGGCAGCGGATTATTTTGAATTTCAGCCAAACGGCTTTGCCGCAGGGCAAGGCGTGCAATGGGCCAGCACAGGCTCCGGCACTTCGACAAAAGCGCAGATTAAAACAGCCTTGAATGCCGGGACGCCATTAACCAACGCCTTCGATGGCAGTACCGGCACCAACGAATATTGCGGCATCAATACGGGAGTGTCTCCGGATCAACTCATTTGCGGTGGAGATGCAGTCTCTCCCAACAACGATCAGATCAATGTCGCCGCAGGCAACACGGTGGCCATAATGTTCAATTTTATTAAACGGGATTAAAGCTTGATGCCAGATAGCACCATAAATTAAGAGAAGAGATATTCATTGACGAAACATCAAACACATAAGGCAGGTCTAAGTCTCGCCGCGATGCTTACGGCCTTTCTGCTATTCTCCTCTGTCCCATCGGCCTCGGCCGGATGGACAGATAGCAGCCCGGCCATCTCGGACGATCTTTATCGCCTGTATTTTCTCGACGCAAACACAGGATGGGCGGTCGGTAAAACCGGTGTCATCCAAAAATATTCAACCGGTTCATGGTCACCCCAAACCTCCGGCGTGACCGATAACCTGCGCGGCGTCGCTTTCACCGATGCCAATAACGGCATCATCGTTGGCAGCATCAATACTTTTCTCAGGACCACCGACGGCGGGTCAAATTGGAACCCTGTCGCGCACCCGGTCAATGAGAACTATTATTCGGTAATTTTTGTGGACGCCAATATCGGTTTTGCCAGCGGCGGAAACGGCACCGTTATTCGCACCGACGACGGCGGTGCGACCTGGGCGGATAAATCCGTTCCCGCTATAACAGACGAGATGCTCGATATCGATTTTCCCGTGGATGGGAATACAGGGTTTGTTGTCGGTCAGGGGGGCGTTATATACAAAACCACGGATGGCGGAAATAACTGGGTATCCAAGACCTCTGGCGTCACCGTGGATTTATGGGGCGTGCATTTCCCTGTGAATACCACTACCGGCTATGCAGTCGGGCAAGACGGTACCGCCCTCATAAAAACCACTAATGGCGGTGATACCTGGGTCAAGTTGAATTCCGGAACGAGCGCCTTGCTGAACGATGTCTTTTTTCTCGACAACAACACCGGCTACATATTGGGTGACGGCGGTGTTATTCGGAAGACCACTGACGGAGGAACGACATGGCTTGCGCAAGACCCGGGATCAGCCAACAACTTGATGAGTGTGCAGTTTCTCAATGCCAATACCGGCTTTGTCGCTGCTTTCGGCGGCACTGTCATTAAAACAACGGATGCCGGAGGGGGTGCACCCACCGCCCTGCACCCTACCGGTCTTGGCAGTGTAAACGGGTTTGGCAGTCAAACCGGCTGCGGGGCAGGATCCCACTGGGATTGCATTAACGATCAGGCCGGAAATGCCGGCACCGGCACGGTGGTCACGGACGACAATGCCAGCAGCTACCTTCAGGATGGAAATGCCGCCAGCAACCGGGAAATGTTTGCACTCGATAACGGGGTGCTCGGCGGCGGTGCGACCATCACCTCCGTTGAGGTTTTTGCCCGGGTTGCCAGGGCAACTGGCGGCCCGAATCCGGGCGTCAGCCTCAGTTATCAACGGATGCCGGGTGCCACCACACCTGATGGAAGCCCGATAAACAGTGCCTCAAAAACGGTTTCGACATCAGGTTGCTGCGATGTATTACTTTCTGAGTTTTGGTCCGGTCTCAGCTGGACAAACGCCGACCTCGACAATCTCCAGATCGGCATCGTTCACAACAGCGGCGGGACATTCCAGATAACCCAGCTTTATGTCTATGTGACCTATACAGGCGGAGGTGGCGCAACGACCACCATTGGTGACGGCACAACACCGGCGAATAAAACCATTTATCCAAGTGATACGAATAAAGCCGTCGATGTCTTTACGCTGGTCACAAGTAGCGGAACAGACACTTTAACTGACCTGACCGTAACACGTAGCGGTACCAGCGCCGATAGCGATGTAAGTGCGGTCAAGATTTACGAAGATAAAAACGGGAACAGCGAATACGATGCCGGTGATGAACCGGCCATCGCCTCAACGACACTCAGTGGCGGCACCGCCAGTTTTACCGGACTCAGCATCGGCGTGACGACGAGTGTAACCCCGTATCTCATCACCTACGATATTGCGGCCTCCCCCAGCGCCAATGTCACCCTCCTGGCGGCCATTACTTCAGCGACAGTCACGATCAACAATCCTCCGGGAAACAATGACAACACCGATGCCACACTGACGACTGCGAGCGCCTGTAGTGTCGTGCGCACCACTGACGATACGGCGATTGGTTCTTTACGCGGGTGCATTACCTGGGCCAACGGAAATGCCGGAACAGACACCATCATCCTTCCGGCAAACACCTACACCTTGACACTGACCGGCGCCGCAGAAGACGCCAACGCCAGCGGGGATCTTGATATCACCGAGAGTCTCGATATCGTGGGCGACAGCATGACCACGACCCTCATCAATGGCAATGCCACGACCCTGGGTGAACGGATACTGCATATCACGGCAGGCACTGTGACGATAACAGACCTCAGCTTGCAAAATGACAATACCGCGGTTGCCGACACAGGCGGCGGCATCCGAAACGACGGCACCAGTCTCACAATGACACGTGTGTCAGTGACGGGAAACAGAACCAGCGCACATGGCGGCGGGATCTATACAAACGCGACCATGACCCTGACCGATGTCGAGGTGGATAACAATCACACCAGCGCCGGCGACGGCGGTGCGATTTATATTCTGAACGGAACCAATACCTGGACCGGTGTTACCCTCAGCAACAATTCGGCCTCCGGTAACGGCGGTGCCATTCGAAATGGCGCCACCCTCAATGTATTCAACACCACCATCAGTAATAACAGTGCTACTAGCGGGTCGGCATTTTTCCACAATGCAACCGCCACCTTCACGAACACGACCTTTTACGGCAATACAGGTTCCACCGCCATCACTCTTGGCGGAGGGGCCAGCACGACTATGGAAAATACCATTATGTCCAATCCCGGTGTCGCCAACTGTCAGCAGGCCTTGACCTCATCGGGCGGTAATTTGGAAACGGGTGGTAATACCTGCGGTTTTACCACCGGCACAGACCAAAACACCGTGTCGGTGGCGAACCTCAACATCAACGCCACTCTCGCCGACAATGGGGGAGCCACAAAAACCCATGCCTTGAATTCAGGCAGCTTTGCCATCGATGAAGCCGTCAGCGCCAATTGCCTTGCGACTGACCAACGGGGTATCGCCCGAGGCTTTGACGGAAACGGAACACCCAATAATCCCGAGGTAGGTGATTGTGATATTGGGGCCTATGAATTTACAGCGCCTCCAACCTACACCATCACCGGCAAGATCTTCGAAGATGCCAACTTCACCGGCACCGCTGCCGCCTTTGGTGGCGGTGATCAGGGCCTGCAAAACGTCGAAGTGGAGCTGTATAACAATGCCACCAATAACTGGATCCAGGACGCCGATGCGCAGACGGACATCAACGGTGATTTCACGATCTCCGGTGTGGCCGATGGCACGTACAAGGTACGTGTCCGCGCGGCAACGATTGCCGATGCCGACACCACCCCGGCCGGTGGACTCAATGCCTCGGTGCCGGCCACCTGGCCCTATCCGCTACCGGAGATGACCTGGGGTAATGGGTCTGCCGTCTATGGCGGGCAATCGGCCACCGTGGATGATACCGCCACCGGCGATAATGCCGCGCCCGGACCGGGGGATACCTATGTGACCGTCACGGTATCGGGCGGCAACGTCACCAATGTCAACTTCGGTTTTGCCTATAACCTCATCGTCAATGTCGACGATGACAGCAATATCGATAGCGCTCTCAGCAAACAAGGTTCCCTACGCCAGTTCATTAAAAATGCGAATGCCATTGGTGCAGGAGGAGGTACGACGGCAAGTAGCTCCGAATTTCGCATGCAGGTGGCGACCAACCAGAGCGACGGTAGTGGCAATAACTGGTGGCGGATCGCGCCGGGGGCCAACTTGCCAGCGATCTCGGACGCCGCCACGACCCTGGATGGCTCACGCCAAAGACAGAATACCGGCAGCAATGACAATGCGCTGGGTCCCGAAATAGAAATCTATGGGGCAGGCATCCTCGATGAGGGTGTAAAAATCAATAACGTGGCCAATGCACTGCTTCAGGAATTGGCCATCAATAGTTTTACCTGGTATGGCATCCAGGTGACGGGGGCGAGCGCGACAGGCGCCGACATTTTTTCAAATTACCTGGGCACGGATGCAACCGGTACGGTCGACATGGGTAACGGTGAGGGTATTCGCATTTCCACCAGCTCTTCCGACATTGACTTCGGAGGCATTGGCGCGGGGAATGTGGTCTCCGGCAACACGGAGGGTATATTCCTGCAGAATTCCAATCTGGTACGCGTCTATGGCAATAAGATCGGCACCAATGCCTTGGGCACACTGGCCCTTGGCAATTCGCAAAATGGCATCAAGACCCAGACGGCCGCTAACACCACCATCGGCGGCGCGTCTGCTGGCGAGGGCAATATCATTGCCAGTAATGGTTTTGGTATTCAGCTCTTATCGAGTACGAGCAATACCACCATCAAGGGCAATACCTTTGGAACCGGTATCACCGGCGCCGAAAACCTGGGTTAAAACTGGAATATTCTCGATAGTTTCGGTGCCACCTCGAGCCTGGTGATCGGTGGCCTGGCTACCGGAGAAGGCAACCTGTTCACGAACAGTAGCGACGAAGCCATTTTTACAGCTAACGCCAGTGGCGTTATCATGCGGGGCAATACGATGCGCGACAACCTCAAATCGGCCATCTATTCGAAATCGAGCGGCGCCATCATCGAAAAGAACGTCATATGGAGCAACGGCGCGTTTCCCTCCGCCGCGCTCAGGCTTGGTAATGATAGCGGCACCGGAAACAATAATAATCTTGTCTACCACAACACGATCCATGGCAATTCATCCGATGGAATCCTTGTTGAAGGCAGTGGTGCCGTCATAAAAAACAATCTTGTGACCGGGAACGGTGGTTATGGGGTCAATGTCACCACCGGCACCATGACCGAGGCCTATAATCTGGTGGCCGATGCCAGCGAGGGTGCAGGCATGGCCAATGCGAGTGGTGACAGTAATGTCTCCCTGGCGGCAACAAGCTTCAGCGCCGATGCCTTATATACCAATACCGGTGCCGAAGACTTTACCCTGCAAAATACCAGCCCCGCGATCAACCGTGGTTGCAATCTCGGTGCTGCAGGAGATAACACCGAATGCGACGCCGCCAGCGACGGGGCTCAACCGGACCTTACCGCAGGCGCCAACCCAAACTACTATGGTTTCGCGCCGGACCTTGGTGCCTTCGAAAATACCTTAACCACCACTTGTGCCGTCTCAAGCACTGCGGACGCTTCACCCACCGCCCCCTATGGTTCCTTGCGCGATTGCCTCAACTACGCCAGCGCCAATGCCGGCACGACAATCAAGTTCGCCATCGGTGTCGATGATGCGGGCTATCAAATAGCAGGTGCGGATAACTGGTGGAAGATCGCCCCCGTTGCCGTTTTACCGACTATCGATGCCAACGGCACCATCGTTGACGGGGCCACCCAGACCAGTTATCTGGGTGATGTCAATAGCCTCGGCCCGGAGATCGAAATCGACGGCGGCGGAGGCGCGCCGGCCTATGATGGTTTTAACATCACCTCGGCGAACAACACCATCAGAGCGTTAATTGTTAATCGGTATAATTCAGGCCCGAAAGCAGGCATATCCATTAATGGTGTGGCGGCGACGAATAATACCGTGTCCGGGAACTATATCGGGACAGATTATAAAGGGACTGTGGGCGCTGCAAATGGGTTCGGCATCATTATTTCCGGTGGTGCTCAGAGCAACACCGTTGGCGGAACGAGTGCGGCCGAACGCAATGTCATATCCGGTAATACCAATACGGCTATTGAGATCACCGGAGCCAACACCGACCTGAACATGGTGCAAGGCAACTATATCGGTACCGATGCCGCAGGCACAGCCAGCCTAGGCAATAATCGTGGTGTCTTTATCGATGCAGGTGCTCAAAACAATACGATTGGTGGCTCCGTGGCCGGAGCACGTAACCTCATTTCAGGAAACTTTAACGCTGGAGTGGAGATCACAAATACAAATACCAATTTGAACAAGGTGCAGGGCAACTTTATCGGTACCGATGTCACAGGCACGGCCAGCCTGAACAATAGTCGCGGTGTCTTTATTCTATCGGGCGCCCAGAGCAACACCATTGGTGGTACCGCCAGCAATGAGGCGAATACGATTGCCTTTAATAGTATCGAAGGAATTTTTATTCTCGGTGCGAGCACGGATAATAATACAATCTCTGGAAACGCTATTTTTTCGAATACAAATTTAGGCATTAACTTGGCAGGAAGTGGCGCCAACAATGACCAGGCCGCTCCGATCATTACCGTTATCTCCCCCAATGTTTCCGACTTTGATACCACTACCACCCTGACCGCCAACGGCACTCTGGAATTTTTTCGTGTCAACAACACCGCTGCCCCGGCCGTAACCCCAGACGGCTCCGGGGCAGGCGAAGGCTTTTTATATCTCGGCACCTGTGCTGACAATGGTGCCGCCTGCAGTGGACCGCATATCAGCGGTTCGGATACGACGGCCAGCGATAGTACTGTAACGGTCACCCTTACATCCACGGGTTTAAGTGCAAACGATTTTGTCACTGCTACCACCACCGATGCGACCAATGGGACTTCGGAATTTTCTACGAATGTATTGGTGCCTTCAGTGATCGACATCTCCGGCACTTGCAAACAAGTCGACCAAACAACCAATTGCACCGATACCGGCACCCTTCGTGTCGCTGTAAATGGCAGCTTGCAGGCCGAAACTCAGCCTACTGTCGGAGGTACCTGGACCATTAGCAGTGTGACTGTTAACAGTGGAGACGTGGTCACCGTCTTCATAGAGAGTGCAGCCGATGCCAACGAAGCGGTAGCCGTCACCAAGTACGATGGCACCGGCAACATCACCGGCGTCGATCTCTTTGAAGAACACCTCAGCATCGGCAGCGACGATAACCAGACACTCAGCAATGCAGATCTCAATCAATACGACAATGCCCTCGGTGGAGAAGATGTCTTTCACGATGTAGATAATGCCACCAATGACCTGACAGTCGACATTACCGGCTTACTGACCCAGGAAGAACTTTATATCAAAACCGGCAATACCTATCAGCCTGACAGTGGCAGTTCTGGGGATGTCACAACACATGATTTAGAGATCAACGGTACCCTCATCACCGACGGCAATACCCTGACGCTCAACGGCTCTTGGGATAACAATGGCGTTTTGACGGCAGGGACTTCCACAGTTCATTTTACGGCGGCTTCCGGCACAGAGCTCATCGATTCCACGGGCGCAACAACAGCAAATTTCAACCATCTGACCCTCAACGATGGGGCAGGAACAGCGACTTTCAGGCCAATCTCGGCTCTTGATATCGACGGAACACTCAGCCTTACCGACGGCATCTTCGATCTCGGAAGCAATGACCCGACGCTCACCACTGCCGGTAACGTCACCATCGCCACTGGCGCTTCGATCGATGTCACGGCACGCACCGCAAACTGGACTTTCGATGGCACAAGTATTCTGACTGATGCCTCAAGCGGCGGACCGCAGGACCTGGAAGATGTCGTCGTCAACGGAACGAGTCTGACCTTGGGCAGTTCGGCCAAAATCGAAACCATGACCATTACCAACGGCATACTTAATTTAGGGGCTTCAAGCTACACCCTGGAAATCGACGGCACTGGCACGCCGCTTTCAAATAGCGGGACCTTCACTGCGGGCACCTCTACCGTCAATTATACCGGCAGCGGCACGACGACGAATGTGACTACAGTCGCTTACGACAACCTCATGCTCACACCAACAAGTGCCACGGCCTACAATCTCACGGGAAACCTTACAGGCGCAAACGCGCTGACGGGAAGTCTCGTCATCAACACCAATGCCACACTTGATGCCGTCAGCGGCAGTGATTACAACATTACCCTTTCGGCAAACTGGAGCAACAGCGGGACATTTACTGCACGCGCTGGCACTGTACTCTTTGACGGCACTAATCACAACATCGCTGGTTCCACCACTTTCAACAATTTTTCTAAAACAGACAGCACAAACGACAGCACCGACCTCACCCTCACTTTCGACAACCTGGGCACCCAAACCATCAACGGCACCTTCACACTGAACGGGCTCGATGCCGACGATCGCATCAATCTGGTCTCCGACAACCCGAGCAACCAGTGGTCACTTGTGCTCGGCGCGTCTGCCACTAAAGCCATCGATTTTGTCGATGTCACTGACTCCGATGCTTCAGGCTCCGATGCCAGTCAAAAACCTGTTAATCCGACAAGTGGCGTGGATTCTGGAAACAATATTGACTGGTTTTCAAGCTTTCAACTTGTAAAAGTCCTTTTTCAGGGAGATACCTGTTTGGCCAGCTCGGATGCCGATGCCGCTTGCAACGGGGGCTCAAGCTCACTTTCTGTACCTACGGGCGTGCTCTATACTTTTGTCATTTATATCTCCAACACCACAGGTTCTGCCGCGACAGATATCCGTTTCCAGGACAATATCGATGACGTCTCAGCCGATTATTTTGAATTTCAGCCAAACGGCTTTGCCGCCGGACAAGGCATGCAATGGGCCACCACGGGTTCCGGGACTTCGACAAAAGCCCAAATTAAAACGGCCTTGAATGCCGGGACGCCATTAAGCAACGCCTTCGACGGCAGTACCGGCACCAACGAATATTGCGGCATCAATACGGGAGTGTCTCCGGATCAACTCATTTGCGGTGGAGATGCAGTCTCTCCCAACAACGACCAGATCGATGTCGCCGCTGGAGACACCTTCGCCATGATGTTCAATTTTATTAAACGCGATTAAAGGAAGAAGGAGAAAGAACCGATGTTTTAGGAGAACACAACAATATCAAGCATATCCACCGATAAGGGCCGTTTAGACCTTAAAGTCTAAACGGCAAAGCCAGGAACCTTTCTGTATCACAAGGTCATCCGGCTGCCGAAGTGGGCCATTCATTTTATTAGAAAAGCCTGTTCGCCTCTTCGGGAAACAGGCTTTTTTATATTCATAAAACAGGAGCGTTTCATCATGAAAAAGACAAACACAAGAAGCCGTTTTATTCACCTAAAAAAAGGGAGATACACCATGAAAAAGATGATGCACAGAACATCCATTGTTGTTTCCATGCTGTTTTTTAGCCTGCTCTTCACATCAGGAGCACAAGCAGCGACAAACGATGCCATCAACGAAGGGACGGGAACCACACCTCTGTCCAACTCCACAACATCTGTCACAGTGACATCGACACAACTGGGATTGGTCAAAGTGGTTTATGACACGAGCGGCAATTGCCTGGCCAGTTCAGATTCAGATGGGACTTGTAATGGCGGCGCAACCACGGTTTCAGTGCCGACCGGGACCGAGCTGGTTTTTGCCATTTATGTGGCCAACACCACGGCGATTTCCGCGACAGACATCCGCTTTCAGGACAATATTGACGACGTCGCCACGGATTATTTTGAATTTCAACCCAATGCGTTTGCCGCAGCAACGGGCATCGCCTGGGCCACCCGCGCAGCGACGGGCGCCACAAAGGTCAATATCTGGACGGCACTGGCCACCCCGGCGAACCTCACAAATGCATTCGATGGCAGCACGGGCAGCAATGAATATTGCGGGATCGATACCACGGCATCACCTGACCAGTTAATCTGCGGCGGAGATGCCGTCTCGCCAGACAATGACCAGGTGGATGTGACAGCGGATACGCTCTTTGCAATTAAGTTTCACGTGATTAAACGGGACTAATCACGAAGATCAATACATGAGGATCTAGAAACGGCCAAAACAAAAGCGGTTTCAATCTCCTCCGCATGCTGAACCCTTTGGAAGGCGACGCTTCGCTTAACACCAATGCGCCAGGACCCTGATGGTCTTGGGTTGATATGCGCCATCCCTCACATTCAGTCGAGGGAATGTCTTTTTCTGAAAATCAGCATGCCAAAAACAAGGGTCGATCCACAGTTGCGGCTTACCGCCAAAAACCTGGGGACTGACGGAAACACACATGGGTTCCGGAAACCCGAAAACCGGATCAAGGATGGTGCCTTTGAGGGCAGAGTTTAAAAAGCGAATAAAGAACTGGATCGCGCTTGTAGCAACGTTCATCTTGCTGACCGCATTGCTCTGGCCGCGTTCTGGGATCGCGGCGAGCAATACCGCAATAGATCCAGGCGGCGGAAATTTGGCCTTGACGGCGTCCGGCCCGGTTTCTGTCACCAGCGCACCGCTGAGCCTTCGCAAACAGGCGCGGGATCTAGGGGGTACGGTTCTGCCCAACGGATCAAATGTCGCCGCCGGGACACAAATCTACTTCGTATTATACGTGGATAACACCACTGCCGTGAGCGCACAAAACATTCAACTGAGCGACCTCCTGAACGAAACACAATTCACTTATCTGCCCAACAGTCTGGAAACAACTATTGTGGCGAGCGGCGCAAGCGACGCGGCGATTTGGGCGGGGCTTTGGTCTCCGCTGACGGATGGCCTTGGCGGGCCGGATGATCTCGCCTCGATCACAAACAGCGGTGGACCGGTGGGATTGGACCGAATCACGATTGGGGCCGTGCCGGGACAAATCAACCAAACATTAGACATCACAGGCGGCACATTGAGAGCGATCCGGTTCGTCGTCACGGTGAATTAAAGATTGGAAATAAAACAGAAACACAGGATTAATCAGGGATTGATTTGAAAGAAACACGCGAGATAAAAAGGCACATTGTGATCGGGATGATCTGGACTGTCATGGCCTTGAGCGGGTTCCCCTATGCCTATGCCGCGCCCATTTCAAATTCCGCCACGGGTTCTCTCAACGGCGTACCGCTTGATTTAAGCAATGCGACCGCAAACCTGAATTCGGTCTCTGGAGGCGGTCCGGCCGTCACCAGCATATTGGCAGAAATTTCACCCAATGCCGTCGGCGTCAACAGCATTGGGGAGACCTTTACTTACGACCTTTTACCGACCATCGGGCCGGGAAACACCGGCTTTGATCAAATCGCAATCACAGCTCCGGTAGGCTATACCAATTTTTCCGTCTCGACACTCTCCATCAGCGGCACAGCACAGCCTGCCAGCGCCGCCTGCCCGACACCGGGTGCAGGTGAATATTGCACCACCATTGCGGGGCAAGTCATCACACTCACACTCGGAAGCCCGGTAAATACAGACCAAAGCCCTGTTCGCATCACCTTCACGGGCAATACCCCCGGAGCAGCCGGAACAGCGAATTGGGCCAGCCTTGTCGATGACACCTCAACACCCCCGGAAGCGCCCCAAGCCGCTGCCGCAGGAAATGCCGATGGCAACGCGGGCGACGCAAACAGTCTGGCGGTTGAAGTCAAGGCCATCGACGCCACCCAGTCGCTGGTCACCGCTAGCCCGGAACAGGTCGAGATCGATATCGACAGCGACGGCAACCCCTTCAGCACGATTACCATTACTCCAAAAGATGCCGCCGGGGTGAATTTGGGGCCTGGCCTGACTGTAAGTGTTTCCGTCGTCGAAACCGCGCCGCCCCTGGAAAAACTGGCGGCGATTAAACAAGCACCGGGCGATCCCTTTGGCAGCTTTACCCCCATGATGGACAACGGCGATGGCACGTATACAACACAATTAAGTTCGACGATTTCCGGGATTGCCACGATTACCGCCACCGTAAATGCCCTTGCCCTTGGCAGCAAACCCCAAGTCATTTTTACCGCCGGACAAGTACTCAAAATTATCAAAACGGCCAATAAAACAGAAGGCGTGATCGGAGACGTCATCACCTATGAAGTGGAGATTCAAAATACCGTCGGACGTTCGATCAACAATGTGACCCTCAATGACCGAATTCCTCCCGGATTTAAATATTTAAAAGGCAGCACACTGATCAACGACAGTCCAGCCAGCGATCCGGGCGGAAGCCAAACACTGAGGTTCACCCTGAATACCATCGACCCCTGGGTTGATCAAAATGGCGACGGATTGCCGGGTACGGGCGATTTGGGAAACAGACGCGTCTCATACCAACTCGTCATTGGATCAAGCGCCACGCCGGGAGATTACGAGAATACGGCTCAGGCCGTCGATTTTGCGCCTATCTCCAATCAATCCACCGCGAAGGTCACCGTAACCTTCGACCCAATTTTCGACCTGGGCACATTGATTGGGAAAGTCTTTTTTGACACGAACAAAAACGGATATCAAGATCCGGGTGAATCTGGAATCGGCGGTGCAATGATTGCCCTGGATGACGGCACCTATGTCATCACCGACGCAAACGGCCTCTATCATTTCCCCGGTGTGCGGCCCGGCGAACGCTTGCTCAAAATAAACAGAACGACTTTACCCGCAGGAACAACCATTACGACAGAAGAGGCGCGCATTATTCAAGTCAGCCGGGGCTTGCTGAGTAAAGTCAATTACGGCGTGGTCTTCGACATTGAAACCGAGCACATCGGCGCACCCGGAACCCGTGGTCTCACCCTCAAACCGGAAACGGAACATGAAACAACGCAAATCACCGGGCATCTGGAATCCATGCAGCTCCTGGTCAATGGAAAAGCCGTCAACCTGCATTTAAACGAAGTGCGTCTTGGTGTTGAAGATTTTCAGGAAAGCGTCGAAATTTATGGAGAGCAGCTCACAAAAGCAATCCAGTTTTCGATCCACCTGGATACCCCGGAAACCGTGAAATCCTGGCGTCTCACGATTATGAATGCCGATGGACAGACCTTCAAGCAACTTGAAGGGGAAGGTCCGCCGCCCGAGCCTATTGTATGGGATGGAAAAAACAACAAGGGACAACTCATACGCGGCGGGGAAGTCTACGCCTACCAGCTGCAGATTACCTCTAAAGACCTTGGCGTTGAAACCAGCGAGCAGCGGCTTTTTGGCGTCAATAAAACCTCGGCGATTTCTCTTAATTTAATGGGTTCGGCTTTTGCCACTGGCTCATCAGAACTCAGTCTAAAAACAATCGAAGCATTGCATCGACTTTCGGAGGTACTTAAAAAGCATCCCTCAGAAAAAATTACGATTGAAGGCCACACAGACAACATCGGAAGCAAAGCGAGCAACGATCTGTTATCAAAAACCCGTGCGGAAGCCGCAATGCACTACCTCATTTCAAAAGAAGGCATCCACAAAGACCGTTTCATTTTAAAGTGGTTTGGCGCGTCGCGGCCTGTTGCGAGCAATCAGCACGAAGAAGGCCGGGAGGTGAACCGACGCGTCGAAATCAAGGGTGCGCTCACAGATATCAAGAAAGCAAAAATCCTGAGTCACCTCAGAACCTCACCCTCCGTACGGATCAACGGAGTTCCGATGGACCTCAAAAACCAGGATCGTTTTGCCCTCAAATTAAAACACGATATCAATCAATTTAAATTTGAAATGGCCAATGCCCAGGGGAAGCTGATTGAAACCACCCTGAAGCTCCCCAACCTGAGCCTCATCGCGCCCATTGAGCAGGAAGTTTTGAAGATGCATCATGCAAACCGTCGTTATCATTTTCTCCCCGTTCCGAAGGATGCATCAAAAAATAAAAACCTTCCGCTCGTCCTCTATCGGCTTCAGGGAACAACCGATCCGAACAATACGGTTTATATCGATGGGAAGAACATCGATGTCTCTAAAAAAGGACTGATTCAATATGACCTCCCTTTAAAAAATGGGGAAAACCTCTTCACGCTTGTCGTGACAAACCCTCAGCAGATTAGCCGAATGATGACCCTGCATGTGGATCTCTCCGATAAAGACGATCAGGGGCGTTTGCTGATGGCGGTGAGACCCGTGCCCCAGATTTCGGTGCTTCTCCCGCCAAAAGGCGCTGTTTCGTCTCATACCCAGCTTCCGATCCGGGGGATGACGCCGCGCGGGAATCGGGTTCTCATCAACGGGAAAGAAATTCCCGTTGATGAGGACGGCACCTTTTCAAACACAGCAAATCTTAAAAAAGGACACAACACGCTTGTCATTGAAGTTGTTGATCCTGAGGGATACACAGGGCGCATTGAACGGGAAATTGAAGTTTCGGATTCGTCCTTGTTTTTGATGGCCTTTGCCGACAGTGAGTTTGGGCAAATCACAAACTCTGGAAACTTGCAGGCGGCCGGAGTCGAGAAAGTACAGTCCTACTATTCAAAGGGACGACTCGCCTACTACTTAAAGGGGACGATCCAGGGTAAGTACCTCATCACCTCGGCCTTCGACACAGGAAAACAGGACTTCAAGCAAATGTTCAATAATCTGGATCAACAGGAAACAGACCGCTTTTTCACCAACATTGATCCCGACAAATTCTACCCGGTTTATGGAGACGACAGCACAGTGGTCTACGATGCACAAAGTCAGGGAAAACTCTATCTGGCCATTGACAGCGACGACATTCATTTTCTGGTTGGGAACTATACAACCCATCTCAATGACACCGAGCTTGCCAACTTCAATCGAACCTTGTATGGCGGCCGTTTTGAATATCGCTCTGTTTCAAAAACCGAATACGGAGATCCTCACACTCAAATCGTGCTCTTTGGCGCAAATGTGCAGCAGGCGCATATACAGAACACCTTTCGCGCAACAGGCGGTTCTCTTTATTATCTCTCTGAAAAGAATATCATCGAAGGGAGCGAGCAGGTCCGTCTTGAAATCCGGGATCAGCAAACGGGTCTCGTTTTAGCGAAAATTGACCAAGTTCGGGATGCGGATTATAGTTTTAAGTATGAAGAAGGTCGGATTTTATTCCGTCGGCCGATATCAAGCGTGGTCTCTAACGACCTTCTCTTCCGGCAAGAACGTTTACAAGGACACCCGGTTTTTGTCTTGGTTGATTTTGAATATACAGCACAGAATTTTGAAAAGAAGGCGACAGGCGGACGACTGCAGCAACAGATCGGGGACCACCTCGCCGTGGGAGGCACTTATATTGAAGATGCCTCACTCACAGGGGATTATTCACTCAAAGGCGCCGATGCCCAAATTCGCCTCGGCCAGGGCACAACACTTCGCGGAGAGTATGCAGAAAGTGTGGGAGAAAATGCCTCTACCCTGATCAGTGAAGACGGCGGACTCTCTTTTACGCCGATTGCATCCGCCTCGACCGGGGACGGAACAGCCTACCACCTCTCCGTCCGCAGTGATCTTTCAGAATGGTTTGGGGGAAAAGACCGCATGGTCAGTAAAGCCTATTACCACCGACTCTCTCCCAATTTCTTTTCCAACGGCACTTTGCTGGAACAAGGCCTCTTAAAATATGGGGGCGAATTGGAAATGGCCATCAGTCCGCGTGACACCCTGCGTGTTAGTTATAACCTGCAGGAAATAATCGCCTCGACGAATATCGCGGCCGCAAATCAGGCTGGCGCTGACCGGATCGATTTAAAAGCAGTGGAATACGATCATCATCGCGGGCCCTTTCTTTTTACGGGTGGATTTCAGGAAAAAACCCTCCATCAAACCACCGGCCTGTTAGAGATTGAAAAACAGGTTTCCAGCCGGATGATGTACCAAATCAACGACCGCTTCACCACGTCATTGGGGCACCAGCAATTGATTCAGGGCAACGAGGGGTATCGCACCACGCTGGGATTAAAAGTACGGATCACAGACAGCCTTGACTCCATCGGCGAAGTGGCGCACGCAAATGACAGTGACGCCGCACTCTTTGGACTCTCGGCCAGACTCGACAATCGGTCCAACCTGTATCTCAACGAAAAACTCGACAAAAAAGAAGGGGAAGAGGCCACATTCGGAACAATCCTGGGCGGAGACAGGATGCTGACTTCCGGGCTGAGGCTCTACGGAGAATACGGCGAAGACCGTGGGCAACTCAATCAAAGCCGCTCACTCTGGGGACTGGATCAACGTTTTGGCGAAAAACGTCCGATCAAGGTTTTCCTGAATTACGAGCGCAGCCACCTCAAAGGACTTCAGGGAAATACCACACGAGACAGCGCCAGTCTCACGTTAAAATACGATCATCCGGCAGGCAGCCGCTTGGCCCACCGTTTTGAAGTGAGACTTGAAAAAGGAAATAAAGAAATCATACAGCGTCTGACGACTCACTACGGCGAATTAAAAATACTTTCCGGACTCACCCTTTTTGGGAAGTTTAATTTCAGCGATACCACCAACAAGTCGCTGGATCGTCTGGAGGCCCGCTTTGCCGAGCTGGGTTCGGGGGTCGCATATCGGCCGGTTTATTTTGACACTCTCAACCTCATCGCAAAATATACAATCCTTATCGACCAACACCCAGGCCCCACCGGTCCCATGCTCAAAACAGATGCGCGTGTCGCGTCAATCGAAGCCATTATCGATCTCTCAAAATACCTGCAACTGGCAGAAAAATATGCCGTAAAAAACAAGGAAGAAGAACAAGCCCTGCGCGCAAACATCAAAAGCCGCACCCATCTCTGGATCAACCGGCTGAATATTCATGTGAGCAAACGCTGGGATCTCTCCGGGGAATACCGCATTCTGCAACAGTCACTGGCAAACGATCAACTCGAAGGCTACTTGCTCGAAGTCAATCGCGCAATCACCGATCACATGCGTTTTGGTATCGGATATAACTTCAGTCAATTCACAGACAATGAGTTTTCAGACAATAACTTTGACGCACGCGGCTGGTTTATTCGTGTACAAGGAAAATATTAATGCGCGTACCCGGCCTGTCAAAACGGAAACTCAAACGGTTTTTTCTGACCACCCTGAAACAGGTCGCCCGGCTCGGATCAGATGTGCTTTGGGCCGCAGCCGCCTTCATCCTTTGTGCGGCCCTCTTACTTTTTGTACTGAAACAGCTCTTTCCCGAAGGAAATACAAACACGCTCCTTTTTCAGGCCGGCATTCAGATGACCTCTGCTTCTTTAAAAAAAAGCAGCCGATTTCAGACGGATATCGGAAAGCACAGTTCTGATACCGCACAGGCTTCGAATACAGGGGCAACGGCGACATTAAGCCGGGTTGAGAGCGAGGTCAAAAACAAACGTGCGACAGGCATTGTATGGGAAAAAGCCACGACAGGACTGAAGCTTTATGATCGGGATGCCATACAAACGCAAGAAAAAGCAAAAGCCACCATTGTTTTTGACAAAGAGACCTTTATCGAAATGGATGAAAATTCGCTCGTGATTATTCGTCACATCGGGCAGTCCCGTATCTTAAAAACCCGCCGTTCCTTTATGCTGGTGGCCAACGGAAAACTCCGTGGGCATGTGGACAACAGCGTTTCTGGAAATATCAATTTTCAAATTGCCCTGCCTTCCGGCCTTGCTGAAATCGACACAAAAAACAGTCAGGGAAACAAAACAGAGTTTGAAATCAATGTCCTGCCCGACGAGTCCACCACAATTACTGTTTTTAAGGGATTGGCAAAAGTCAGTGCGAATGGGGAAATGGTCTCGGTCGCAGCCAATGAATCGACGCAAATCGATGCACTTCACCCTCCGGCCAAACCCATTGCGCTTTTAGAAGCGGTTGCCTTGAAACAACCCCTCAATCAAAAAATTGTGTACTATCGCCATGTCCCGCAAGACCTTGAATTCAAGTGGACGCCTCATAAAAAAGCAATGCGCTACCAACTCCATATTTCAGACGAGCCCTCGTTTAAAAACCTCGTATTGAATGAGACCGTTTCACACACGGCTTTTGTTCATGGAAATCTCAAAAAGGGGGTCTACTTCTGGCGGGTCGCTGCCATCGATGCACTTGGCGTCAAGGGGACCTGGAGCCCCTTAAGCAAAATTGAAGTGGTGCAGCTTTTGGAGCCGCCCGCACTACAAGTGCTCTTCCCCAAAAAAGATGACGTTATTAACCAGAAAAGCATCACGATCCACGGAATTTCCGATCCGAGCGCAACACTCTACATTAATGGAAAGGCGCTGGTGCCAAAGAAAAAGGGGCAGTTTCAACATAAAGTACAGCTCAAAAAAGGCATTAACCTGATTGTGATCGAATCTGTAGACCGTGTCGGAAACATGAGTTTTGAAAGAAGATTGATCAGCAGAAAATATTAACGACTGATCCGTTGAATGAGGAGTACCTTATGGCTTCACCCCTGAAATTCTCTATTCGCCTCAAGCTCATTGTGATGATGCTCGTCGTGGTCACAACAGTGGTGACGGTGATCACCTATAACATTGTGGCCCTGTTTCAAAAAGACAAAACCACCTATCTTTTTGATCTCACTTCATCGACAGCGCTTCATCTTGCGGAAGAAGCCAATACCCTCCTGCTCAATTACGACGAACGACTGCAGGTCTTTGCCCAATCTCTTTTAAGCAAAGACCTTTCAGAGTCCGGCAAAGAACATTTTGTCACAAAATTGCTGGAACATTATGACGGGGTGGTCGCCATCTCTTTATATAATCAACAAGGAGATGAAGAGATTACCCTGCTCGATGAGGCTGCATTTAAAATAGAACAACACGACAGAGCCGCCTTACTCAATTACCGAAAGACACATGCGATTCCCTTTGAAACCCTGAAACCCGAGATCCCCTTTCTTCAGCATTCGACTTTTTTTCCAAAGCTGCACACATTCACCCTGGTTCACACCATTTTTGATGAACACTATTCTGAAACCTTTTTTGTGGTCGCGGAAATCAAGCTCCAAAAACTGCTCGGTTTAAGCGGAAAATCCCGAGTCTTTGAGACTTTTCTCGTTGATCATGAGGGGACAGTCATTTCAAGTTCTAAAAAAGCGGCCGAGCCCCAGACCGGTGGATTTCAAACGATGAAGGATGTGCCCGTGGTTTCGGCCTTTATGAAAAACCAGCTCTTCGCCGAAACACTGGAATACCAGATTCAAGGAGAGTCCTACCTTGGCGCATATGCCCGTATCGAATACGGCGGGTTTGGGGCCATCGCACAGATTAAAAAATCTGTGGCCTACCTCACCGCAAAAGAACTGATCAACACCCTTATTATGGTGGCCCTGGGCGTACTGGCCTTCTCTGTCTTCATTTCCTTTTTTTGGTCGCGCGGCCTGACCCAGCCCATTCAGAACCTTTACAAAGCCACACTCCAGGTGGCCAGCGGGCAGTTTGATATTTCCATTCCCACACAAAGCAATGACGAAATCGGGGTCCTGGGAAATTCATTCAATCGCATGGCGAGAGAACTTCAGGCACGGGAATTAGATTTAAGATCCGCTCAGGACGCATTGGTGCAATCTGAAAAAATGGCGGCCTTTGGGCAATTGGGGGCAGGAATCGCCCACGAAGTCAAAAATCCGCTGGCCGGGATTCTGGGTTATACCCAACTCGCTTTAAGAAAGGCGGACAAAGAAAGTGAATTGGCCAGACAACTCAAGATTATCGAAAAAGAAACCAAACGCTGCAAAACGATTATTGAGAATCTCATGAAATTTTCCCGGCAGGAAAAAGCGGAAAAGACTCCGACAAACCTGAACCAGGTTGTGGAAGACGCTGTGGCCATTGTGGATCATCAACTTACTTTAAATAAAGTAAAAATTGAAAAAACACTCAGCAATAATCTGCCTGAATTGCACGGCAACGGGAATCAATTGCAGCAGGTTTTGATGAACCTGATGATCAACGCGCAACAGGCGATGCCGGATGGCGGAGTGGTTCAGATTTCGACACAAGTAACCGATAAGAACATAGAGGTTCTTGTGAAGGATAACGGGCCGGGCATGCCCAAAGCGGTACAGGACAAAATATTCGAGCCATTTTTCACAACAAAACCGGTTGGGAAAGGCACAGGACTCGGACTTTCCGTCTCTTACGGTATTGTGAAAGATCATGCCGGTAATATTTTTCTGGAAAGCGAGGTGGGAAAAGGAACACAGTTCACCCTTTCCTTCCCAATGCATCATTCAGAACCCGCAAACGAAGGAGGCACGACTTGATGAAAAAACGATCACGCATTCTGGTCGTCGATGATGAAATATCGATTAGAGGTATCCTTCGTGAATTATTCAGCTCGGCCGATTATGAAATGGTCGAAGCGCCCAATGCCGAAGTCGCACTTGTTAAGATCGCGAGCCTTTCTTTTGATCTGATTATCTCGGATATCCGCATGGCAGGACAAAGTGGACTTGAATTGTTAAAGGCCGTCAAAAAAAAGGATCTGGAAACGGAAGTCATTATCATGACCAGCCATGCATCGATGGAATCTTCTTTAGAGGCCATCCGACTGGGCGCCTATGACTTCATTCTCAAACCTTTTGAAGAACTCGAATATGTCGAGGTAATCGTCGCGCGGGCATTGACTCAAAACAGATTAAAAAAAGAAAATAAAACACTTCTAAAAAGCTTGAACCAAAAAAATGAAGAGATGAGCAATGGCACAGATCGCGCCGAACGTCTCATCGCTGAAACGGCCCGCTTTTACAAAATCAGCAACAACATTCTAAAATCTAAAAACAAAGCGGATTTGGCCCTCCACATCAAAGAAGGACTCTCGCATTTTTCGAAAGGCAAACCCGCGATACTTTGGGACTATCAGACAGAGAGCGGGCAACTGATTCCGCTTCAAGGCATTGGTCTAGAGCCTGCCACGATCCCTTCGATTGTGCTCCCAAACCAGACCACCTCCCCCGACAATAAAACCATTCATTGGCTGGTTAAAGGCGATTACCAACGGGAAATCACAAAATCACTTTCCACGCTTCAAGCCAAACAGCTCTCTCACCACCCACTGATTTTTGAAGATCAGGGTTATGGGGTCATCAGCCTTCTGAACCACGACCCAGGGGAATGGACACTTCATGAAAAAAACAGTTTTTCTCATATGGCGCAATTGACGGCAATGAAGCTCTGTGCATTTAATTCAGCTGCTCACTCTGATTTAGAGAAAAAGGCTTCGGAAGAAACAGAAAAAAATCAGATCTCGGTTCTTGATCCACTGACACAGCTTTTAAACTATAATTATTTTCTGGAATTACTCAGTCTTGAAATTTCAAGATCACGACGATTTCGTCACTCTTTTACGCTCGTCACGCTCAACTTCTCCCCCTCTGGTGACCCCGAAAATGATCCCGAATTTAAGGCGTTTCTTCAAAAATGGGCAGATGCAATTTCAAGCCGGATTCGGACCACTGATATGGCCACGAGAAAAACGGATCAGTTGATTATCGCTTTTCCGGAGACCACTCTGGATCAAAGCCATACCGTTCTAAAGTCTTTAAAACACACGATGGGAGAACTGTCCAGAACAGAGAATAATCCCCATGGCCGGTGTCAGTGGCACATTGAAAGCGTTGAATACCCAAAAGACGGGGACACCATCGCCAAGCTTTTTGCGAGTTTGGAAAGTCATATGAAACAATCATGATAACAGGGCATTGATGTCTTCTGATGACAAAAACAGGGCTTCAAGCGACTTGATTTTGAATGCATCTATGCTACCTTAAAGGCTGTGGATATGTTTAAACCTTCCATTTTAATCGTTGATGATGAAGTTTCTTTTCGGTCTGTCATCGTTGACCTCCTCAAAGAAGACGGATTCTACTGTGTCGGGGCAGAATCCGGTGAGGAAGCGCTCTCTATTCTCGAAAAAGAACGCTTTGAGATCGTCTTTTCAGATCTTCGTATGCCCGGCATTGACGGCATTACCCTGCTTCGGGAAATAAAAAACAAGGATGCATCCATTGCGGTCGTCATGGTCACCAGTCATTCCTCAATTGACTCGACCATCGAAGCCTTGCGCCTCGGGGCTTACGACTATATCATCAAGCCTCTGGAAAATATCGAATTGGTCTCGGCCATTATCAAAAGAATTTCAGAAAAACTCTCTTTGGAAAAAGAAAAAGAACTTCTGCTTGAAGACCTTCGCACAAAAAACCACGCCCTTGAAGAAAGCCGCGCACAAATCATCCAGCATTCTCGCGAGATTTCTGCTCTCTATTCCGCTGAAAAGGACTTATTGGCAGGCTTAAACCTCGAAGAAGTCTATCAAAGATCGACCACCTACCTATCAAAGCTCCTGAATGGCCGACCGATCGTACTTTGGATTTTTGAACCATCGAAAAAAAAGCTTTCGCTAAAAACACATTGTAACGTCAGTGAATGGGAACCCGATAGCTGGAGCCTTTCATTTGAAAATCCCGTTCATCAGATTACAGCAGAACTTAAAACCGCAATGACAAAAAAAACCAACACCGTTTCCGCCGAATTTTACGCGATACAGGGGCATCAAACACTGTTCGGGATATTGGCGATCATTGACACGGGCACCAAAGCCATTTCAAAAAGAGAACGGGAAATCCTTGCCCGATTTTCGGCTTCAGTGGCCATGGCCATTGAAAACGCACAGCTTTATAACGAAGTGAAATCCCTGGCCATTCGAGACGGACTCACCGGGCTTTTCAACAGACGTCATTTTGAAGATATTCTGAAATCAGAGGTGCTTCGTTCCAATCGGCACAAACACCCCGTTTCTCTTATTTTCTTAGACGTCGATTATTTTAAACACTACAACGATACACATGGTCACCCGATGGGCGATGCCGTCCTGAAAAACATCGCCAGGATCCTTCAAAGCCGTGTTCGGGCAACGGACTATGTCTTCCGCTATGGTGGAGAAGAGTTTATTATCGTTCTCCCTTACACCACAAAACAGGCTGCAAAAAATCTGGCGGAAGATATCCGTGTCAGTATCGCTTCCTATCCCTTTGTCCATGGAGATCAACAGCCTGGCGGCGGCCTCACCATCAGCTTTGGCATTTCAGAAAGCCCTGAAGACGGGATGGACGCTGAAACCATCCTCCAAAGAGCTGATGACGCGCTCTATCGTGCAAAAGAAAACGGAAGAAATTGCGTCTGCGGGTAAAAGCTTGACTTTTCATCGCGATCCCGTGCGATAATCCCACCCATGGCTCAACAACAAAATAACCCGCAGGAAACAACAATCAACTGGGATGACATGGCCGAAGCCTTCGACCGCTGGCTCCCCTACATTCAACCTGTGGCGGAGACCTTGATTGATCTGGCCGATATCGCTGAAGGCCATGCTATTTTGGATGTCGCGGCAGGCACCGGCGAACCCTCCCTTACGCTGGCGCGTCGGCATGGGCATCAAAACATATCCATCACCGGCGTAGACGGCGCAGAAGCCATGGTCGCCCGCGCCAATATGAAAGCAAACAAAGAAGGATTGCCCTACCTCCAGTTTCAACACATGAAGGCCGAAACCTTGTCTTTTGAGAATGCCCGGTTTGACCGGGTGATCAGCCGCTTCGGCGTCATGCTTTTTGATGATCCGCCGCGCGGTGTGGATCAGATGCGCCGGGTTTTAAAACACGGCGGGAAAATGGCCATTGCCGTGTGGGGCGAGTTTCATAAAATCACATCCTTACACCTTGTATGGAATGCCTTGATGCAAGCCCTGCCGGAAGAGAAACGACTCCCCCTTCCCAGAATGGCGAGCCTTGGCGCACCCGGCCTTTTGCATAACCTGCTCGAAGAAGCCGGATTTGAGCATATTCAAATCACACCCTTGAACCTGTTTTTCCGATTTGACGACTTTGAATCCTATTGGAAAATCAGCACAGAGGCCGGATTACTCAAAGAGCCGCTCGACACCTTCAGCCCGGAAGAGCAGGAAAAACTGAAACAGAAAGTAAAAACCCTCACCGCCTCCTATCAGGAAAACGGGCAGCTCGTCTTTCAAAACGAAGCGCTTGTAGCCTTCGTAATCAAATAATTTACGGCGAGGCAGGTTTCAAATCTGTCCTGAATACCCACATCGTCCAACCTGTATATCGGGCGGGTTTGAAACCCGCCCCTACCAAAACCATGTAATCTATTCAAGCCATATTTTTGATCTCTGCCGCTTTCGGTTTGATTAACACCAGAAACCCGGCCGACGCCATGCCAGATGCCCCAAATACCATGCACATCACCATGATTTGATATCGCACTGCAATTAAAGGGGAAATGCCGGAAAGAATCTGCCCTGTCATCATGCCCGGCAAAGACACCAAACCCACGGCAAACAAAGAATTGGTAATCGGAATCAGCGACGCCCTCAAGGCCACACCCCGCGCCGTCGTGTAATCAGCGCCCCGATCCAGTTCGGCACGCATTCTTTCGGAAGCAAGCGATACGCTGTTCATCGCTTGTGAAAAAATCATGCCAGCCAGGGGAATCAAATAACGCGGGGTGTACCAGGGCGTTAAATCCAGCACGCCTTGTGTAATTAAAATGAGGGTCAGTCCACCGCTAATCAAAATCGCGGAGAAGGCCTTGAGAAAGAGTCCCTTTCGTTCAAGCTTCATTAAACGAAGTGCGATCCAGCTTGATGCAAGCACCATCACCGCCAGAACCATCAACACGACATAGGCATTCTCGGATTCAAAAATATAGGCTAAAAAATAACCCACCAGCAACAGCTGCCCCAGCATTCGTGAGATGGCATAAATCGCGTCTCGAAAATCCAGAGACCAGCGATGGTAAATTACAACCACGGCAATTGCCGGAATGAAGGCGAGGGCAAGGTTTAAAAATGGAATCAGTTGTATTGAACTATTCATAGCGGTGTCTTGGCGTCCTTCATTTTAAATTTTGTGTCACGATGAGCCTGTCTGTATTGATCGTCATGATGAAGCACAGAGCGCAGCTGACCAGAGTGAATCTTTCATTCGTGAGGTTTTGAACACCACAGTAAGGCCGTTAAGAAGAAATAGGCCGATGAGCTGAACGTCATAAATTTTTGATCATGCGCTGGTGAGGCATATCGGCCTCCATAAATTCACTTCCGGCGGACACATAATCCAACTTTTCATAAAATCGGAGCGCAGCGATCTGCGCATGCACCACTGCTGTTTTCAGGCCCAAAGACTGTGCCATGCTTTCGAGCGCATCCATCACCACACGTCCCAAGCCTTCTCGCCGATATGCGCTTAAAACAGCCACCCGCCCGATTTTACCCTCAGAATCAACCCGGCCTGTGGCAACGGGGATGTCTTCGACAAAAACCACTACATGATGAAACAGCGCATCCCGGTCGTCATATTCCAACTCGGCAGGCACACCCTGCTCCTGCACAAAGACGGCTTCCCGAATCGGCCGCGCATATTCGCCCAGTTTCAGCCAATCGCCTTGAATAACGTGGTATTTCATCCGGCCTGCATATTTGAAAGCAAGGATTGCGTGGCCTTCGCAAGCCGCGCCATGCCCGTTTGAATGGTATCAATATCCACGCAGGTGTAGTTCAGGCGCAAGGTATTCACCCGTGACTGCTTGATATAAAAAGGATCACCCGGCACAAAAACCACCTTGTCTTTCACGGCAAGGTCAAATAAATCCAGCGCGGCAAGGGGTTTCGGCAAAGTCAGCCAAAGAAACATGCCCCCCTCTGGATTGGTAAAGGTCACTTCGGAAGGAAAATCGCGCACAATACTATTTCGCATCACTTCTTTTTGCGCGCCATAGACCGCAATAATCTTCGCAATATGGGCGTCCAGATTGTTATCGAGCAAGTACTGGTGCAGGACACATTGTGTAAACTGGTTCGTATGAAGATCAGAGGCCTGTTTTGCGATCACCAATTTTTGCATCATCGGCTCCGGCGCAACAATCCAGCCGATGCGAAAACCTGGCACCACCACTTTGGAAAAAGATCCCAGCAACACCGTATGCTCCGGAATCAGCGAATAAAAAGAGCTGTAGTGGTTTTCCGAAAAACGTAAATCGCCATAAGGGTCATCCTCAATGAGCATCGTCTCCGTCTTTTCAATGCGGCGGGCAATGTCATGCCGGTTTTGCTCCGGATAGGTAATGCCCGAAGGGTTTTGAAAATTGGGAACCGTGTACATCAGTTTTGGGCTTTCAGTCTTCAGCACGGCCGAAAGTTTAGGGATATCCATGCCCTCTTCAGAAACTGGTACGGGTAAAAAATTTGCGCGATAGATCGAAAAAGCCTGAATGGCACCGAGATAACCCGGCTCTTCAATAATCAAACCGTCCCCGTCGTTCAAAACGGTTTTTCCCAAAAGATCGAGTCCCTGCTGAGAACCGCTCGTAATCAGGATGTGCTCAATCGGAACCTCCAGCCCTTTTTCCTTGTACCGATGTGCAATCCACTCGCGAAGCGGCAAAAACCCCTCGGAGGCACTGTATTGAAACAAGTCGTTTCCGTAACGCTCAAAAACGGTGTGGGTCGCGGCCTGAATTTCTTTTGCCGGAAAAAGCTCCCGGTTGGGCAAGCCCCCCGCAAAAGAAATGGTGCCCGGCATCAGGGCATCCTTTAAAATCTCACGAATAAACGACCGAGGCACATCCCGCACCCGGTCTGAAAAAACAGTTTTCATCGGCATCCTTCAATATAAATGAACAACATAAACCCGAGTCCGTGTGCAGTATAAATGACTTGAATCACTCTTTTCATTATGAATCGCTACGCAGTAAAATGAATACATTATGCATCACCACCCAATGATAAGATTGTAATCTGGCATTCAAGTCGTTACTATCCAACAATGGGACAGTGTTTTGTGCCTTTTACGAGAAACAAGCAAACCCATGCAACAGTCCGCAACCATTAAACGATTTCTTCCTTCAGGCAAGGCCGCATCCTAAAACTCATTGAGGAAAAGAGCTGAACAAACATGCAACGATATAAAATACTACATCGAACGTATTACAATTTCTCCGGGGCCGTGAGCCTTGGCCCACACACCTTTTTGTTGCGTCCGAGAGAAGACCACGACCTGCGGATCGAATCTTCAAGCCTTACGATCACACCGCCCGCAACCTTGCGCTGGCACCGGGACGTGGAAGGCAATTCGGTCGCTATCGCGACCTTCGACAGCCCCACTCAGCAGCTCTTGGTTGAGAGCAAGGCCATCATCCAGCAATATAATGAGGAACCGCTCGAATTTCTGGTCGAGGACTACGCGATTCATTACCCCTTTCGTTATCCAACGGACGATAAAATTTTGCTCTCCCCGTACATGACATTACCAAAAGACAAAACCCAACAGCAGCTCGCGGAATGGATCGCCCATTTCTGGAAACCCGGAGAAGCGATTCAAACCTATACCCTCTTGCAGCGGGTTGCGACCTATATTTATCAAACGCTGTCCTATCGTATCCGTGAAGAACCGGGGGTGCAGACAATAGCAGAAACGCTCTCTTTCGGAACCGGCTCCTGCCGCGACTTTGCCGCACTATTCATGCAAACTGCGCGGTGCCTGGGTTTGGCCTCGCGCTTTGTGAGCGGCTATCTTTACGCGCTGCCCTCCACAACCAACTTTGGGGCCACGCATGCCTGGGCCGAAGTTTACTTGCCCGGCGCAGGCTGGAAAGGCTTTGATCCCACACTCGGAAAAATCGCGGGCACCGATCATATCGCCGTCGCAGTCGCCAGATTACCCGAATCCGTGCCGCCCATCGCAGGATCATTTGTGGGCATGCCCGGCTCCAGTATGGATGTGGGAGTGTGGGTTACAAAAGAAGCGTAAAAAAGACTAAGGCATTGCCCGAACGAGCTGCGCCAAACCGGCCTTAACGGTTTTTCCCAAACGGATATCAATCACAGGCAATCGGTGCCGAATTAAAGAATGAAAATCCCCAAGGGCCTGGGATCGTTTGAGGACACCAAAGGAATAGGGCGCACCAGGAATGGTAATGTCTTCTGTCTCGTCGATGGTGATTTGAATAAACCGGCCGCGTCTTGCACCACCTTTGTGCAGCTGACCCGTCGAATGCAAAAATCTTGGCCCATAACCTAGCGTGGTCGCGAGATGGTATTTTTCGCGAATGATCGTCCGTATTTGCTGCAAGAGCAGGTCGTTCTCTTTTTTGGATGAAAGATAGGCCATGATCGCGATAAAATCACCCGGTTTGGAAGGGCTCAGAAAGTGCCGCATCATCTCTTCCAAAGACGCACATTTATCGGGATGAAGATCCCCGGAAACGGTGATGCCACCTTCCAAACTCACACCCTCCGGTAAAACAAGCGTGCCTGTGGATTCAAATCGTTCCAGCACTTTCGCAGTGTTTTCCTTGCTCTCAGAAACATTCGGCTCATCAAAGGGATTCACTTCAAGTACCACGCCTGCCACCGCAGTCGCCATCTCCCAGCGAAAAAATTCGCCTGCCAAATCAAGCATGTCCTCTAAATCGATTTGAAGCACGGGATGATTCACCTTTTGAAGGGCCCTAACGTGCTGATCCAATTCAACATTTGAATCAGAACCCAGACGAAGATACACAAAAAAGCGGTCTTCGCCATAAACGGCGGGCTCCCCCACAGCTTCCCCATCAACCGGGACGAGTCCTTTTCCTTCTTTTCCTGTACTCTCGGCAATGAGCTGTTCCGCCCAAATGCCGAAATACTTGAGGCTTTCGCTGGTCACAAAAGTCACTTTATCCCGACCCGCCAATCCCAGCACACCCAGCATTGTCCCCAGAAGAATCGAAGGGTTTGATTGCGGTGCGACTGTGGCCGAAGAGGCCTTCATCATTGCTTTAGCGCGGTTCAGAAACGTGGGAAGATCAAGGCCAAGCAGCGCCGCCGGCACCAGACCAAAATAGGTCAAGGCCGAGTAACGTCCACCCACATCGGGCGGCGCAAGAAAAACCCGCCGAAAGTGATTATCCGCCGCCAGTTTTTCCAAAGGACTGCCCGGATCAGTCAGGGCGATAAACTGGTCGCCGAATTTCTCTCCGCAAAGGGCCCGGACTTTTTCGGAAAAGTATCGGTAAAGGGACTGCATTTCAATGGTACTGCCCGACTTGCTCGCCAGAATAAAAAGCGTTTTTTTAAGATTAAGCCCGCGCTCGGCGGTCAAAATGGTTTCGGGATCGGTCGTATCCAAAACAATCAAAGCAGGGTAGCCCGGTCGGGAACCACAGGTTTGATGCAAGACTTCAGGACAAAGACTGCTTCCGCCCATGCCCAGCAGTACGACATGCAGAAAACCGGCTGATTTCACTGATTCGGCAAAGGCCATGATCTCTTGCAGATGCCCCGCCATTTCATCGGCAATGCTCAGCCAGCCGAGACGGTGATTGATTTTTTCCTGAACGGCGGGGTCGCTTTTCCAGAGCGTCGCGTCTTGTCGCCAAAGACGCTGAGGCAGCTCCTGTTCTGCAAACAGTTTCAGTTTTTCAAGTACAGCGGACTCGAAGCCGCCTAAATTAGCCGGAATGCGTTCTGTGTTGGGCAAGGAGTCTCTCCTTTTTCTGTTGTATCGCGTCAAGCAGGTTTCGGTAAGAATCCGAGAAGGACGTAACCCCGGCGCTTTGAAGATCTGTGGTAATGGCATTTAAATCGATCCCGCCTTTTTTCAATTGGCTTAAAACCGCCTCCGCACCGGGAACAGCCTCTTCAATACTAAAACGAAGCTGCCCGTGATCCCGAAAAGCATCCAAAGTCGCAGGGGGTACGGTATTGACTGTATGCGGCCCGATGAGTTCGTCCATATAGAGCACGTCGGAGTAGTTCGGGTTTTTTGTGCCCGTGCTGCCCCAAAGCGGACGCTGCACATGCGCGCCCAGATTTTTAAGAACCAGAAATTCGGGAGATGCAAACAGCGTTTTGAATTTTTTGTAGATTATTTTGGCATTGCCCACCGCGACTTTTCCGGCAAGCGCGTTTAAATCGCCGCCTTTAGCCTCTATTTGCTTATCGACTTCGGTATCGATTCGACTGACAAAGACTGAAGCGACGGATCGAACCTGCCCCATCGGCTGGCCCGTATCATTAAGCATTTTCAAGCCCCTGATATAGGCTTTTGCCACGGCTTCATAGTTTTCGAGCGAAAAAATCAGGGTCATGTTGATCGAGATGCCCATGCCCGTCAATCGTTCGTGTGCGCGAATACCGGCTTCTGTTGCCGGAACCTTAATCATGAGGTTCGGACGCGCAACGCGTTCAAAAAGGCTCAAAGCCGCCTGGACAGTCGCTTCTTCCTCATGAGCCAAGAGCGGACTCACTTCAAGAGAAATAAAGCCATCCTCGCCATCCGATTCATCATAAACGGGTTTAAAGACATCGGCCGCCAACTGAATATCACGGATGGTCAGCGCTTCAAGAATCTCTTCCGGCTTTTGTTTGCCTTCCGAGAGCAATTCCAACAGCTGTTCATCGTAATCGTCACTTCCGGCAATCGCTTTTTCAAAAATGGTCGGATTCGAGGTCACCCCCCGCACCTTGTCGTCATCAATCAGTTTTTGAAGACCTCCCGACTGAATCAAATCCCGGCGGATATTATCAAGCCAGACGGATTGGCCGTACGTTCTCAGTTCTCTAAGCGGATTACTTCCCATGATCTCACTCCTTTATATTGATTTTAAAAGGGCTTTGGCCCGCGTCAGTACGTTTTCTAGCGAAAAACCATATTCCCGCATCAAATCCTCAATCGGTGCAGAAGCGCCAAAACCCTCAATGCCGACCACAGCGCCATTGGGGCCGACATAACGCGCCCAGCCAAAAGGTGAAGCCGCTTCGATGGCTAAAATGGCCGCGCCCGGCGCCGGAAGGACAGAGCGCTGATAACTTTCATCCTGTGCATCAAAACGCTCCCAGCTCGGCATACTCACCACCCGGACAGCAATGCCTTCCGAAACCAGCTGTTTCCCCGCAGCCATTGCCAAACACACTTCTGAACCCGTGGCGACCAAGGTGAGTGCGGGTTTTTTGTCCTTGGCTTCCATCAAAACATAGGCCCCTTTTTCGACAAGCTTCGCAGAAGGATAGTGATTTCGATCCAACACGGGCAGACCCTGCCGGGTCAGCAGCAGCGCTGTTGGGCCACTTGCATTTAAAATCGCAAGCCGCCAGGCGGCCACCGTTTCTGTGGCATCGGCGGGACGATAGACCGTCAAGTTTGGAATGGCCCTCAAAGCCGCCAATTGCTCTACCGGCTGATGGGTCGGGCCATCTTCCCCCAGACCAATGCTGTCGTGGGTGAAGACATAGATCACGGGCAGGCCCATCAAGGCGGCCAGGCGAATCGAAGGACGCATGTAATCCGAAAAGACTAAAAAAGTACCGCCGTAAGGAATGACTCCGCCATGAAGCGCCATCCCGTTCAAAATGCCGCCCATCGCATGCTCCCGAACGCCGAAGTGGATGTTTCGTCCGCTGAAATCCTTGCCGCTCATATAGCCCTGACCTTTCAGTTCGGTATTGTTCGACGGCGCAAGGTCGGCAGAGCCGCCAATCAGCGTAGGCAAGGTTTTGGCCAGTTCATTCAAAACCTCTCCTGAAGTGACCCGCGTTGCGGGAGAGCCTTTTGTTTTAAAATCTGTGAGAGCCTGGTCCCAGCCGTCCGGGAGATTTCGATGGATTGCGGCTTCCCATTGTTTGGCCAGCTCAGGATATGCGGCCGCATAAGCGGTCCATCGTTCTTGCCATGCTGCTTCTGATTTCTGTCCGTTTTCGGCTACCTTTGAAAAACGGGCTTTGGCTTCATCCGGCACAAAAAATGCCGGTTCTAGTGGCCAGCCCAAATGCGCTTTTGTCAGTTTCATTTCTTCGGCACCCAGAGGTGAACCGTGCGCCTTGGCGGTATCCTGCCGGTTTGGGCTTCCAAATCCGATATGCGTCCTGACCACCAAGAGAGAAGGTCGCCCGCTTTCAGCTTGCGCGGATTGTATCGCCCTTGAAAGGGCTTCAAAATCTGCTACACCCGAAACCTCACCCACACGCACAACATGCCAGCCATAGGCTTCAAAGCGTGCCCCGACGTCTTCTGAAAAAGCGAGATCGGTGCCGCCTTCGATCGTAATTTTATTATCATCGTAAAAACAGATCAGTTTGCCAAGCTGAAGATGCCCGGCCAGGGATGCGGCTTCTGCCCCGACACCTTCCATCAAATCCCCGTCTCCGGCAATGACATAGGTGCTGTGGTCCACAAGGTTGTGATCAGGACGATTAAATTGGGCAGCTAAAAATCGCTCCGTCATGGCCATGCCGACGGCATTGGCGATCCCTTGTCCCAAGGGGCCGGTCGTGGTTTCAACACCGGGGGTATGGCCGTATTCGGGATGTCCTGGGGTCTTGCTGCCCCACTGACGAAAGGCTTTGAGATCCTCTAAAGAAAGGTCATATCCGCTGAGATGAAGCAGGCTGTATAAAAGCATCGAAGCATGACCGGCTGAAAGCACAAATCGATCCCGGTCGCCCCAGTTCGGATTTTTAGGGTTATGTTTTAAAAACTGCGTCCAAAGCAGGTAGGCCAGCGGCGCAAGGCCCATCGGTGTGCCGGGGTGCCCGGAATTGGCTTTCTGAACCCCATCGGCCGACAACATCCGGATGGTGTTAATGCAAAGGGTGTCCAGTTTTTTTTGATCAGAGTCCATTCAGTGTTTCTCCTTCATCTTGTAAATCAAACGTGATATTCCCGTAAAATGACACGCGCCGGTGCGCCGTCTGCGCCTTTTAATTTCAGTGGTAAGGCAATCAATTCATAATCCCCAGCGGGAACCTGTGAAAGATTCAAACCTTCCAAAATAATAACATGATTTTGAAGTAAAATATGATGGGTCGGATGGCCAGGATGATTTAATTTTTCGATGGAAAGCCCATCAATCCCGATCAATTGAACGCCAAGGTCTTTGAGATAGACCGCACCTTCGGTTGTGAGATAGACATACTCAGGATTAAAGGCTTGATCTTCTTTCTCCCAGCGTTCTGAGTTTTTGGTTTTAAAGAGGATGCGACGGACACCTTCGAGATTCAGTTTTTCCAGATCTGCGAGCGCAATCGATGTGGATAAAGAAAGTAGTTCAACAACCCGGCAAGGGCCGATCAACACGTCCAGAGGCAGCTCGTCCACACCCGCACCCTCTGCAAAAAAATGAAAGGGCGCATCGACATGCGTGCCGCTGTGAGTACCCAGCCGTAAATCAGTGACGTTCACTTCGTCCCCTTTTTCCAAACTGAAGACAAGCGGCATATGAATGGTCGGGTCTCCCGGCCAGACGGAAAGCGCTTCAGAAAGTATGAGGCTCACATCGTACATCTTCATATCGCCCATCATGATTCATTTTTAGCATTTTTTAAAGAGAAAAACGCTAGGGTTTCCTGAGCTGGGCAATGGCTTTTCCAAAAACAGACCGGCTCCAAAGCCTGGGAAAGAGCTGCACAAAAAAAACTGTAAGTCTGTTTAGTATACCTGGGACCGCCACACTTTTGTGTCCCAGCTTTTTGAGTCCCAAACGAACCACCACTGCGGCAGGCATCGGCATCACTTGTTTCGTATTGGCCACTTCCTGAAACTCCGCCTCCGTGGTGCCCGGACAAAGCGCGAGCACATCCACGCCCTGTCCTTTCAATTCATGATTCATGGCTTCTGAAAGAAAGAGGTCATAGGCTTTGCTTGCGGCATAATTACTCCACAAAGGCACGGCGGTAAACCCCACCACGGAGGATAAAAAGATGATCCCGCCTCTGCCCCGCGTTTTCATGGGATTCCCATAGGCATGGGCCAGGATTAAAGGGGCGCGGCAATTCACATGAAGCAGCTTGATTTCTGTTTCCAGATCATTCTCAAGCAGCGTACCTGTCGTACCGAAGCCGGCATTATTCACCAACAAACCCACTTCAAGCCCCTTTGTGGCATCTTGCACGCCAGAAAGAAAGTCTTCTTTTGACAGATCCGTCGGCACAACGAGGGTCTCAACGCCGTGCGCCTTTTCCAATGTATCAGCAAGCGAGAGAAGTCGTTCTTTTCGGCGGGCAACCAAAATAACATTGAGACCCAGGGCCGCAATCTGCCGGGAAAATTCCAGACCAATGCCCGAAGAAGCGCCCGTCACCAAGGCCCAGGGGCCGTATTTTTCTTTAAAATGGTTTCGGTTCAAAGAACTTCCCTCTCATCCATTTAAACTACACATACAAACCTGCGCAATAACCCGAAGACCAGGCCCATTGAAAGTTATACCCTCCCAGCCAGCCGGTCACATCCAGCACTTCACCAATAAAATATAAGCCAGGCACCTGTTTACATTCAAAGGTTTTGGAGGACAATGCCGTCGTATCCACGCCCCCTCTTGTCACTTCGGCAATACGATACCCTCCGGTCCCGGAAGGAATAAAACGCCATTGCTGAAAATGTGCAGCAATGGCGGAGATTTCTTTTGCATGATACTGATTCACCGCTTTGTTTTCACACAAAAGGTCGATCCAGCGCTCCGCAAGTTTTTTTGTCAACAGTCCGCCGATCAGGGTTTTCAGTGTCGCCTTGGGGCGCTGCTGCTGCCATTGACGGATGGTGTCTGCCAAATCGATATCGGGAAGCAGGTTCATGGTGATTTGCTCTCCCGGATGCCAGTAGTTTGAAATTTGCAAAATCGCCGGGCCGCTCAAGCCCTTGTGCGTGAAAAGAATCGATTCCCGAAAGTCCTGCCCGCGACAGGAAACAAGGGCATCGGCAGAAGTACCGGAAAGGCCACGAATGGCCTCCATCTCTGAGAGATCTACATTGAAGGAAACCAGAGCCGCCTGTGTCGGTTGAAGACGCAATGCAAACTGCGTTGCCACCTGGTATCCAAAATCGCTCGCACCAATCTTGGGAAAAGACAATCCCCCGCTTGCAATCACCAGGGAGGATGCAGAAAATTTCCCCAGATTTGTGTTCAAGGTATACCGCTGGTTTGAGCTATATTCACCACGCTCAATCTTCTGCACCGAACAGGTCGTAAGCGTCGTGACTTTCGCGAGACGGCATTTTTCAACGAGGAGATTCAAAATTTCGCGTGCGCTCCCCCTGCAAAAAAGTTGGCCCAGTTTCTTTTCATGATATCGAACACCCGCTTTTTCAAGCATTGCAATAAAGTCATAAGGCCCGAAACGGCTCAAGGCCGATTTGCAGAAATGCGGGTTTTGGGAAATATAGTTTGCAGGCTCGACAACAAGATTGGTAAAATTACAGTGACCACCACCCGAGATCACAATTTTTTTCCCCGGTGAGGACCCATGCTCAATGAGAAGCACACGACGGCCTCGACCACCCGCAGTGAAAGCAGCCATGAGACCCGCAGCACCCGCACCAATGATGATGACATCATATGTTTCCAATAAATCCATGATGCCAGAGTATAGGTCGGTCTTTCATTTTTTTAAAGTGGGTTTAAAATTTTTATCTACATCGTAAGTCACTATTATTTCCTGCAAATTGTGATAAAGTAATTAACTATAAATTTTATCCCGGAGTTTATGATTTGATCATTGCCTGGTTAAATAAACTAAAAATAGGCAATAAACTCATCCTGTTGCTTGTTATCCCCATTTCTGCGGTCTTACTTTTTAGTACGGTGGGCGTGCTTGAAAAATGGCATCGTTTTAAAGACGTCCGATCCACAAGAGATCTCATCCATATTTCACAATCACTTTCCGCCGTTGTTTATGAATTTCAAAAAGAACGCGGTCTAAGCACCGACTATTTCAGAAATCAAAACCAGGAAACGCGGCAGCAACTGGAAGTCCAATGGGAGGCAAGCGATACACAACTGACCCTGCTTGCGCTCAATTTCCAAAAAATAGCTGAAAACCCCAGAACACCGGAATTACTTCAGGATCTGTCAAACTTGTTGCTTGATTTTAATAAAAGAATCGCCCTCAGGGAAAATATCGACATTCAGGAAAATCGCCAGCGACTTTTTAAATATTATGCCAGCAGTAATGCAGAGGCGCTCTACCTGGTTGAACGCATGGGCATGGCGATGGAAGATGCGGCCCTGGTTAAAAAAGGACGCGCATACAGTAAACTGCTCTGGCTTCAGGAATATGCCGAACTGGAACGGGAGATTTTTAATGAAGTGCTCGCTGCAGGCGTCATTAACCGGGAAGAACTTGAAAAAATCCAAAAACTGATTTCAGAACAACAAGCCCTGCTCACCGATCTGCGGCAAGTCACTTTTTCTGAAGTGGATCATGAACAACTGTCGATCCTCCTCAGCGGCCCCGGAGAAAGACGCATAGAAGAAGTACGCCAGCTGGTGCATATCAAACTGGAAAAACTGGACCGACTCAATGCCTTGCAGTCCTTGATCGGTTATGGCGGCATGATTCAGCATTTCAAAGATTATGTCCTTCGCGGAGATGAGAAATACCTCGACCAGTTTCATGTCACCTTGTTTGAAGCAGGAAAACTCATACACTGGTATCAAAGTTCCCCCGGACTCAGCATGGAAGAACGTCTGGCCCTGGCCGTGGTCACCGCGACATTCGAGGAATACCGCGGTGCGATCATTACGGTAGAAGAGTTGTATCGACGCGGCCTGCCCGTCACCCTGATTGACCGCTCCGTTAAAGTCAACGATGGACCCGCGCTGGCGGCGTTTGACTATCTCAGGAGAAGCTTTGGAGAAATCGGGGTTAAAACCTGGTTTGAATCCGCATCGGAACGCATTCGTCACTTTAAAGTCATCAGTGAACAAATCGGACAAGAGTTAAATCACTTGGCGGAAAAAGAAACCCAGGCCTCCCTGACCGCACTGATCGGATATATCACAGTCACCATCATGGCACTCATTATTTCTCTGATTTTGTGGGTGAGAATGTCTACACATTTGGTTTCAGGTATCGCGCTCATCATTAAAACCCTGGGACATGTGGAGGAAACAGGGGACTACAGCGGACATGTTGAGGTGCGCGGCAGTGATGAGGTCGCTAAAATGGCGGAATCCGTCAACAGCCTCATCCGAGGCCGACGGGCCATTGAAAACAAGCTGCAACTGGCCTCACGGGTTTTTGACAACACCATTGACGGCGTCATCATTACCGATGCCAATGAAAAAATCATTTCCATCAACCCTTCCGTCACCCGGATTACAGGGTATACACAAGAAGAACTTTTGGGGAAGACCCCCCGCATGCTTTCGTCCGACCGTCAAGACAAGATTTTTTTTAAGGAAATGTGGCGATCCATTCATACAACCGGTCATTGGCAGGGCGAAATCTGGAACCGGCGAAAAAATGGCGAAACCTATCCTGAGTGGCAAAACATCAACGAAGTGAAAGATACGAACGGAATGCTGACCAATTACATTTCCGTTTTTTCCGATATCAGCGCAATCAAACGTTCGCAAGAGCAAATGGAGCACCTCGCGCATCATGACCCATTGACCAACCTACCTAACCGGCTCCTGTTTGAAAAACGTCTGACACGCGCTATGACCGAGGATCGACGAAAAAAACAATCTTTGGCGCTCTTCTTTCTTGATCTTGATCATTTTAAAAATATTAATGACTCACTGGGCCATGCGGCCGGAGATGCGTTGCTCTGCGAAGTCTCACAACGAATGATCGGAGTGATACGAAAACAGGACACCATCGCCCGTCTGGGGGGAGACGAATTCGCCATTATTCTGGAACGATTTGAAGGCGTTCGGTCCGTTGTTCAAGTCGCAAAGAAAATAATCCATTCACTCAAACAACCCTTTATTCTATCCGACCAGGAAGTGTTTACCTCAACCAGTATTGGAATCAGTATCTACCCCATTGATGGAGAAACACCGGACCGCCTCATCAAAAACGCCGATGCCGCCATGTATCACGCAAAAAACGAAGGACGGAACAATTACCAGTTTTATGATAAAACGATGACGGAAGCCGCTTTTGAACGGCTTGAGATTGAAAACCGCCTGCGCCAGGCGATGAGACAGGAAGAATTTGTCCTCTATTACCAACCACAGCTTTCCTTTAAAACAGGAGAAATCATCGGGGTGGAAGCCCTCATCCGTTGGCAGGATCCGGAGCACGGACTGGTTTTACCTGGCAAGTTTTTACCCGTCGCAGAAGAGATGGGCCTCATTCAGGAAATCGATTCGTGGGTCATACATGAGGCCTGCCGTGAGGCTCAACAATGGCGCGAAGAGGGGCTTCGCCCCATGACGATGTCCGTCAATCTCTCAAAGTTCAACCTTGAGCACGGCGGCTTTATGGAAACCGTTCAGAGTGCATTGAAGGAGAGTCAGCTCCCTGCGCAATGGCTCGAACTGGAGATTACCGAGGGGAATCTCATACAACATCAGGACCGTGTCTCTGAGGCATTATCTCAACTGCGTGAAGAAGGGGTGGGCTTGGCCATTGATGATTTTGGGACAGGGTATTCCTCTTTGAGTTATCTCAGACATCTCCCCTTTGATAAACTCAAAATTGATCGCAGCTTTGTGCACGACATCACCAACGACCAAAACGCGGCCGACATCATTATCGCTGTGATTGCACTGGGGCACGCCCTTCACTTAAAGGTACTCGCCGAAGGCGTTGAAACGGAAGCTCAGGCTAAAATGCTTTTTGACCTACAGTGCGATATGGTTCAGGGCAACCTGTATTACAAACCGCTTCTGGCAGACGATTTTAAAAAAATGATCAAAAAAACAAGCGCAGGATAGCGACATTGCTCCAATTACGACGGATCAAGGAGAGACAAGACTTTTTCCGGAGGACGGCCAATCGCCGCTTTCCTGGGGGTAATGACAATAGGCCGCTCAATCAGTTTTGGATTTTCCACCATGATTTGAATCCACTCCGCATCCGGTCTTTCCTCGGAAAAAGACAAACCCAGTTCGGCGGCGATATTTTCTTTGAAGCGCATCAGGTGTTTTGGCGGCATGTCGAGTTTTTTCAGAATATCAGCAAGCTCGGGTTGAGTCGGCGGGCTTTCCAGATAAAGAATCACTTCGGGCTCAATCCCTTTATCACGTAATAATTTCAGCGTCTCCCGGCTCTTACTGCATTTTGGATTGTGAAATATCGATATCTCCATCTTACCTCCAGATCAGCGTCCATGCGCTCGTCAATGCAAGTGACACTTTATTCGAGTTGTGCGTTCAGTCGTGCCGCAAATACGCCTGCCAGAAAACCAAAAAGATGACTTTCCCATGAAATATAGGCCCTTAAGGGGAGAATGCCAAAAATCATTCCGCCATAGAAAACCAAGACCCCAAATGCAATCACCAATGAACTCAGGTCTTTGGCGTACCAGCCTGAAGCCAATAAAAAACCAAAATAACCAAAAATCAAACCACTGGCACCCGCATGCGAGGCAGAGCGGGCAAAAAGCCATACCGCGACCCCTGAGACCACGACCACAATCAGCGTCACATCCAGGAAAAGTTTTTTATCCTGCAAACAGATCAAGCCACCCAAAACGGCAAAGGGCAGACTGTTCATCAAGAGATGAAAAAACCCGAAATGCAGAAAAGGGCTGGCAGGAATGCCCAGTAAGCCCGATAAGGTCCGGGGACGAATCGCAGCCATACGACTCAAGCTATGGCCTGTAAAAAAATTAATAAATTCAAGCCCCCACATCAGGGCCAGCACAGTCAAGATCCATGTCACGGTCGTTTTCATCGGTCCATTCAAGCTGGGGAATTCATCATGTCACGCTTCTAGGGATTTCAACAAGTCCGCCAAACGCGCTTGGCCGTTTTCTAAAACCGGCCAGCCGTCACCCACCAGAACGGTCTCCAAATTTGGCAGTTCGGCAAGCCGCCTGACTGACGCAATCGCCTTGGTTTTATCTTTTAATTTTTCATCCGGAAGCAGGGTCAGCTTACCTTCTTCGTGAGAACGAATGAGATCGCCCGTAATGAGGGTTTTTTCTTCAAATAAAATCGCCAGCTCACCGTCTGTCTTTGAACCTTCCAAAGCAAAGATTTTTAATTCCGGCGCAACGTAATCTCCATCCTTCAACCATCGCACCACACGGCATGAAAACGCGTCTTCTTCTCCCGCAGGCGCATAAATTGGCACGCCTAATTCTTTGGAAATTTGTTCTGCCGCGCGCAGATGGTCTGAATTGGTCACGATAATCCAGGCCACCGGCCCGAGGTCGAGCAAATCTTTTTCATCTTGAGCTGAAAAGGGGAGAGGATCAATCAGAATATTGCCTTCAATCAAATACAGCAAAAAGCTGTGAAAGTCGATTTGATGCTCTTCACTAAATGTGGACCAGCAGTAAATGTTTTCTCGTGAAAGTGCTTTCATCGGGGTTCTTTCCTCCTTTACTTAAAAAATGTGTCCGTTTTTGCGGCCATAATAAAATCGTTTACATGAAGTCCTTTAATTTTGTGTGTCCACCAGCTGACCACCACACTGCCCCATTCAGTGAGAATCGCAGGGTGATGTGCTTCGGCTTCAGCCAACGCACCGACTTGATTTGTAAAATGAAGGGCCTCTTTAAAGTTTTTGAATTTAAACGTCCGGGTCAGGCAATTAATCCCTTCCACTGTCACAATTTGCCATTCAGGGATTTGCGGCAAAAAGGATTCAATCTCCTCCGGCGTCGCCAAAGGCGCGCCTACCCGGCAGGCTTCACAGCTTCTCTCATTCAATGTTGTCATTTCTAGCCTCCTGAGAAAAATTTAGACGTAACAATAAATCAATCGACCGGCTGAGTAAACACTGTTGTTGGTTTAATAGATTATTTTTTATTAAAATTCTTCATTCTCTTCCGCGTTCTTCAAGACCTGGATCAGCTGACCACTGCTGAAGGAAATCGAAAAACCAGCGACCTCATCCGAATTTAAAGGGAAGGCAATATCAATCCGAAGTACATTGTTTTTGATCAGCGGCAAAGACCCAATTCGTAATCCAAAACCGACACTGCTTCGTAAGTCTGCCAAATCCGGACTAACGCCCCGTTTCCAAACATAACCCGAATCAACAAATAAGGCGAATCCAAAAACAACACGATATACTTCAAATGGCGTAAAAATACGATCTTCAAGATTCAGCCGGAGACGCTTGTTCCCCGAAAAAGCCTTTGCGCGATAGCCCCTCAAGCCGGAAGCTTCATCCAGAACCAACTCCCGTTCAAGATCCTCCCCTTCATAAACGGCATCGAAAGCGACACTCGAAACCAGAGTCTGATACGGAAAACCTTGGTAGTAATGATGTGCAAAGGCCTTCGCCTCCCAACCCAGATAATGGCCGACATTCACACGGCCAAGCGCAGTGGCCTGCAATGCCAGGATACCACAGGTCGTGGGTAAGGAAAGCGACTGGGCATTGAATCCATGAATCAATGAAAAACCGTCACGTCCCTCTTTCTTGTCGCGATAACCCGAACCCAGCGAAAACCCGGCTTCCCAGCCCACCTCGATATCTTCAACCCCTTCCAAGGCATCCAGTTGATCATGCTCAAAAAAATAAGCGGTTTTTCTCTGGCTAAAGTTTTCCACCCAGGACCAAAATTGGGCATCTTCCGGCACGACAATCTTCCGCGTCCCCGCACCAAACTGTGCGCCATAACGCGTGTCCTGATAAGCCAGCGAAGTGCTTAAGGTCTGTTTGTCAAAACGCGTGCCCCAGCGATTCACAAAAGAAAAATGTGTGCCGACCTTTTTTCGCTCTACATCGGTCGTTTCATCAATATCACCGTCGTAAAATGTTTCGATGCCGTCATCAAAGGCATAACTCACCGCATAGGAATGACGGGTATCCAGTCGATAAAGCGGGCGAGCAACCTCAAATTGATAATAAATCGTATTGAGATCGCGGCCATCGACCTGAACACGGCCTCCGGCATATCGTGCAAAAAAAGACTGTCTCGACCCAAGTACCCGTGGTTCAAAATACTGAACACGATCGACCCGTTTATGGGTGCGCCGCGTCTGAACATAATGCAAAGAAGACCCATAACCAAAAAGGTTCCCCTCACCAAAACTTAAACGCCCGTTGGCTTCTCCTCCGACAAAACTGGTGCTCGCTTCAAAACGAAGCGTAAAGGCATCACGCGTGCGAATGCGAAGGTCAACCCAGCCCGGCGTCACCGCTTCAAGCAGAATTTCTACAAACGCCAGTCCTTTGATTGCACGAAGATTCCGTTCCGTTTCTGCGACCAGCTCCACATCAAGCGGATCACCCGACTGAAATAAGAGTTCTTGCCGAATCGTGTTTTCACGGGTAAGCCAGTTGATTGAATTAATGACACGAAATAAGCGGGTGGATGCCACCTCGCCCTCAGAATAGATTTGACCTCGGTCGATGATGATATTTCGAATCAACGACACGCCGGATACGCCTTCATGGATCTGCGCCGATGGAGAAGACACAAAGAAGAACAAAATGCCCAAAACCAGAACCACAAGCGTCAATCGGCGGTGATCAGAGAGATGGAATACCAGAAGCCTTCCTCAGGAAATTAGAAATAAGACCCGCAGAAATACAGGTCGCTTAAAAAACAAGACAGCAAAGGGTAAAACCCCGTCGGGACACGCAGCTCACTCAGCCTGCTCCAAAATAATGTTATGCAGATAAACATCCACACCTTCTTCTTTTTTACCTGGCTGCGCGATCATCAAAGCCTGATCCGACCTGCTCTTTCTTTGCAGGAGTGCATCTGTCTCATTTAAGGGCTCTCCAGGAAAATACATCTGCGTCGTCAACTCGACATAGCCTTTTTTGCTGACTTTAAAATGAATGTGCGGCGGCCGAATCCAGTCTGAACGCGCAGGATAAGCACCCGGCATCACTGTTTTAAAACGAAACCCCCCATTTTGGCCGCTTTGTACGATGGCCCATCCCTGGAAATTGGGATCGAGCGGCGCTGGATTATCATCATGAGGATGGCGATACCGGCCCTTCGCGTTGGCCTGCCATAAATCGACGGTGACGCCTTCGATGGTCTTGCCATTGAGATCGACGATCTGGCCCACAATGATCACAGCTTTGCCCTCTGACACCCCCTCACGCCCTTCAATTTTTGTAAGATCGAAATCCTGGTCTTTTTGGGCCACTACAGGATAAAACGGCCCTTCCACTTCGGACGGGGTCTGCCCCTCCCCGGCACGCACACATCCCTTCATCGCAAAAAAAGAACCTATCCCGCTCATCAATCCTAACTTTAAAATGCTTCTTCTCGATAAAGACATCATCAAATCACTCCACATTTATTCAACAGCATTGAACGCCTGATTATTCTGGGCTGTCTTTTTAGTACAAACATATTGCGCCAATACGCCTTTATCGTAATGCACCGTGTCGATCATAAATCCTGCTTTTTCAAGGAGGGATTCCATGATCCATGTGAAGGTAGAGTATTCCTCCTGAACATGCATCCCGACATCTTCAAGCGCTTTTTGTCCACCCCGCTTTTCGAGACTGGCAATCCATGCTGAGATATCCGCTTCGTAATCGTCTTCTGAATACACAACGTCATAAAGAAAAAGACGGCCTTCAGGTTTCAGCATGGCATAGAGCCGCTGCAACGCCACGCCTTTCCAAAAATCCGGTAGATGATGCAAAGCCAAGCTGCTCACGATACAGTCTACCGGGTCATCCTCATGGACATACGTGAGGAAGCCCCCATGACAAAATGTAATATTGGAAATGCCTTGGAGCACTGCTTTTTCTCTGGCATAGGCCAACATGGCTTGCGAGACATCTACGGCATACACCTTCCGGGAAAATGCGGCGGCGCAGATCGCAAAAGCACCCGTCGCCGTCCCGAATTCGATCACAGAATGATGTGGCTGAATTGGAAGTATTTTTATAATTTCTTCATTTTCTTTCTGAATATCTCTAAATTGACCGTGAAAAGCATCGAAGGCTTTCACTTCCGAAACGTCGGCGTAATCTTTTCCGACTTGCTTCATTTCATCGAATTGCCACTTAAAAAATAATTCACTGGACGCGTTCATGGTCATGCCCCTTTTTCTTTTCAATGTCCTCTCTTTTCACGCAAGTGATACGTCAGCGCCAACGAGAGAACAGCGCTCAATTTCTTCTCAGGAATAACATTTTTTCATCAAAAAAAATACTTCTGTTGGCTTCATATTGAAACTGATTTCCGTATAAATATCAATTTCCGTTTCATTTACCTTGGGTAGGCATTGAACACAAGGAAGTTCCAGGTTTTTGATTTTTTTCATGAAATGGACTTAAGGGTATGAAGTGCCCATGTAGTTTTCTTTTTCTTCCGGATCGTACACGATTAATGTTGCATAAGAACGGTAGTTGCCTGATTTAGATTCGTCCGATACCCAAACGACCCAATCGGGTATATGATTCTCGTTTATTTGGGCAATGCCGACCACCTCCAGACGAAACACCCAATCTTCAGTTTCAAGGATTGCAGTGGGCCCGTGGGAGGTCACTTCTTCTGAATACAGTGATTTTAAGGTATGACGCTTTTCATCGCTCATTCTAAAGAGTGAAGAGGGAAAAGACCGCAAGTCCAGTTTTGATGCGAGTTGCTCCCCCAAAGCCAAATCATTCGGATCTTCACGATGAGGGATAGAAAAACCAGAAAATATTTTGAGCGCATCACAGGTGAGATATTCACTTTTTATAGACTGGTTGGCGATGGATTCATCAAGATCAAGCTGAGCAGCCACACTAGAATAAGAGCTACAGTTTTTTACAGTATCGCCATTACTCAATTTCAGTTCTGAGCGCGCGAGACGCAGTGACTCATCGTAGTGTTGATATGAAACGGACAGGTCTTGATTGAGAATACGGGCCATTTTATTTTCTTTCACACTCTGACATGAGGCGAGTAATCCCAGTGTCAGCACGATGAAAATACCCGTCGTTTTCATTCCATTTCTTCCAGCAACATCGCCTCTTTTTTTCTTCTCGTTGGATAGGCGTCGCGAAAGTCTTTGAGTATCTTTATGGCTTCAGGCCAGTCCTGTGAAGTCACCGCTTCCCAGAATTGTGGCGTTCTGCGGTCTAAACCCACTCCGTATTGAAATGAAACCGAGGTGATGACTGTTTGCGCCTCTGAAGGCAGGTCTGTAAACTTGACCTTGTTCCCTTCGGCCGTATCATATTTTATTTTTAACTGGGCCACATGCGCAGATTTTACGGCCTTGTCTATCTCTTCTGCCTGAGCGGATGTAATCACAAGAGGGGATTTGTCTATCAGCACTTTGGCCCTTGCGCCTTTTGCACCAAGATAGGGGCTCAAGGTCTTGATCAGAACCGCATCTAGTTTTAAAGATGCGAGGTCACGTTCCCCCCGTTGGCCAAGATCAAAACCCGTCGCTATCGTGACGCCACTTTTACTGACTGAAGCGGCAGGCACATACCCTGTAGTCTGACTTCCGCCTTCAAGATCACTTAAAAATGTATAATCAATATTTTCAGGCATTCTAATACTCCTTTATTTTGTGGATAAAATACTCCAATTTTGATTGGTTTTCAGTACAATATCTGGGAGTGGACAATAATCTGCGCCAGCAATATTTTACTTTGAGTAGGTATTCTGATTGGCTATATTGTTATACGACACCACAATCCCTTTTTAGGTCCTTATTCTAAAAGTACTCCAGCCACTCGCGTTTGTAGCATAGGAAGTACTTCCTTTGCGAACCACGGATTTCGGCTGAGCCAAATATTATTTCGTGGACTGGGGTGCGGAAGCGGGACAACCTTGGGCCAATAAGATTTCCAAGCCTGAACCGTCTCGGTCAGCGTTGATCGTTTCTCGGACATGTGGTATGCCTGTGCATATTGCCCAACAACCAGTGTCAATTCAAGATCGCACAGGTGTGCGAGAATCTTATCGCGCCATGCCGGTGCGCATTCAGGCCGTGGTGGAAGGTCACCAGATTTCCCTGTGCCAGAAAAACAAAACCCCATAGGCAGAATAGCGATCTGCTTTGAGTCATAAAAAACGTCGCGCGTCACGCCCATCCACTCACGTAAACGATCTCCGCTGGCGTCATCGAAAGGCACTCCGGCTTCATGTACCTTTCTTCCTGGTGCTTGACCGGCAATCAACACACGAGCCTCTGGGTGAACCTGTAGAACGGGCCGAACACCATGCGGCAGATCTGCCGCACATAGAGTACAGGCTCTAACCTCGGTGAGTAGAGATGTAAATGAACCCATGAGACAACGTCCTTCTTACAGGTTAATGATTTAAATCAGCCTTAGCACTATATTCAACATATGGCCGTCATCAACCACGATCACCGTGCCCGTCGAGTATGTATTGAAAAAATTCAACCAGGCCTTAAATCGAGAATTTGCTTGATATCGAGTTGTTCAGTATACCGACTAAAAGCGAGCTTTTTCTGATCGATTGCAAAGATGGACATCCGGTCTGCAAGTTCATTTCCTTCAATCCCTGAGTGGGCTTTAACATGTGAAACATCAACATCGTTTTTTATGGCTTCATACAAGGCATGCGATTTTTGAATCAATTCCAGATTTTTAATATCCCCCTCTGTCTTTCTCTTCCACCCTTTTTTCTTCCAATTGTATGCCCAAAGCGTGATGCAATTGATCGCGTATTGAGAGTCACAAAGAATTTGAACAGTGCGCCCTTCTTGAATGTGTTCTCCCGCAATACTCAAGGATTGATACAGGGCATTCAACTCTGCGGTATTGTTTGTCCCTTTCGGGTTATAACGTCCGTACCAAAGTTCTGCTAAAACCCCTTTTTTATAAACGGCAATGCCTGAACCTGCTTTTCCCGGATTTGGGTCACAGCCCCCGTCACAATAAATCGTCAAGTCATAGGTTTTCTTTACGGCACTGGCGGATACAGACCTTTGCGCTTTTGTAGGTGCCCTCCTTACAGGCACTGCGCCCCAACCGGCAGAATAGGCCGCATCGGCTTCCGCCTGTGTTGTAAAGGACTTATATTTTGCCTGGGGAAACTGATCCACCTGTTTTTTGGTATAGGACCAATTGGTAAACACGCCTGTCTCTCGACCCACCCACACGACATAAAACTTCTTCGGCATACTGGGATCCTTTTTATTGAAAATTGCTGTTCGTCAGATTAAAAAGACGATACAATGGGTCAATATAACGCGGGTCAGTGTGATCGGGCAAGCTTCAAAGCAAATGGCAAAACATCACCACTGATGCGCAGGGCATCGGTGGTGATGTTTTTGAAATCAAGGGAGTTCTTCTCTATTTGACTTAAGGCCGGGTGGCGGATAGCGCAAGTCGATTCAATACGCCCGATATTTTTTGAATCACATCAGCACATTCCTGAAAATCATGCCGTTTTGCCAGAAAACCTGGATCATTATAAGAAAACCAGACCTTGCCTTTTTCGTCTTCCCAGATGAGGGCTTTTTGAGGAAGATCAATAGCAATACTTTGAGCGCACTGCATCAGGCGGGTCCCGACTTTCGGATTGCCAAAAACAATTAATTCCGTCGGGCGCAAAACCTGCCCCACGTTCCGCGCCGCATCTGCATGATTGATTCTGCCAAAGAGCGTCATGCCTTTTTCTTCCAATGTCTTTTCAAAGCGGTCGGCGGTCGACTTAACATCATGCGCACTGGCTATACTCAGGATCCCACTCTCTCCAGAGACCCGCGAGACAAAAAGGAAAAAAAATAACAGCACAATCAGTCCCTGACGCATCCCCAAATCTCCTCAATACATAATGCGTTTGTCCATAGATCCTGGGCGCACCAATTGTGGCCACCAGAGACATGAAATCTCATCACATCCTCAATGGGAGTCGCAGATCAAAAAAACGCGGTTTCAAGCAAGATTGAATCAGCCGTCGCGCCCGTCGAGCTCTTCCCAGCGTCGATACAGTTTTTCCACCTTTTCTTCTGCGGCTTCGAGCTGCTCGGATAATGCAAGTAAGCGCTCCGGCTTACTTTGAGTGGCCGGATCATTCATCTGCGCCTTGATTGCATCAACCTGATCATTGGCCTTTTCAATGCTTTCTCCGATGCGACTGAGTTCTTTTCGTTCTTTATGAGAAAGTTTGTTTGTATGTTTATCGATATGCTTCATTTGAGATTTCGAGGCCTTCTTCGAGGCCGTCCCCTCCAAAGATTTAGATTGTTGCGCCTGTTGCCATTGATTCATGTCAGCATAAAAAGCGGTCTTCCCGTCCCCTTCAAGAGAAAGAAGTGCATCGCTTAAACGGTCCAATAAAAAACGATCATGGGTGATTAGAACAATCGCTCCCGGAAATTCTGCCAAACGCGCCTCTAATACTTCAAGGGTCGGAATGTCAAGATCGTTGGTGGGTTCATCCAGTAATAAAAAATCTGCAGGCTTTAACATCAAGTTGGCGATCAGCAGTCTGGCCTGCTCTCCCCCGGAAAGCCTGGAAACCGGAAGTCCCAACTGTTGCGTGGTAAACAAGAAGCGTTTTGCCCAGGAAACGATATGAATCGTGCGACCCTGATAAAGCACCTGATCGCCGCCCTCTGGGGAAAGGGCTTCTTTCAAGGTTTGGTTTTGATTGAGTTGCTCCCGCTCTTGCCCAAAGACCACAATTTTGAGGCCCTCGGCTCTTTTAATCGATCCGGCATCAGGTTTTAACTCGCCGGTAAAAAGACGGGTCAGGGTACTTTTCCCACTTCCGTTTCGACCCAGCAAGCCCAAGCAAAACCCTGGTGAAAGCGTCAGGTTCAGGTTTTTAAAAAGTTGTTTTCCGCCAAGAGACATCCCCAAGTCTTTTGTTTCGAGCAGGACTTTTGTCTTTCGATCGGTCGCGTCAAATCCCAAGCCTGCCATTTGATTCTCGGCATTACGCGATTTAACCGCGCTAAGCTCTTTTTGAAGCTCACCGGCCTGATCGATACGAAACTGCGCCTTGGTCGTCCTCGCCTTGGGGCCACGCTGCAGCCAGGCGACTTCGCGGCGGACCTGACTCGACAGGGTCTTTTCCTCTTGCGCCTGCGTATTTGTAAATTCATCGCGTCGCTCAAGAAACGTGCTGTAATTTCCTTCGACGCGCAAATACCCCTCCGGATACCGGCGATTGAGCTCGACGATGCGATTTGTGGTGTTTTCTAAAAAAACCCGGTCATGGCTGACCAGTACAAAAGCAAAACTGGCAGATTGAAGCCGCGACTCTAACCACAAAATGCCTTCCAGATCAAGATGGTTCGTCGGCTCATCCATCAGCAATAAATCCGGTTTTTGAATCAGCGCCTGAGCAATGGAAAGACGTTTTCGCCATCCACCGGAAAGCGTGCCCACCGCTTGATACAAATCCTCAAAGGCCAATCCATCAACCAGGGTGCGGATTTCCCGATCTGCAGACCAGTGAATGTCGTCCTGCGGCAGATTTTCAAAAAGCACTTCTTCCACTGTTTTTTCCGGATCGAGACAGTCCTCCTGTGCAAGATAAATAAGATGCAAGTCTCGTTTTTTCGAAAGATTGCCAGAAGACGGTTCTTCAACACCCGCCATAATTTTCAGCAGGGTGCTTTTACCCGAACCATTAGGACCAATCAATCCGAGACGTTCTTCAGAGAAAAACCCCAGGGACAGGTCTGAAAACAACAGATGCGTTCCGTAGGATTTTTTTAAATTTTGGCAGCTGATTAGGGGAATCGTACTCATCGTCTTAATCTGTAGAAAGCGATTCCTTGATGAGTTGATAGGCTTCGACGACCTTGCGGAGTTGCGTTTCATCACTCCGGTCGCCACCGCGCGCATCAGGATGGTATTTTTTGGCCATGCGGCGAAAGGTTCTCATTACTTCAATCAAACTGACCCCTTCCTCCAGTTCAAGCACAGAATATGCTTGAGAGAGAGAAGAGACTTCCCCCTTCGATTCCGAAAATCCATTTTGCTGCTGACCACTCGACGCTCGACTAAAAAAATCGGAAAGGTCAAAGGGGAAACGGCGTCTTCGGCGAGAGCGGTTAAAAAGTGCAGCCTCGATTTCATCCAGCCGATCCGCAATATAATTCACCCGTCCTGCCGCCTGCCGCAGCATCGACATGCTGTCTACTTCTCGAAGCTGTTCATTCATTTGCGTCATCAATATTTCCATGCGAAAGAGTTTTTCTTCAAATTTCACATAGGTCAGAGGTTGACTTTCATAATAACGGTTAAAGGCCTGATCCAGGGATTCAGGCAGGGAAGCCTGCATTTTGGCCAAATGGCGTTTTAATTTACGGTGCCGCTCTAAAAAGTGCTTTATGGATTCAGCTTGCGCCATCGACTCAGTCCCATCTTTTCGCTATCGAACGACTCTGATGGAAACCTTTTAAACCATAATTTCGATTTTGGCCGTCCTATGAGCCGAATGATGCTGTTTACACGCCTACGCCCTGGCTTTGCAAGTAGTTTTCGTAAGTATTATTATAATCAACCACACCTTCTGGTGTCAGCTCAATAATTCGGGTCGCCAAAGAAGACACGAATTCTCGGTCGTGACTGACCACAATCAAGGAACCGGGGTATCCATCCAAGGCGCTGTTGAGCGATTCGATGGATTCCATATCAAGGTGATTGGTCGGCTCGTCCATCATCAAAACATTTGGCCGCTGCAAAATGAGTTTGCCAAACAACATCCGACCTTGTTCCCCGCCGGAAAGGACTTTAATCGATTTATTCATGTCGCCTTTTGTAAACAAAAGCCGACCCAAAGTCGCCCGAACTTCTTGTTCATCCACCTCCGGACTTCGCCATTGATTCATCCAGTCAAAAACCGACATGTTTTTTTCAAAATCGTGTGTATGATCCTGTCCAAAATAACCCACCGTAGCGTTTTCAGACCATTTGACTGTCCCACTATCCGGTTTCAGGCCTTCCTCTTCCTGACCCTCTGGCAAGAGTGTCCGAAGAAGCGTGGTTTTGCCAATGCCATTTGGGCCAATGATTGCAATGCGTTCCCCAACATTCACAGATAAACTCAAACCTTTAAACAAAGGGCCTTGCCCGTAACCTTTGCTCAAGTCATTCACTTCAAGGGCGGCGCGATACAACTTTTTCTCCTGTTCAAACCGCAGATAAGGGTAGACCCGGCTCGACGGTTTCACTTCATCCAGCTTAATTTTTTCAATTTGGTTCGCACGAGAGGTGGCCTGTCTTGCCTTGGAAGCGTTGGCAGAAAACCGGCGGACAAAGGTTTGCAATTCCGCAATCTGGGCCTTCTTTTTGGCGTTATTGGCTAACAAGCGCTCCCGAACGGCTGTGGCCGCCGTCATGTATTCATCATAGTTTCCATTGAACATGCGGATTTCGCCATAATCCAGATCCGCCATATGTGTACAGACACTGTTTAAAAAATGACGGTCGTGAGAAATAATAATCATTGTCGAAGAGCGATCTTTCAATACATTTTCCAGCCAACGGATCGCGTTCAGGTCGAGATGGTTTGTCGGCTCGTCCAGCAGCATAATATCCGGATCAGCAAACAAAACCTGCGCCAGCAAAACACGTAGTTTCCAGCCGGGCGCAACCGCACTCATCGGGCCTTCGTGCTGTTCTAAAGGAATCCCCAGGCCCAGCAAAAGCTCACCTGCACGGGATTCTGCTGTGTACCCATCCATTTCAGCAAACTCGGCCTCAAGATCACCGACCCTCATGCCCTCTTCCTCGCTCATTTCCGGCAGGGCATAAATGCGTTCTCGTTCTCTCTTTATTTTCCACAACTCGGCGTTTCCCATGATGACGACATCAAGGACTTTTTCATTTTCATAGGCAAACTGATCCTGACGGAGTGTTCCCAATCGCTTATTCGGGCCAATCGCCACGGTTCCGGCCGTGGCTTCCAAATCGCCTGAAAGAATTTTCATAAAGGTTGATTTTCCGGCACCATTGGCACCGATTAAACCATAACGGTTCCCATCACCAAATTTAACGGAAACATGTTCAAAAAGAGGCTTTGCCCCAAACTGCATCGTAATGTCTGCTGTAGAAATCAAGTGGATACTCCTTGCAAAATAATAAAATAGTCTGCGCACACCGGAGCGCTTTGTCATTCAGTATATACGATTTTGGTGTGTAAAGCGGAAAATCGTCAAAAAGAGGAGTTCATTATAACAAAAACAGAAAGACTGCTCAAAGAATCTTTTAAAAATACGCCTAAATTCCCATAAAAACCCGCCGGGGTCGCATCAATCAGAAACCACGAGGTATTTAGACCACCAATCCTCCAAAGCCGCCCGTAAGGTCTCAAGCGAACGATAACCACGACTCAAGACCGTCGAGCCGACCTCATGCTGCATTATCACCGTAGGAAAGCCTCCCACACCCAGATCCTGCGTTTTAATAAACTGCGCCTGTGTTTTTTGCTTCAGGGTGTCGGAGTGAAATGTACTTGAAAATACCTTTGGTGAAATGCCTTCTTCCCCGGCCAATTCAAGTAAAACGTCAAACTGCGTTACATCTTGCAATGCGCTGTAAAAAGCGGCCTGCACCCGCTTTAAATACGAAAAAGTACGCGCAGGGGCAATCTCCGAAACAACCACAACTGCACGGCAAGCGGGCTCGGTGTTATAGACAAAACCCGGCGGCATGGCACCTTCAAATTGAAAGGGCTGCCCGGTGCGACGATGGACTTCGCGCCAATGGTGTAAAATATCTGCTCGCAAATCAGCCGTCATCGGCTCCCTGGTTCCTGGCCGTAAACCACCCATGAGCACTTGAACATTTAGATCCGCTGAAAACGCTGCGTGTATCGTTTCCATCACCGGTGAAAAACCCCAACACCAGGAACACATGGGATCGGCGATATACACGAGTGTGGGTTTATTCATCGTCATGCCATTTTTTGATGAGAGAAAAACGCCTGTGCTTGAACCATCGTAGTATCGGATTCAATTTTTCAAAGGCTGATAAAAAAGAAGCATGCTGTTGGTAAAACCGTGCAGGAAGGTTTGACCGCCAACACGTCCGATTTCTCCGGCACAGAAAAAACCGGTTGCTGGAATCGGGCCGAGATAAGACTGTATTCTTCCGATATCGTGGCTTTTACATGAAAAAAGGTGCTCGCCCCGCCCCGTACAACTGAAGACCATTGCTGCTTTCGGTTTGCGACGCACTTGGCTTTCCTGCTGCATCGCCAGAAGTTCATTCAAATCTTCAATGGCTGCCTCAGCGTCACGGACATGAAATTGAAGACTTTGGCCGGCATGAATATAATCACCGATCGATCCCGAACCCGTATCCTCATCCAGACGCATCAACCCACGAATCAAAAAATCGCCTCGCCCAGGGGTATTCCTCGCTTCATCCATCGCAATCCCGATCAGGATGGCCTGCTGTAACAACATTTGATCATGAGGGGTCGCCTGGCTGACGACTTCTTGCAGAACCTCGATAAAAGGCCTTCCTCCCAGTTCATAAATCACGTTATGCTCGGCCCTGGTGACCACATAGCTCTCCCCGACGGATCGACAGCCCTGCGATACCACGGTCTCTGCGGTAATATCGCCTGTCAGCGCCACACCGATCATTCCCTGGTCATAATAAGATCCATTCAACATCAGCGTGTTTCCTTCCGGCTGATTGGCTCCGCTCAACAATCCACCCGCAATCGTACATCCGGGATACGCCTTATTGATCCCATTTAAAAATTGGTTAATATCCAGCAAAAAAGGATCGGGCAACACGAGAAAAACAGGTTGTTCATTGGGGAATAGGTCAAAAAACTGGTGCCAGGCCGCCGGAGCATCCATTTGTTTTAACTGAGCCTGATCAATGTAAAACGGAGCAACATTTACCCCCGGAAGCTTGGCCAGCATCAGGGTTGCTGCGGGTTGATCTTCAATTTCGATGTCATTCCCAATTACCCCGGAACAGGTGGCCGCCAAAAAATGGCGGACAGAGATGTTCTGTCGGAGACCTTCGACGATCTGCTCAACTTCTTCAGAGACCATGAGCGATAAAAATAAAATACCAAGGTCATACTCACCGGCGGGCCCTTCACTTAAGGCAGCAATGATTTCATCGGGGTCGGCGGACTGAGATAATCTATTTTCAAATTGCATAACTTACTCCACTGGACTATGGGTCAATGTCCGTCTTCCTCGGACGTGTTCTTTCGAGCCACCAACGCACAAGCTTCGGAATCATTCCTTTAAAAATCTTTTCAGCGTAATAACGATCGCTCGCGCGTTTGTTTGCCTGAGCAAGTGTGGGATAGGCGTGGATTAATCCTGAAATCGCACCCACAGAAAGCCCTTGTTTAATCGCCAAAGCGTATTCGGGTATCAAATCTCCCGCATTTTCCCCCAAGAGGTCACACCCCAGAATTTTACCGCCAGATGTTGTGACGAGTTTTACCACGCCACGGGTCTCTCCTTCAATGATATGCCGATCATTATTTTTCACTTCATACCGAAAAACAGATATTCTCTCCTCCCCAAACTGTGCTTTGGCGGCATCTTCGGAAAGACCAACATGTGCGAGTTCAGGGTCTGTATAGGTCACCCAGGGCACCACCTTGTAGGACACTTTTCGATTTAATAAGGGGATGAGTGCATTACTAATCACGAGGCCCGCCTGATATTCCGCCATGTGCGTAAAAAGATAAGGCCCGGCGACATCGCCACAAGCAAACACTCTGGGATTGGTGGTGCGGAGCGAGGCATCTACCTGAATGCCATTTTTAGACACCATGACCCCGACTTTATCCAGACCCAAACCAGAGGTTCGTGGCTGTTTTCCAGTTGCAAGCAGCAACGCATCTCCTTCAACGACAAAGGTCTCATCGCCCCGCTGACAACTCAAACGAAACAAACCACCTTTCTCTTCAACTTTAACCGCCCGCGTCCCCACATGAATACGCATCTCCTCATCAAGATAATGGTGCAGCATACAGGCCAGTTCTTTATCATCGTTGTGCAGGACACAGTCCGACGTTTCAATCAGCGTGACTTGCGTGCCCAGTCGTGACATCGCCTGCCCCAATTCGCAGCCAATGGGTCCCGCGCCAATAATCATCAGGTGTACAGGCTGTTTTCTGAGATCAAAAAAATTTTCGTGCGTCAAATAAGCAACGTCTTTGATGCCTTCAATCGGGGGCACGGCAGCGCCTGCGCCCGTTGCGATACAAAAACGGCTGCCAATCAAAGTTTCACCATTCACTTCCACGCGGTCGTGGCCGCTAAAGGCCGCATGGCCTTTAACGACCCGAATACCCATTTTTCTAAACCGCTCCGGGTTGTCGTGGGGTTCAATCGCCATCACCGTGTCATGCACATGCGCCATGACTTTGGAAAAATCAACCCGAACGGCGCCCGTTTCAAAACCCATTTTTTCAGAAAGATCGATTTTCCGTTTTGTCCGGGCCGCATGGATCAGCGCCTTGCTTGGCACACAGCCCGTCCAGAGACATTCGCCTCCCAGCTTCTCTTTTTCGATGAGTGCGACTTTTGCCCCAAGCTGAGCGGCACCACTTGCTGTCACCAATCCCGCCGCGCCACCGCCAATCACGATTAAGTCGTAAACCTCCATATTCCCCCATTCCCTTATCGTTTTGCTCGATGGATTTTCTCTTAAGCCACCGACGCTTTTTTGAGTTTATGATAAATCACGGGCACCAAGGCTAAAATCCCCAATAAGGAAAAAGCGCCCAGCACACCGGGAGAGGCAATATCTTTTAAAGCATTAATGTCGCCCAGCTGCTTTCCCGCATTGGTAAAAACAAAACTCCCCGGTAAAATACCAATGGCTGTGGCCAAAAGGTAGGTGCTAAGCTTGATGCGTGTGAGCCCTGCGGCCAGATTCACAAGAAAAAAAGGAAAGAGGGGAATCAGACGAAGCGTTAACAGGTAATTAAAGGCGTTGCTTGTAAAACCCGCTTGAATCCCGGCAAGTCGTTTGCCAAATTTTCGTTCGACTGCATCCCGAAAAAGATATCGCGCAGCCATAAAAGCCAAAACAGCACCCGCCGTCGCACCAATATTCACATAAATGACGCCCCTTAAGGCACCAAAGAGAAAACCACCCGCAAGGGTTAAAATCGCCGCACCGGGCAAAGACAAGGCGGTTTGAATCATGTAAATCGAAATAAACATCAGCACAGTGGCAAGATAATTGTCCTCAGCATATTGTTTCAAAGCGTCCTTGTTTTGTTTCAGTGCCGCAAGCGTTACGTAGCGACCGAGATCAAAAAAGAAGAAAAGGAAAACAGCCAGCGCAATAAACATAAAGACGACCCACTTTCCCCGTGATTCCGTTTTGATTGAATGACCCTGCCCACTCATGAACCCTCCAGGTTTTTCAAAGTACCTGCTGTAAAATACGCTAAAGTGTCTTCGTTTCTATTATCACAATGTCATTCTACCTGGATCATGTAATAAAAAATGTATGACCCAATACATGAAAAAGAAAGACATCAATAAAGACTCAGCCCCTCATGTAATGAATAACCGTTCAGTCCTCTACAAAAAACCGCCGCGACTCAAGAGAACAAGACGCACTTATCCTGATCAGAGCCCCTCAGACAATCATTTTGTCGTTATTTTATGGGCAATATTGTAATATCATATTTTTAAAACAATCGGCACAAAAAGACCTATTTAAATATTTCTTGGAAACGCCTGACCCAAAAAGGGTAAAAACACACTCACAATCCAGCAATCATGATACACAAGGAAACAAGCGATGACGATGATTCAATCCTTCTTAAGCCAACTCAGAGATTTTTTGAATATTCCGCTCTTTAGTCTGGGAAATAGCCAGTTTACCTTTTGGTCAGTCATCTACATCATCCTCATGGTGTTTCTCCTCTTTTATCTGACCGATAAAATGAGAAGAGGCATTGTCCAAGGGCTACAAAAGAAAAAAAATATCGGCATCGGAATCAGCGAAGCCACCGGATCGATTATTCGATATGTGGTCATCTCTATTGGTTTTTTGATGATTCTGCAATCAGCGGGCATTGATTTAAGCGCGCTGACCGTCCTCGCCGGTGCCCTCGGTATCGGGGTGGGGTTTGGCCTTCAAAATATCACCAGTAACTTTGTCAGTGGCATTATCATTCTCTTTGAGCGCCCAATTAAAGTCGGAGACAGAATTGAGGTCAATGAAGTCCTCGGAGACGTCGTCAATATCTCCCCCCGTGCAACAACCATCGTCACCAATGAAAACATCTCCATCATCGTCCCGAACTCCGAGTTTATTTCTTCCGCTGTGATTAACTGGAGCCACACCGACCGGCTTGTCCGCCGCAGTATTCCGATCGGGGTCTCTTATGGAGCAGACCCTGAAGTCGTCAAGGAAGTCCTCATGCAAGTGGCTGAATCGCACCCAGGGGTTCTTAAAAACCCGGACCCCCAAGTCCTGCTGGATGAATTCGGGGACAGTTCCCTGAACTTTCTTTTGCGGATTTGGACCGACACTTACACCGAACGCCCAATCATTCTTCGGAGTGAACTCAATTACATGATTTTTAAAAAATTAAAGGAAAACCATATCGAAATTCCCTTCCCTCAACGCGACCTTCATATCCGAAGCGGCCTCATCCGAGAAGATGCTGAAGGAACAGAAGACTAATGAGGAGGAATATTTTTGTAAACGATAACCCGGTTTTTCCCGTAAGATTTGGCCTGATACAGCGCGCTGTCTGCGTGTTTAATCAATTCGTGTACAGAGGCCGCGTCGTCTGGGAAACTCGCAAGACCGATACTCGCGGTGAGGTTCCTGAGTTGGGGTATTTTTTTCTGAATACGACTTTTTTGATCGATTGCGGAGCAAATCCGGTCGGCAATAATCCGTGCGTCCGCCATTTTGGTATTTGGCAAAATCACAGTGAACTCTTCACCTCCGTAACGGGAGGCGACATCAATCGTCCGAATTGTGTTGCGCAGTAATTGAGCCAGCCACTTCAGCACCGAATCACCCACCAGGTGCCCGTCCGTATCATTGATTTTTTTAAAATCATCAAGATCAACCATGATCAGACAAGTCGGCAAACCGTGCCGTTTCGTCCGCTCGATTTCTTCCGTCAAGCGCTCATAAAAATATCGCCGATTCAACAATCCCGTCAGTGGATCTGTAATCGAAATTTCCTTCAAAACTGCTGCTGTCGTGTATAGATGCGAGCCTTCAATGGCCATTGCAAGAAAACTACCCATCGCCATTAAAAGACTCAGATCTTCTTCTGTAAAACCCTGCCCATCCACCTTGTCAGCAATACTCACCACTCCCAGAGGATCTTCGTTTTTAAAAAGTGGAACACTTAAAAACGAAGGTGTTTTGTATCTCGACCTTGGGGTATAGGAAATCCGTTTATCTTCGGAAATATCTTTTACCAACAAGGCTGAGCGAGACTGACAAACTTGCCCCGCAATACCTTCACCCATTTTTTTGCTAAAAAGAGAATAAAGGGCCGGGCTCACCCCAGTCATGGCCCTCACCGAAAGTTCTTCCTTCTGGTCATCAAACACCATCAGAGATCCCTGTTCGGCATTAAGTAATTCTGTGGTCTGATCCAATAATTTTTTGTAGAGCATCCCTTCTTCAAGATGAACATTAAAAGCGGTCAGGGTCGACAGAGATTGAATGTTCTTTTTCTGCTTGGAGACCTGATTTTGCAATTCGACAAGGTCAAAAACAACACCCGCTTGCAAGCAAAATGTGGCAACCATCTCCGTATCTTCATCAGATAGGTGGGTGTTGAAAATAGCAAGTGTGGTTCTGGCCTGACCACTTTCTGAAAGGAAAAAGAAATGACATGAGGATATCTCGGCGTGAAAACCCGCTTCGTGCAATTCTCCAGGATCATTCACATAGATCGGACCCGATTTAATCAGCTCGATCAAAGGGTCAATAAAAAAAGTAGCGCCATCCGGCCCTGAAAAAGGCTTCCCAAACAAAGCAATTTCATTCTGTGTTTTTTGTGGGAAAGATTGTTTAAAAACAGAAGCCCGATCCAGGTCGAAAAGAATCCCGATGGAATTCAAAAGCGTTGCATAATGCGTCGAAAGGTCTGGATCATTTTTAAACTGGTTCGCAATACGCGTCAGCGTGTTGATATAAGATATCTTTGATTGGTATTGATTCCGACAGTAAACACTTTGAATCAGACACGTTCCGATCGTCTGAAGATCCCGTGCTTTCGCAATGAGTGCCTCTTCACTCAATATAGGATTACTCATCATCGCGACCGAAAGACGGTTTGAAGAGAGCCCCCAATTCACAGCTTTTTCACGAAAGGCAGAAATATCTTCCGAGGAGAGATAACTTTGTCCTCCGATAATAGCATAACACACACCCTGATCCAGAAAAACGGGGATGACAAAATAGCTTAAGTTCGCCTGACACTGGAAAAACAAGATCTGTTTCGAATCCAGCGCCCTTCTCACATTGTGATCATAGGCTTCAAAACAAGGGAGGTCTTTGCCAATTTCATGCACCAAAAGACAGGCACTGTTCTCATGGCTTACCGTCGTACAGGCTCTTTTTCGTTTTGGGTCATATATAAAAATAGAAAACCCGCAGAGAGACGAGAGGGAGTCCTGAATTCGCATCCAGGTTTCTATGGATAAGCCAGGGTCTTGAAGCATTATCTACTCATGTGATTATATATTTTAGATTGGTTGATACAGAAGCATTGCATCAGATTACAATCGGTTGATCAAGCCGCCAGAAAGAACAAGGCAGTGAATTGAGATGCCTTGAAATGGTGTTTTTGCTCCAGAATATTGCCCATACGGACACAAAAAAACAGATATATTCTCCCGGTCATTGATATATTAGTAATGTTGTTGAACGGTCGATTATGTCTGATCCTTGCAGGCAAGTCAAGGAAGGAATAGATGAAAAGACAGTAGAATCACTCACTTTATGCTATATTTCCTCAAATGGAGCATTCTGAAAAGTGAATCAATTCAACATTGCGTCCCCCTTCTCCCCTGGAGGAGACCAACCGAAGGCCATTGAAAAGCTGACTCAGGGTATTCAGCAAAACAAAGCCCATCAAGTCCTGCTGGGCGTCACAGGCTCAGGCAAGACCTTTACCCTTGCCAACGTCATCCAGCAGATCCAAAAACCCACCTTGGTCATGGCGCACAATAAAACGCTGGCCGCGCAGCTTTACAGGGAATTCAAAGACTTTTTTCCAGAAAATGCGGTGGAGTACTTTGTCAGCTATTACGACTACTACCAGCCGGAAGCCTACATTCCGCACAGCGACACGCTCATCGAAAAGGATGCCTCGATTAATGATGCGATTGACCGCATGCGTCATGCCGCAACCTCATCACTGCTGGAAAGAAACGATATCATCATTGTTTCATCCGTATCCTGTATTTACGGCCTGGGCTCGCCGGAAGCTTATCACGGCATGCTCCTCTACCTGGAAGAAGGAAAAGAAATCGAACGGAACGATGTCTTGAAAAAGCTGGTCGAAATTCAATACGAAAGAAACGAATTTGATTTTCATCGGGGCACTTTTCGTGTTCGCGGAGACCTGGTCGAGGTCTTTCCGGCCGCTTCGGATGAAAATGCCATCCGCATCGAATTTTTTGGGGACACGGTGGAAGCGATTTACGAAATTGATTCTTTACGCGGGGACGTCATTCGACGTCTGCCCAAAATCGCAATCTACCCCGGCAGTCACTACGTCATTCTCCCCGAACGACTGGAAAACGCACTCGTCGAAATCGAACGAGACCTGCAAGAACGTATTCAATATTTCAAAGACCGAAACATGCACCTTGAGGCCCAACGGATCGAACAGCGAACAGGCTTTGACCTGGAAATGATTCGGGAAATTGGCTACTGCAACGGCATTGAAAATTATTCTCGTCATTTCTCCGGCCGGGATCCCGGCCAGCCGCCGCCGACGCTCTTTGACTATTTCCCAAAAGATTTTCTGCTCGTGATTGATGAAAGCCATGCGACCGTGCCGCAGGTCGGCGGCATGTACAAGGGCGATCATGCACGAAAAAAAAATCTCATTGATTACGGTTTTCGTCTACCTTCCGCCTTTGACAACCGGCCCTTAAAATTTGAAGAATTCGAACAATTGATGCAACAAACCATCTACGTTTCCGCCACACCCGGCCCTTATGAACTGGAACATGCGGGAAACAATATCGTGGAACAGGTTATCCGTCCCACAGGTCTGATCGACCCTGAGATTATTGTCCGACCTGCAAAGGGACAAGTCGATAACCTGCTTGAAGAGATTCGGCTGCGCGTACTGCGCTCCGAACGAATCCTGGTCACAACGCTCACCAAACGCATGGCGGAAGACCTCACAGAATATTATGAAGAGATTGGCATCAAAGTCCGTTACCTGCATTCGGATATTAAAACCATTGAACGAATGGAAGTCATTCGAGAGCTGCGGCTGGGAAAGTTTGATGTATTGGTGGGTATAAACCTGCTGCGTGAAGGACTTGATCTGCCCGAAGTCTCACTCGTCGCCATTTTAGATGCAGACAAAGAAGGCTTCCTGCGTTCGCATCGTTCTCTCATTCAGACCGCCGGACGGGCTGCACGCAATGTGATGGGAGAAGTCATTTTTTATGGAGACACCATCACAACATCCATGCAAATGGCCATGAATGAAACCCAGCGACGGCGGCAGATTCAAATCCGCCATAATGAGAAACATCGCATCACGCCCGAATCGATCAGGAAAGAAATCCCGATCGGACTTCGAGAAGAAGCGTATGGAGAATATGGCAACACGGCGGTCGTGGCCGAATCCGAAGCACATTACCTGCCACAAAAAGACCGCATAAAATTGATTAAAACACTCGAACGAGAAATGCGGGAGGCCGCGCGGGTTTTAGAATACGAACGTGCCGCTGAACTACGGGATCGCTTAAGAACACTGAAAGAGATGGAAATTTTAGAAGCCTAGGCCTGTCGATACGTATAAATCCCTAAAATCACACCCAGCAAGGTCAGCAGGTTCATTTGGATTGAAAATCCCAAGGTAAAAGAAATCATATGCAAATCCACCGTGATCGGGGGATTTAGTCCGATTTTGAACCCTTTCGTAAAGATGTCGTGAACAAAAGGGGCCGATGACATGCGCCGGAGAATTTCAGAAAGAATTCCGCCGGATACACCTCCCAACAGGATAAAAAAGATGAGCATAGTGCTCGTTTTTTGTAGGCTCGCCATATCGATTTCCGAAAAATAAGCTAACGCGTTTTTACGATGAAGTCAAGATTAATCTGGAAATTTTACCACTGGTTTTAGGGCCCCGCCTATGGGAAATAAATCTCAAGCAAGGCGATCGGCGCACCCCCATTATCTGCACCTCCGATCAATAAAACCCCCTTGTTCCCGGTAGATAAATCCGTCCAGAGCCGCGCAAGATGACCAAAGCGGCCCTGGCTCATCAGGCTCTCGACCAAGGTAAAACGGTTTTGCACAGGGTCATAAATTTCAGCCGTCTGCAGGGCCTGGCCAACCTGATTATATCCACCCGTGATCAAAACAGTTTGATCCGGGAGCAGTGTCGCCGTGTGATCCGCTCGAGGCACATTCATTCGAATATTTAATGCGGTGTATGTATTTGTGCTGGGGTCGTATCGTTCCACTGTATCCAGAATCGTCCCGCTTGCGCTGATACCTCCAGTCACAAGAATTTTCCCATCAGGAAGACACGCAAGGGCATGGCGAATCCGACCTGACTGTAAAGGTGGGCTTCCCTGTCCTGGGACATTTGAGCCGTTGTACCCCCCCACAAATAAGAGCGTCTCCGAAGGCAGTGCCGCATCACAGGATTTTGGGATAATGGCCTTGTGCAGTTTTGAAGGAACATGACTGAGGGGTGTCCCCAGTCGAAAGGTATCTGAAAGCGTGTCATCCGGCACCAAGACTTCGATTGAATTCAAGGTTTTTGGTTTTCCGTCTGAAGCCAGTTCCTCTCCAAGCGCAATTTGCACCGAACCATCGGCCATCACTGTCGCCGTATGAAAACGGCGCGGCGTATTCAAGCCTAAAAAAAGCGGAGCCAAGGTGCTGTTGCCGGGGGTCATCAAAAAAACCTCACTTCGGGGTTTGCGCTGGTCATCTTCACCCCCGGTAATTAAAACCCTCCCATCAGCCAAACGCGTCGCCGTATGATTAAAAATACCGCTCGTTCCCGGATGATAGTCGTAACTGGCTTCAATAGACAGACCGCTTCCCGGAGGGCTGGTATAGGTCAAACCGACGTTTCCCGCTTCGTAATCGACAGAACCAGAGATAATACCGGAACCCGTCATGACCCCGTTACCATCATCCACAGCGACAACCGAGCCCGCTGTAACTCGAAGGGATCCGGCCTCAAGGTTCGTGGATTGCAGAGAGAACGCGAAATCGGTTTCTATGCCTGTCCCCTGCCCAACAACTTCTCTAAGGACGCTTGCATTGAGCACCACAGAAAGCAGGCGATCAGAGGAAAGCTCACCGTTGATGCCAATCATTTCGCTTTCAACGATTGCATTTCCCCCGCTGTCAAGACCGCCCGCAATCCAGATCCGATTATCGTTAAATGCATTTATCCCTGAAAGATTAGGGGGGATATTGTCCGTCGCTGAAGGCGTAAACGTCAAATCAGTCGAGACCGCCGTGTTCCCTGCACCATCTGCACTGCTGACTTGATAATGATAAAGGGTCTCGGCGGTCAGACCCGTAAGCGTGACACTGTGACGGGTCACAAGGCTAAGATCGGACGCTGTGCTGCCATAACTCGAATTCAGACCGTAATCGACTTGAGATGTGGCCGCTTCATCCGTGACCCATGTAATGACCCCGCTTGTGGTTTGCGGCGCACTGCCGCTCGAAATTTTGGAAATTTGCGGCGAGGTCACATCCGGCCCCACAGCCGTAGGAAAACTAAGGTTCGCTGAAAAAACAATGTTACCCGAGGGATCAGCACTGATCACGCGGTAATTGTAAGTCGTGTCAGGAGTCAGTCCGGTTAAGCTTACACTGTGACTCGTCACCGGAGTGCTGTTGAGCAGTGAAGCGCTGCCGTAACTTGAGGTTTCTCCATATTGCACCAAGGAGGTGGCAGGTTCGTTACTTGTCCAGATAATCGTGGCGCTCGTGCTGCCAGGAGTACCACTAACACCAACCGCAGAAAGCACCGGCGCTGTGCTGTCAGAGGTATTAAAGGTATGGTCAACAGTACCGCTGTCTACTGTATTCCCGGCAATATCTGTACTCGTCACTTTATAGTGATAGGTCGTAGATGGGGTAAGCCCGGATAAACGGACAATATGACGCGTGACACGTGTCGAATCAAGCACCGGGGTTTCAGTGTATGCAGTAGTTTCGCCAAAATCAACCCGTGAAGTCGCAGGTTCATCCGTGTCCCAAACGACAAGCGCTTCAGTGCCGGAAACGCCACTGTCGGTGGCCGTATGAAATTGCCGGGGTTTAAGCATTCGGCCAAAAGGCTGAAAGCCGGTCAGCGCAATCCGAAAAAGATTGTTCACCCGCAATGAAAAGTCGAGATACAGGAAAGCCCCTGAAGGTTCGTCAAAATGGTACAAGGCATGAACGGTATTTCGTGCGCCGTCGATAAAAGGCGAGTCCGGAATAAGCAGTTCGAGCGGAGGGGCAAAATCACTGGGGAGGTAACGAAGATCCTGCGTGACCCTGATTTCATCCGCCAGGCCGACCCACAGATTTTTTCCGTCCGGGCTCCCGACGCTAAAGCGGTTCACATTTTGAGCCAGTGCGGTTGGAGGCACAAGGATATTTGAAATTTTCCCATCCAATGCAATATAGGCATCATTATTGGTTCGATCAATCATCAGCGCGACATGATGCCATGTCTGTAAGGTAATGGGATTGCTTGAAGTCAATGTGACGGGCGCGCCCGAAGAAGGGTAAAGGCGGCCGCGTACCATCAAGTCAGAACCGACGACGATATCAAAAACCCCTTGTTTCCCCATCAAAAATGCATCTGCAGAAGCATTGGGCAGACTCACGATAAAAAACCAGCCTTCCGCCGTGAGAGCTACGTTTCCGCCAATCTCCATCGAAACAGTAGAGCGGCCGAAGTGCTCTCCATCCAGAATAAACTTGTTTCCACTCCCTTCAAACGCACCCGGCGGGCCCACAAGAATCGTCACTTCATCCGGATCACTTGATTCACCCTGTGCCACTGCGGGAATGCCGCCGACGGTGTCTGGATCCTGATTCTGAATATCGACATCGGGCTCTTCAACCACAACAAGCTCAATACGATAAATGCCGTCCACATCTGCAATAAAAGTCGGGGTCGGCGTTTCCGAACCATTCAAATCAGCAAGACTCCCCTGGGGAGAGGACAGAACTCGCCATCGGAAATTAATGACATCACCATCGGGATCACGACTGTTCGATCCATCGAGTCTCACCAAGGCACCGTTTGCCACATTTTGATCCGGGCCAGCATCCGCAATGGGAATATTATTCGCGAGGAACAGATCATTAGGTCCCGGTTCATCATTCACACATCCTGCCAGAAAAAGACCAACAAGCAAAAAGAACGAATAAAAGAGACTCCATTTTCTCGGACAGACCATCGTCCACACAGAACGAAATACTACATTTTTTTGTTTTTTATTCATCATGCACCTAGGGCGTAAAACTCGACCGCGAAAGACTGCGATCAATAATTTTTTTTGCCAGTTCCTGTCGGTTAAAATCGTGAAAAGACACACCTTCTTGTGCTCGAATGGCTTCCACCTTCCATACCACCGCGACTGACTCAGAGAGCGGCTTAAGGCCCGCAGTCACACCCTCCGGAAAAGGGGGGAGGACGATTTCCTGCAATGAACCGGGAACCCAGGCCTGCCAAAGAAGCGCCCCGCTTGTTGACTCCAGACTGACGAGATACAGATCAACGGGAGAAGAAGTGCCGGGAACCCAGGAAAAGGTCGGCGTCAACCCCATCCCCGTCGCGCCTGAAGCCGGGGTAATTTGCACCGGGGGGGTGGGCAGAGACACATCTAAGACATCTGGAATTGCTGAAAGCCCCTGGGTGAGCGAAAAGCTGAGTGCCCCTGCTGCATTTTGGGCACGCACACCCAGAAAAAAGGATTCAATTCCTTCGGCTAAAATGGACTGAATTCGATACTGCGAAGAGGGCTGAGCCACAAGCATATCGGTATCCGTCCCGGTAAAAACACGCCCCTGTGGGACAACGCCTCCCATTGAGGCCATTTTCAGGTCGCTTTCCTGAAAACCTGGAGGCAGCGTAATCGTTCCGGTCGTTTCAAAAAACGTCGGGTCTTCTTCAAAAAAGATATCAAAAGGCAAACGGCCTGAAGGTCCCAGAGGACCCAGTCCGGTACCAAAAGTCAGGTTATAGGATGAATCATCCGGCCCGATTCGAAACGCAGTAAAACCTAAACGCCGTTTCGAAGCCTGAAACCGGAGACTATAATCTCCCCCGCCGCTCACCCGCGACATCCGAATTAAATAGTCCCCTTCCGTGAAAGGCGTGATCGCAAGGTCGCCGGAAGCATCCGTAAAACAAAGCGCGGCACACTGCAAAGGCCCCCCAATCAGGGTAAGAAATGTGGACGCGACAGGGTTATTACCCTCTCCCTTAACCGTCAGCGTGGGTCCCACAGAAAGGGTTCCGCGTTTGATTAACTCGACCAAACGCACACTGTTGGCATACACAGGACGGGTTTGGCGATCTAGCAGGGCGCCGCCGCTCTCTCTGGCTGTAATCACATACACGTCCAACCCCGATGCCGCCGGAAGATCGAAGACAAAAAAACCTCCCGATGCATCCGTTGCGCAGGAGCCTTCGCCAAATCGACACAGGATATTTCCCGAAATATCGATGGCATACGCTTTCCCGACTTCATTCCCCGCCTCACCCGTCACGGTTACCACAGCCCCTTCGAGCGCCTGAAGCTTTGGGTCTCCGTTGACATCCAAAACGCCTGTCTTCTCTGTTACACGGCCCAGGAATTCTCCGTTATTTGGCAGAAAAGCGAGTCGAATGGGGATATTACCGTCTTCATCTGTGTTTGCAGGGTCGGGAATCTGTGCCTGAATAATCATATTGGTCAAAGTACTGATACGAGCCACAGTTAAGGGATAGTTTGTTTTTGAGCGATCTGAAAAAGACATTTCCTGAAAAGTCGCTCGAAATCCGCTGCCCGCTGAAAGAAAAATGACATACCGACTATTGGGCAAGCGCCCAGTTACCTGATAATGACCAGCCGTAACAACGCCTTCATTTCCAACAAATGATTCTGAAAAGGTATCGCCAGAGAAATTGATAAACGCACGCGCCACCCCGATATTCTCACTACTTAAAGGACCTTTTTCTTCTTCTTCCCGATAATCGGGCCGAAAAACCACGACCCGGCCGTTTAGATTCAATACGTTTGAAAGCGGGACAACCGGAAGATTTAAAACTGCGGTACCTTCTCTTGGAAGACGAAGAAATTTTAAACCCACACCAATGCCTCGACTTGCGGAATAAACAATCACGTCATTATTCGGCACCAATTTCAGGAAGAGGAAACGCCCGTCGGAAGTCGTCGCCTCCAGGCTGCTATCCAGAACGCCACTATCGTTAAAATAGTAGGCCCGGCCTGCATTCGCGCCATTAAAGTATTCGGCCGTGACCTGTACGCCGGGCTGCGCCAGCTTCTCTGCATTGACGACTTTCCCCAAAATGGCCGCTTCTCTAAAGTTTTGCTGTACACCGGCTTCTTTCGCCCAATCATCCAGATCCCGCGCATACACAAAGGTCAGGTCCTTGGGCGATGTGACAGTGAAATCAATCTCCTGTTGGGTCAACGACGAGGTCGGCCCGAGTAAGAGAAAACCACCCAAAGCATCAATCACTCCCAAAAAAGCGGTTTCGTCTTTTTGCATATTAAAGACTTTTCCTTCCAGTCTTCCGGAAGAAAGGCTGACATCTCGTGTGACCATCGGAATCGCTACTCGGGAAGCGTTGACCTGATAAAACGACACATTCTGATAAAAAAGCGGAAGGGGGGAATCAACACAACCCAGGCAAGCGTAAACATGAATATCCTGAGGGCCCACAAGGTTTTCAAATGTGGCAATGCCTTGTGAATTTGTTGTTGCCGAGAGATCGTTTGAGCCGATAAAAACCTGGATACCGGCAAGCGGCGTGCGAGCCACATCGTCAAAAACCTGAACTTCCAATTTTCCGTTAATGGGTCCGCCTGCCGTTCCGCCATCCTTTGAGGCCAGCGCAAAAGTCACGTTGCGCTGTTCTGTCTCTTTGCAAGAGAGCACCATCAACATTAAAAGAATCAGCGGCACCCAAAAAGTCCAGGATGGAAGCCTTACCCTCTTCAGGCTTAAGCTCTGTGCTTGTTTTTTTGTGGTTCGATTTTTCGTACCCGCTCCTCTCATGCTTTAGAACGTCAGACGAAGTCCTACTGTGCCGACAATTTTTTCATACTGCCCCAGTGAACTGGTGTTTCCTGTGACCAAGGCCCCCTCTGTATCGGGCGGAATGCTACTGAGATTGGATTGATTGGAAAACCAGGAACCATTCACGATAATCTGAAGACCGCGCTCCAATCCAATTGTAAAACCCAAACCAAGGGAATGGCTTTGGGCAATACGCTTCTTGCTAAACCCTGGCTCTAGATAAAGATAGTCTTTATACGTGTAGGCATATGAAACATTCATTTGAATGCCACGCATGACGCCTCTGGTATAACCGATCGAAGGCGAAGCGCCCAAAAATGAAAATTTCTTCCCGGCAGGGGTGATATTTAAATTGGCAAATGCACGGGTTGCGAGTGTTAATCTCCCGCCTGCCCATTGACTCATAAAATAGGTTCCCGATATCGAAGGTTGATAGGCATCAGAATCACTATCGTTTGTTGAGTCAAATACTCTGAAACGCGCATCACCCGCCAGGCTCACCCCATCGTCAAAACTTGAAAACCCACTCACCGCAACTTCATGTCCCTGACTCGAAAGAGACCCTTCAAACAAACTGACCAGGTATTCATATTCGACGGTCTTTCTTTTTTTATACCCTTGTTTTTCATAATAGAAGCGCGTTGATGTACTAAAAAATGAAATCTGTTCATTAAAATAACTCGACAACTGCGGTGTGACACGCATGGCAAGACGATGCCCTTCTCCATAGTCAAACACGCGCTGATATTGCCCGATCAGCGTTGAAAGCGTATCTTTAGCCGGGTTTTCGTCGCTCAGAGTAATGTTGTTATCGACCGTCGTCTGAAATGTAACCGATACATCCACAAAGAGATGTGCAATCCGTTCTTCTATTTCTTCCCGAAATTCTTCCGGTAAATCTTTTGCTAATAAAAGCTCCTGATATTGCTCTAGAGCCTTCTTGGCCTGTCCCAGTTCCTGGTAAAAAGTGGCCAGTTTAATGCGTTTTGATTGGTCTGCGGGTGACAAATCAACAGCCTTTTTGAAGTGCCTCAAGGCGCCTTCCGCGTCCTTTCTGCGGACATAAATAAATCCCAGATTAAAATACCCGATGGATTCCTCAGGATCTATTTTAAGCAGGGCCTCGAATTGGGCCTGCGCCGCCTCAAGATTCCCTGCTCTGCCAAAAAGAACACCTTGAAGCAGATGGGACCGTATCTGGACAAAACGCCCCAAAGCGCCGCTGGTAATCGGCAAGAGCCATTCAAGATCCTCAATGGACTCCTCTTCCGGCCGCTTCTCTTCAATCTTTGCTCTTAAAACCGCTTCAAGCATTGTGATCTCTTCCGGCGTCACCTTCAGCAATCGCTCCAGATGGATCCGCGCCATGTCCATTTTTTCTTCAAGCCCTATCCGAAGAGAAAATGGGGATGTCCCCGGCAATATAGACAAAAATCCATTTTCTATATTTAATTTTTGGATCAAATCAAGCACCTGGGAAACCCGAATATTTGCCAGAGTCACATAGGCTTTTTTATCCTTTGGATCGAGAGTCACAACCTTTTCAAAAGCCAGTGCTGAAGACTCCAGATCATTGATTTGCTGATAAAAAGCCCCCAAATTATAGTAGTTTGCAGGGTTATTCGGTTGAACGTCCAGGGCCGATTTAAACCACTTCAGCGCCACATCAAATTCTTCCGAACGCATGGCGATTTTCCCTCTAACAGAATAAGCGCTCATGATCGCCCCTTTTCCCAGAGTACTCTTCGGGTCGACTTGAACCGCTTCTTCGTAAAACCTGTTGGCTTTTTCAAGTACGCCCTGTTGCTCGAAAAGACTTCCAAGGTAAAGATAGGCTTGTTGATTCTTCGGGTTTTGTTCTATTGTTTTAAGAAAAACCTCAATCGCTTTTTGTCCATTACCAAGTTGAAGGTAGATCGTTCCCATATTAAAAAAAATCGCAGCCTGCTCAGGAGAAAATGTTAAGGCCTCTTCATAGATCTTCAGTGCTTCATCTAATCGGCCTTTCTGAACCAAAATAGTCCCCTGTAAAAGCGGAATCTTCCGATTTGCACTGATACCCCCCGGGGTTCGCGGATCGACTTCCACAGAACGAATAAAGGCCCCAAGGGCTTCTTCCAGTCGCCCCTGGCCTTCATAAAGATTACCCAGTTGCAGATAAGCATCCTGGTGATTTGAATCAAAAGAAAGGGCATTTAAAAAAGATTGTTCCGCTTCTTTGGGCATCTTTTTAATCAAGAAAATCTTACCGATATTATAATAAAGTTCAGGCTGCTCGCGTGAAAACGAAAGCGCTTGTGAAAAAAGGGTCAGCGCTTCATCAAAACGACCTTGCCGGGCAAGCAATCGGCCTTGATAAACCGGGATTTTACTTCTTGCGATTTGTCCACTGGGACTTTCTGAGTTAATCTCCAGGACCTTATCAAATACCTTGAGGGCCAACTCAATCTTCTCTTGTTTCTCATACAGATTGCCCAATTTCACATAAGCATCCTGGTGTTTTGGGTCAATGGTAGTGACTTTTTTAAAAGCCGCTTCTGCTAATTTCTCGTCCTTTAACTGAAGATAAATTAGTCCAATATTGTAATAAACCCCTGGGTCGTTTGCCGCAATAGCGGCCGCTGCCTTAAAAAAGGTTAAAGCCGCATCAAAATTCTGGGAACGCGCCTGGAGAATGCCATTAATCATTTGGACTTTAAACCTGCTGACTTCCTGCATCGGCCCTGGCTGTGCCAGCAAGATCACTTGATCATAGACCGTCAATGCCTCTGGTAAGCGTTGAAGGGCTTCCAACAAACCGGCCAAGCGTAAGTACGCATCAATCTTTGCCGGATTAAGACGAATCACCTCTTTGAAGGCATCTTCGGCTTCTTTAAATTGTCTCGTCTCCAGATAACTCACACCCAGCCTGAGATAAATTTCTGCTTCCTCCGGAAATTCCTTTGCCAATGATTCAAAAAAAAGAATGGCGTCTTCCCACTTTCCAGAGCGCATTAAACGGGTGCCTTCTTCCATTAATCCTTGGATGGGTGCAGAAGTGCTTGTTTCTGCAGAAGCAACCCCCATAAAAAGCAGGAGGATCACCACAAGCTGGCCTGTGCACCTTTTAAATTTAATATTTAGAAAAAAAATCGAATTGATGTTGTCAGCTCCCATCCGCTTAGATCAATCTCCAATGTGCGCCTGAAATTGTTCTCATCAACATATGTTACCGGGTCTCCCGGTTGGGGGATCGAACGGTCAATACCTACGGCATCGTCAACGGCATCGCGCTCCAAAAAAGTATGCCGGAACGACTTATAAAATAATTGCCGCGTCTTTCCCATCCTATAAATTGCGTCCATGCCGACTGCAAACCAGGTTGTCAGATAATAATCACCACCGAATCCCCATTCCAGCATATAGCCCCCCTCACTTTCAGCCCGCGAGAGAATGTTTCTTAAAAATTGTTGATTTCCATTATCAAAAACATAGTTAAAATCTTCGCGATAGTTGACTTTAATAAGACTGAAAAGCCCGATATCAACATAAAACCGCTTTTTTTTAGGTTCATCCAAAAGATGATATCGTCCATGCAGCGCATACTCATTAAAAGATATCCGTGTCGTTCGCGTTGCCGTAAAAGGGACAATTCCAAAATCCTGAAATAAAATCTCACTTTCTTCAATAGCGGTTGAGCGGCCCTCCCAGAAAGACGTTTTCAGCATTAATGAAAAACGAGGGCGAATACGCCACTCGACACTGACTCCGCTAATTGGGCCTCCAAGAACATCCGGGCTTCCTCCGACACGCGGCGGAATAAACGACCTTTGCTGAAGTTGTTTTACGTTCAATGACTTCAATTTTGTCTGGCTATATCCAGTAAAAACCTGGACGTTCCACTCGGCCATCGCCTCTGAAGGCAAGCTCAGCAAGCAAAGAACAATCAAAGCGAAAAAAAACACCTTCACCCTTAACCATGAATATAGATTTATTACTATATTCATTTACTTTTTATAAGCATAATTTTACCATAACTTCATGAAATTGCTTCTTTTCAAGAAAACTTCAAAGATCTGTCTTCCGATAACAAGCAATGAAAATCATCTCTTTTCTTATCGGTCATCTTACTTTTAAGGAGGAGGGCTCTTTAATGCGTTTTTCTAAACAGCGCCTCTTTTAAAAACTATATTTTATTTCAAAAAAAACACGGTCGTGATTCACAAAAGTCCCTACAAACTGAAAAAGACGATCATTCGCCGGAGCGGCAAGATCAGGCAATAAGGTTTCTGTGTGCCCATAGAATAAATCTGCCCCCACACCCAATTGAATATTATCTGTTATGCGGTAAGTTGCCTTCGGTTTGACCAATACTTCCTCATTATTAATCAGATATAAAAAGAAAAACTGTCCTGTTAAGGACCCCGAGAAGAAGACACGTCGTGTAAAAAAACTAATGAAAGTATCATATTCATCCTGGAAAAAAACGGGGCGATGACCAAAAATAATCCATTGTGAAATGGCTACAGAAAACTCAGCCCCAAAAAAATGACTATCGACCTCTATCCCCCAGCGTGCATGATCCCGCTTCAACGCGCCGTTATGATCCAGTTGATTATCGCCATCTAAATCCGCCAAGCGGGTGCCAAAATATTTCCCCACAATGTAAGAGGCTTCCCCTTTCAAGATAAAGCGATTTAAATTAAACATCATTGCTGCACCAAAAATATGCATTCGTTTAAACTCTGGATGAAAAACAGGACCACAATCAGGATCTGTAACGGGTTGGTCAAATTGCAGTGATGTCGGAATACATTTTCCAGGAGGGGTCGCAAACCGAAAGCCGGTATATTCTCGAAAGGGTGTTGGAAAATCATCCCAGGTGTAGAAATAACTAAAAGCCAAATCAACACCTTGCAGCACCCGAGAAACACGCAAACCGGCTTCTGAATTTCTGAAGTTTTGCGCTGGGGTTTCCTGCCCTGGAAGACTCTGAAATAATTCCCATTCAGACCCTGGCGGGGCAGGTTTGTGCGGCACAAGCTCGGGTATCCACAAGGCCTCCACCTGATAGGGGCCCGCATAATAATTGGCTTTTAATGTCCATAAAGGAATCCTGAAATCAATGAGATCAGGAAGAATGAATTCTCTAAAATCGAGTGGATTGACTTCATCGAGGATCCGAAACCCCAGGAGCTGTTCCCACACAATAATCTGCCTTCCAATGCGAAGGTCGAGTTTTTCCAGGGACCAATCAAAATAGAGCTCACGATATTCGGCAAAGGTGCGGTTATCCGTTTCCGCTCTTTGTGAAACAAATGCCAGGGGCAGGTTCGGGTCATTTGGAGGATTGACGGTATCGTAATCGGCAAAAAGGTATACAGCATCAAGCCACCCCCAACCCGACGCATAAAAATGGAGTCCCGGCGAAAGGTCAGCACTGGCTTCCAAATAAATGATGTTCCGAATTTTTGTAAATGAGACGGGCTCTCTAAATCGAAAGGCTGTCTCATTTTTTAGATACCCCCCCCAACTAAACCACTTAGAACCCTCGGGTTCAGCAGCAGATAGTGTCGTGATTAGGGGTGATAAAAAAAAAACAATAATCGCAAAACATGAATACAATAAACGCATTCATTTCCCTACCCTTGTTCATTTTAACAGAAAACATTTGGAATAGAGGAACCAGACAGGAGAGATCTCTTCAACTTTTTTGTCTTTATCTAATGAAAAAATGAAGTTAATCACAGAAAATTGGAGAAAAAAGAGGGGTCTATGGATGGAACCCAAAAAGCGGTTCCCTTCCATAGACCCCTCTAGAGGGCAAACATAGATCAGATATTAGAAGCTCTGATCTACAACAGCAGGTGACCCCGTATCAAACAGGATACTGGAACTAAAGCCTGGCAGGGCAGGATCATTCACAAGCTGGTCAATACTCGTATTAAATCCACCCGTACCATCCGGAGTCAAGGTTAATTCATTTCGAACTAAACCTTGACTTGCATCCACGATATTCTGGGTGACATTAATATTTGTTCCAACCAAGTCCGCCTCTGTCCCAGTTCGTGCGATAATATTAAGATTATCCATACGAACCAACACATCCACAGAAGGAACACCAGCACCATCCGTTGCAGCCTTCAAACTTTGTTTAAAGGTAATGTTATTTGTTGAAGTCGTGGTCGTTGCTCCAGTTACAGCACCACCCGGCGTGAAGGTTTCTTGAATAAATTCAGAACCTGCCGAGCCGTCCGGTTTGCTACGAATAATCATATGATTCAAAAGCTGGCCACCAATGGAGACCTGCTCTTGAAAAAAGACATTATCACCGGTGTTTTCAAATAGACGGTTTGTGCCGCCCGTAACCCCACAAGTGGCCTGACTGTTACAGGTTCCATCATTAAATGTCGTTGTCTGTGCTTCCGCCATTCCTGCAGACAAGAGAACACCCAAGGTCATGGCACCCAGGATTTTAATTTTTGTTTTCATGTTGTATGCCTCCTTAATCAATGCGTTTTCCCACTATATTTATATACTATGGATTACGGGATGTCCTGGACGATCACAGGTAAACCACCAGTGGTAAAGTCCATGTTCTGACTAAAAATGGTGGCACCACCGCCATCAACCACATCCACTTCCTGGGAAATAGTGGTACAGAAAGACGCGGTTGCACCGCAAGACGGGTCTGTTGATTCTTGTCCTTTGACTACAAAATTAGGAAGAATGTCAACGTTAGTGAAACTTAGACCTCCTGCTTGACCAGAAACGGCAGCCGACCCATCCACTTGTTGATGAATGTGAATGTCCTGGCCAGGATCCAAACTGGAAGTCGTCGAGAAACCGGGGCCTGTCATTGTTTGTCTAAAAGCAATGCTGGTCTGATTTGGAGCTGGAACAACCGGGGATGTCGTATTGTTCTGGTTTGTGGGGCTCCGTTGGCTTCCCATCAAAACAAAGGCTTCCTGAATAAAAGAAGTCCCTATCGCAGAGGCTTCTAAAACGGAATGAATGGCGAGCTGGGGTCCTGCCCCAATGTCAACATTCACAAATTCTTGGGTAAAAAAGCTACCGCTTCCGATTGACCCTTCCGAGGTCACCAAAGTCCCTGAAAGTGGAACACCACTCCCATCTACCCCTGAATGGACAAAAGGGAATGGCGAGGGATTATCTGTAAAAGATGGCGTCCCCACCTGTGCCTCAGCCATTCCAATACCCGCAGTCATCAGAATGCCGGTTATGAAGAGGAAAAAACTTGCTTTTTTTAAAATCATACCATACCTCCTTATATATTAAGAAACCCACTTACCGTACAATAAAAACATTTTCACTGACACCAAACACCAACTAAAAGCTAAAAACCACCAAAACCACCGCCACCGCCACCGCTTCCGTCAGGGAAATTAGTAGACAACCCACTCGAAAACGAATCACTTCCATTTCCACCCCATCTTTCCCAATTGATGGGGGTTAACTGAAAATTGTCACCATCATGAGTAGGAATAGATGGCCTTGTAGAACTTGAGGCTCCTCCGCCAAAACATCCGCCACGTGATCCCTGATTACTGTTAAAAGACAAACTATTCCTTCCTGACGGATCACCAAAATCATTACATCGGCTAAAATTGAGCAGCTGGTTGTTGGAAGGATCAATAATCTTCACGGCCTCTAAATCATTCCACCAATCAATCGTACCATTACTCGCACCGCCACCACCAAAACCGCCGCCGCCACCACTGGGAATACTGGTCGCCACCTCATGAAGGAGATCTCCAGCCGACAAAGTAAAGTTTTCACTTCTCGTAATATCAAGCGGCATAATACCTGCGAAACTGGTCATCCAGATCCCGATATCCTGACGCACCAGAACTTTCCCTGCGCTGCTGTCAAAAAAAGGCACTTGACTAAAATGCATATCCATTTGATTTAAACCGCCCGTAAGCGCCGCAACCTTTCTCTCTGTGATATCAGAATGAATGCTGATGGGCTGCCTAAAGCTGTCCATTTTCGTTGTTTCATGCAGACCAAAAGCAGGGTCGGAGATTTCCTGTTTAAAAATTACATTTCCTTCAGGGTCATTGGTGCTGCCATTCACAAACTTTGCATAACTCTCCATTGAAAAATCCGATGACGTCATGCTCTGCAAAAAGAAACTTTCGCCACTGCCATTCGTCACTTTTTCCTGCAAAAAGCCGGGGCTTTGCATAACTTCTTCCACAATAAGTCCCGAGACAGTCGCGGGGTCAGTACCCCAAGGGGCCGGGGCATCTGAAGCAAGGGGGGTAACAGTTGCAGAAGGGAGTGTCCTGGAAATACTACCACCACCACCGCCACCGCCAAATTGAGCCTTAACGGAGGAAGGAAAGATGAGGAAAAGAGCAGAAAAAACAACAGCTAAGGCAAGGACGCGGCCTTCAACAGAAATAGACTTGCTCTGGAATCGTAAAGTATGCTCTACAAACATTTTTACCCCCTAGTAATACAGAGAGGTTATTGTGAGTACTGCGAATACAAGTTTTTATTACTGCGTCAAAATAGTACGAATATACAACATAAATAACTATTTTTAGATAATCATGTATGTATTCTATTCTAGAAAACAAGATCTGTCAAGGTTCATTGGGAATAAAGTAACATAAAAAAATTACCCATAAACCTTGAGGCCTACCAATTCAACTTGTTTAAATAAAAACAGGGCTCCCCACTGCTCAAGTCTATCTTTTTTCTTTCTAAAAAATCAAATACGACCTGTTTACGACAGGTTCAAGGATCTGTCGTTTCGCTAAAAAGCCCTGAGATAAAGGCCTCAGGGTTAAAGGGGATAAGGTCTTGCAGGCCTTCGCCAATACCAACATATAAAACAGGGACAGCCAGGGTTTCCACAATCGGCACAACAATCCCCCCCTTTCCGGTTCCATCAAGTTTTGTCAGAACAATGCCTGTAAGTCCAATTGCTTTTTGAAAATGCTCGGCCTGCGAAAGCGCATTTTGCCCTGTTGTTGCGTCAAGCACTAAAATTTTTCGATGAGGCGCATCCGGAATCTGCTTTGAAATGACCCGTGTCATTTTTTTCAGTTCTTCCATCAGATTATGCTTCGTTTGAAGACGCCCCGCCGTATCAATTAAAATATGGTCGACTTTACGCGCTAAACCCGCACTGACTGCATCATATGCCACCGCAGAAGGATCAGCATCCCCATGATGACGAATCACATCAACACCAACACGCTCCCCCCAGATTGAAAGCTGGTTCGCTGCACCTGCTCTAAAGGTGTCGGCCGCGGCCAGGAGAACCTTTTTCCCGTCTGCCTTCAATGCACTCGCAATTTTACCAATAGACGTCGTTTTTCCCACGCCGTTTACTCCCACAAAAAGGGTGACGATCGGGGCAGAAAAAACCACTTCTTCAGTCGAAACCTTACTTAAAATTTCAGAAAGGGACTTGCGAAGATTTTCCTTTAAGGCCGCTAAATCTTTCACCTCTTTTCGATTCACGGATTCTTTCAAATCTGCAATAAGACGCTGAGTCACGCTCACGCCGAGATCAGCACCCAGCAACAATCCTTCGAGTGCTTCGAGCATCTCGTCATCAATTTGTTTTTTTCGGGCAAAAAGGCTGTCAAAACCCGAAGAAAAATAAGAACGCGTTTTCGAAAGCGCCGACCCTGTCTTTTTCCAAAATCCACCGGACATTCAGCCTACCTCTTGATCTTTTTTAAAATAAATTGCTCTCGGCGGGTCATTTTTCTTTCCTCTTCAAGAGAACGCTCATGATCATATCCCAATAGATGCAAGATGCCATGAATCATTAAAATCAAGAGTTGCTCATCCATGTCTCGTTGATAAAGCCTTGCTTCAGTGGCTGTCATTTCAAGCGATATCATAACATCCCCCAGAAAAGAGGGGTGCAGCTCGCCTCCAATGCCTTCCCGCATCGAAAAAGACAAGACATCCGTCGGACGATCGATTTTTCGGAAATCGCGGTTATAGATACGGATACGCCGATTATTGACAAAGACAACAGACACTTCTCCATTTTCTACTTTTTGCAGCAAAAGAATCTGTCGAATCCAGCCATACAGCCGATCTTCATCAATGGGGTATTTTCTTTGTCTGTTTAATATAGAGATCTGCATGAGGCAATCTATTTGGGAGGGTTTATCTTGTTCGCATCCCGTCTTCCTTCTTTATATTTTTCGTAGGCATTGATAATTTCTTGTACGAGGTGATGCCGAACCACATCCTTTCCGGTGAAGTAGGTGAATTGAATGCCGCGCACTTCTTCTAAAACTTTTTGAATCTCAACCAATCCGGAGGCCACCCCCTTGGGCAAATCAATTTGAGTGACATCTCCGGTCATAACGGCTTTGGATCGAAAGCCCAATCGGGTTAAAAACATCTTCATCTGCATCGAAGTGGTATTTTGCGCTTCATCCAGAATAATAAACGCATCGCTTAATGTTCTCCCCCGCATAAAAGCAAGCGGAGCAATTTCAATATCTCCCCGCTCTAAAAGCCGGTTTACGTGATCCACTTCCATCATGTCGTAGAGCGCGTCGTAAAGAGGACGGAGATAGGGATTAACCTTTTCAACGAGGGTGCCGGGGAGAAAACCAAGACTTTCTCCGGCCTCCACCGCCGGACGAACCAGAATAATGCGCTCGACCTCCTTTTTTAAATAGGCCGAAACAGCCATCGCCATCGCAAGATACGTCTTTCCTGTTCCGGCAGGGCCAATGCCGACAACCACATCAAAGTTTCGGATATGGTCAATATATCGTTTCTGCGCAAGCGATTTTGGCACGACAGAACGTTTTTTACCTGAAACGACAATCCGGCATTCCTGGGACTCGGAAGGCGTTAAGGACTCATCCCCATTGCCCTCAGAAAGAATGGACTGGATCACATGATTCACGTCCTCTGTCGTGAGGTGATGTTCCTTTTTTGTAAGCTGGATCAACTGAGAAATGGCTTGCTCTGCTTGCTCAACCTGATCGAGAACCCCCACAACACGGATTTCTTCACCTCGTGCCGTCATCTCCACTGAAAAGGCATCCTCAATCATCTTGATATGCTGGTCGTAGCTCCCAAAAAGGGCGAGCTTGTTTATCTCGGATTCAAGCGTGATTTTTTTGAGAAAGGGTTGATTCAAAAATTATTTTCTCGTACTTAAAGAAAGGAACTCATGAAGAAGGAGAGGCGACCGGTTCTGTCGCGACCTCACCGCCTGTTTCTGTATAAAGAATCGTCTGTTTGGTACCCGTGACCCAACCGACGGTCTTATTGGTAAAATGAACACCCGTCAAAAACTGCAAAGTCCCCGTCGTCTGCTGCTCCCAGCTTGTGCCCCCGTCTTTTGTTTGCAAGACAGCCCCGCCCGCGCCGACCACCCAGCCATGCATTTCATCCACAAAGGAAACATCAGCAAATAAGGACGTTAATCCACTTTCTTGAGGGATCCACGTATTTCCACCATCCTGGGTCTTTAAAATCAAACCCATGCTTCCCACAATCCAGCCTGTTTTTTGGTTCACAAAAAAGATTTGAAGCAAGTCTTTTTTCGTGCCGGTCGCCCTCATGGACCAATTTTTTCCGCCATTTTCGGTGAAGAGCAAACTGCCTTTCTGGGCTGGAATCCATCCATGATCTGGATCCGTAAACCGAACAGAGTTCATTGTCAGGCGTGATTCGCCCCCGGCCTTTTGCCAATGCAGGCCGCCGTCATCGGTTGAAAGGAGGTTTCCTTTCACGCCCGTAACCCAGCCATGTTTTTCATCGATAAAATAAATATCTGTGAGATCTTTTTTTACGCCACTGGCCTGAGGCCCCCAGGTTTTTCCGCCATCCGTCGTATGCGCAATGAGCCCTTTATCTCCAACCGCCCAGCCAAGCTGGTCATTCAAAAAATAGATCGAGACGATAAGCACTTTTGTCCCGGTTTCCTGAATAAACCATTCTTTACCGCCGTTTTCAGTATGGAGAATCACGCCTTTATTTCCTGTGACCCAGCCTTTTTTGTCATTTAAAAAAAAGATCCCGCCCAGCGAGGTATCGACCGGGACAGACTGGATATCCCATCCGGTTGATATTTCGGAACGATCCGGCATTTTAGGTTGTCTTGGACAGCCCAGAATAAAAATGCTTAAAATCATAAATAAAAAGAAAGGAGACGCCAAGCGTCGGAGAGGCCCTTTGGTTTTCATCGACCCAAATGCTGCACATACATTCATTTTACTTTTAACCCTGTCCAAACGTCTTCTTCGTTTTCATTTTTAAATAATCCCCTCATCGTTCCCGCAAACAGGGTCTTCTTTTTTAAAGGGTGGGCAACAAGGGTCAAGACAGAAGAGGGTGATGTTGAGAGTAAGCGCCACGATTCACCACCGTCCTTTGTTTGATAAACCCCATCATTATTTCCCGCATAAACAATATTGGCATCCTCTCGATCAACAACAATCGATGAGGCAAAAGAGGTGGACAAGCCCTTGTTTCGCTCTTCCCAGTTCGCGCCCCCATCTGTTGATTTCAAAATGCCATGGCTCGTTCCTGCATAAATAATATCAGGATTAATGGGGTCAAACTGAATATTGTTCACAGCCCAGCCTTTTGTTGCCTTTGCAATAATGCGCCATTGTTTCGCCGAATTGGTTGTAATAAAAATGCCTTCATTGGTTCCCGCCAAGATAATTGCTCTGTTTTTTGGATGAAATGTGAGTGAAATAACAAATCGGTTGGCCATCCCGATATTGACATCGACCCACTCCCCGCCGCCATCTGTTGTGAGGTATACACCGTGATTTGTCCCGATATACACCCGTTTAGATTCGACGGGATCCACAATAACCGCGTTCACAGCCTGCGTCCCGACATTATCGGCCAGGCCATTTCGGCTGACACTCCAGTGGCCTCCGCTATCGACACTCCGGTAGACACTGTCTCCGTAAGACCCAACATAAATCAAGGAGGAAAGGGAGGGATTTACAGCAATAGAAGCAATATTGTAACTCGTTAAGCCCTCGGTTAGCTTGTTAAAAGTGTCCCCGCCATCAATGCTTTTATAAAAGCCACCGCCCGACGTTCCAACATACACAATTTCAGGTTTATGATAGCTAAACCCGATCGAAAAAATATTCACCCGCTGCTCACAAGCCGTCAAGGCAAAAAAAAGCAGGACAGAAATCATCCGAAAGTAACGGTAAAATGGTGTCATTTTAGCCCTAAAAAATACCACTGGCATGGTAACATATCTTATGCAGATAGACAATTACGCCCCTCCATGCATTATTCGAAAGAACCCCTCTTCATTGACATCGATTTATTGGAAAGTTAAAATGCCTTAAAATGATTAGAGGTCATCGTGGCATCTCTTACCCAATCTCAGGAAAATTTGAGCAACCCGCTTCGACTCGGAGAATTTCTATCTCAACAAGGGCACCTCAACGAAGGGCAAGTCCTCTGGGCGCTCCAAGAGCAGAAAAAAACAGGGAAACGGCTCGGAGAAATACTCAGCACACTTAAAATGGTCTCCGAAGACCTGGTTGCCCAGTCCATCGGTACGCTCAACGATATCCCTTATATTACCCCACATACACTGTCCATAGATCCCGACCTGTTTTTAATGATTCCAGAATGGCTTGCCCGCCGTCACCTCTCCGTGCCGGTCAAAATTCAGGAAAAAGAATTCGTCGTCGCAATGGCAGATCCATTGAACTATGAAACGCTGAATGACCTGCGTTTTTATGCAGGCATGGCCATCCGCCCCTTCATCGCAACCCGAAAAAATATTCTGGAAACGATTGAGCAAAACTATCATTTCGACACCTCTTCTGTAGAAAAAATCGTCCAGGCCTCTGCAAAAGATTTCGCTGAAGGTGCCTTGCAAGTGATTCCGGAAATGTCAGAAGCGAACCTGCTCCACACCGACACCCGCGCGCTTGAAGAAAAAAGCCAATTAGGGCCAGTCGTCCAGCTGACAAATGTCATCATCGGAAAAGCGATCAAAATGCGAGCCAGTGATATCCATATAGAGCCCGCACATAAAGAATTTCGCGTGAGGTACCGTATTGATGGGTTGCTCAGAGAGGAAATGCGGCTGCCCAAATGGGTACAAAATCCCCTTGTTTCGCGCATCAAGATTCTCGCCACCCTCGATATTTCCGAGCGGCGGCTCCCGCAAGATGGGGCCGTGCGGGTCATGGCGGAAGGAAAACCCGTAGACCTTCGGGTTTCAACCCTGCCCACCCATCATGGGGAAAAAGTGGTCCTCAGGATTCTGGATCAGTCCAAAGTCCTGATTGATCTCGACCAAATCGGGCTTCAAGACAAAGATGCGGAAATCGTTCGGAAAATGATCCGGAAACAAAAAGGGATGATTCTTGTTACAGGGCCAACGGGCAGCGGGAAAACCACCACACTCTATGCCCTCATCCAGGAACTTAAATCCGTCACGAATAATTTAACGACCGTAGAAGACCCTGTCGAATACACGATAGACGGGATCAATCAAATCCAGATCAACAATGAGGTCGGACTGACCTTTGCAAAATGCCTTCGATCCATCCTCAGGCAAGACCCCAACATCATTTTTGTGGGAGAAATTCGGGATAAAGAAACGGCAGAAATTGCTTTTCGGGCCGCCATGACGGGCCATCTGGTTCTTTCAACAGTCCATACGAATGACGCCCCATCCACGATTACGCGCTTACTCGATATCGGCATCCCGCCATACCTGGTCTCCTCCAGTCTCATTGGAATCATCGCGCAACGCCTTATTAGAAAACGTTGCAGGCGTTGTATGGAGCTCCTTCAGAATAAAGACGCGCTTAGCCAGGATCACGAAATCGGGTGCGCCTTGTGTAACCATACCGGATTTAGCGGCAGAACCGGGGCATTTGAAGTCATGCCCATCACCCCCAAAATACGCGAACTCATTTCATCGGGCGCAACTGACGAAGAAATTCGGATCGCAAGCGCCACCTTGGGGATGACCTCGATGGAAGACGATGGCCTTCTCAAGGTCAAGTCAGGGCTCACCACCTCTGAAGAGCTTGAGCGGGTGGTCGAAAAAGAAGACGTTTTTAAAAGCGCTTGTCCCACATGTCAGCGGTCTATCCGTATTGATTTTTTAATTTGCCCCTATTGTAGTGAAGCCTCTCCATATGTTTGTGCGGCCTGTGGTAAACTGCTTCAGCCCGACTGGGCGGCATGCCCTTACTGCCGTCATTCAAGCCACAAAAATTAACCGCTCAATTCTACCAAGGCCATCAAGGCCCTAAACCAAAGATCGGAAGACGACTCAATGTTTACTGTGACCCGTGAAATCACTTTTTGTTATGGACATCGGCTTTTAAACTACCCAGGTAAGTGCCGTCATTTACACGGGCATAACGGAAAAGTGGAAATAGAAATTTATGCAGAAAAACTGGACGAGATGGGCATGGTTCGGGACTTTGAAGAAATCAAACAAATTATGCAACTATGGATTGATGAGCACATGGATCATAAAATGATCTTATGTAAAGAAGATCCGGTTATTCCTGCCTTGCAAGTTTTGAACGAAAGGATGTTCATTATCGACGAAAATCCCACGGCTGAAATCATTGCAAAGATGATTTACGATTATGCCTGCCTTCAAAACCTGCCTGTCTCAGAGGTTCGGCTGTGGGAAAATGATCGATCCTGTGCAAGTTATCGAAAATAGGAAGAAAGGGGAGATTTCTTCTAAAAAAAAGACAGCAACTGGATCAGTGTATCTCGCATGGATTTTCTTTCCACGATCATATCAATCATGCCGTGCTCCAATAGAAACTCTGCACGCTGGAAACCTTTCGGCAGCTGCGTTTTTATCGTTTGTTGAATCACACGAGGTCCAGCAAACCCGATCAAAGACTTGGGTTCGGCAATGATGATATCGCCCAGCATTGCGAAGCTCGCCGTTACACCACCGAAAGTCGGGTCGGTCAGAACCGAAATAAACAAACCTTTCTCTGACTGAAAACGCGCAACCGCTGCAGAAGTTTTCGCCATCTGCATGAGAGAGAGAACCCCCTCCTGCATTCTTGCCCCACCGGATGCAGAAAAAAGCACAAATGGGATCTTTTCATCTTTTGCACGTTCAAGCCCCCGAGTCAATTTTTCACCCACGACAGAGCCCATGCTGCCCGCCATGAAACTAAAATTTAAAATGGCAAGTGCCAGCGGCTGACAATTCATTTTTGCACCCCCAATCACGAGCGCGTCCGGATACCCGGTTTTTTCTTTGTTTTTGACTAATCGATCCGCATACCGCATCGTATCTTTGAATTTCAGGGGATCTTTAGGGGAAAGATCCGCATTCCACTCATGAAACGAACCTTCATCGGCGATCATTGAGATCCGTTCATTCACTGAAATGGGAAAATGATAGTCACACTTCGGGCAAACCTTGTCGGAGCGAACCAGTTCCTTTCGGTAGATAATGCCCCGACAATTATTACATTTGACCCAAAGACCCTCAGGAAATTTTACTTTCCTGGGATCTGTTAGTAGATGTCTTTCTTTTTTAAACCAGGGCACGCAGCGTTCCTTTTTTTTTAAAACCCTAGATCCTGTAAAAATGATAAAACAAGCTAATATCGATAATGATCTGCTTTATATGGTCCATTCTCAGAAATACCAAGGTATTTCGCCTGCTCTGGAGTCAGCCGCGTCAATTTTGCACCGACATGTGCTAAATGAAGACGGGCAACCTCTTCATCAAGCTCTTTTGGCAAACGATACACATCTGTTTTGTACTCATTTTTCCAGAGCTCTATTTGAGCAAGCGTTTGATTTGTGAAAGAATTACTCATCACAAACGACGGATGCCCTGTCGCACACCCCAAATTTACGAGTCGTCCTTCCGCAAGCAAAATAATGGAATGTCCATCCGGGAAAACATACTCATCCACCTGCTCTTTAATATTGATTTTTTTAATCCCCGCAATCTTGTTCAATTTTGAAACCTGGATTTCATTGTCAAAATGACCAATATTACAAACAATGGCTTTGTCGTTCATTTTCAGCATATGATCCGCAGTGATCACATCAAAATTGCCGGTGGTCGTAATGTAGATATTGCCTTCCGACAAGGTTTCTTCCATCGTCTTCACTTCAAAACCTTCCATTGCCGCTTGTAGTGCACAAATGGGATCAATTTCCGTAATGATGACACGAGCGCCATATGTCTTCATAGAATGGGCACATCCTTTTCCCACATCGCCATAACCTGCGACCACAACCACTTTTCCTGCAATCATAATATCTGTCGCACGTTTAATGCCATCGGCCAAGGATTCTCTGCATCCATAAAGGTTGTCAAACTTAGACTTGGTCACAGAATCATTGACATTAAACGCGGGGAAAAGCAGTTTCCCCTGCTCTTTCATATGATAAAGGCGATGCACTCCCGTTGTCGTCTCTTCAGAAACGCCCTTGATTTCTTTAGCAATCCGGTGCCACCGGGTTTTATCCTCTTGATAGGATTTTTTGAGTGATCGAAATAATTCAATTTCGTCCTCTGTCGCATCTTTTTTATCCAGAATTGAGGGGTTATCCTCCGCATCACGACCAATGTGAACCATCATGGTCGCGTCTCCCCCATCATCGACAATAAGATTAGGTCCTTTGCCGCCAGGAAAAAGCAGGGCTTGTTTTGTACACCACCAATATTCTTCCAGGCTCTCACCTTTCCAGGCATAAACAGGCACGCCAAGATCTGCAATGGCGGCCGCCGCATGATCCTGTGTTGAAAAAATATTACAACTGGCCCATCTGACATCCGCGCCCAAAGCCACCAGGGTTTTGATCAAAACAGCAGTCTGAATCGTCATATGTAGTGACCCGGTAATTCGAGCGCCGGAAAGCGGTTTTTCCTTGCCATACTTGCTTTGTAGTGACATCAAACCCGGCATTTCGGCTTCTGCCAACGCGATTTCCTTGTGACCCCATTGAGCCAGAGACAGATCTTTTACTTTATAATCTTTTTCTGTAACAGTCGTATCAGTCATCTTTTTCCCTCTGTTAAATAAACCGGATAAATTTAGGATTAGCCCTAGCAGTTTACCATTACATTTCGACTATAGGATTACAGACCCGCAGCGCTCTTTAATTCTTTCGAAATATCTGTATTTTCCCAAGTAAAATCCGGGTCATTTCTTCCAAAATGGCCATAAGCAGCCGTTTTTTTGTAGATCGGTCTTTTCAGGTTTAAATGGTCTATAATGCCTCGTGGAGACATGGGGAAAAACTCCCGAACCAACTTGACCAGTTTTTCCTGTGCAACTTTACCGCTCCCCTGCGTATCGATTAAAATAGAGACCGGCTCAGCCACACCAATGGCATAGGCGAGTTGCACTTCACAACGATCTGCCAGTTCTGCGGCCACGATATTTTTTGCAATATATCTTGCCATATAAGACGCCGAACGATCGACTTTAGAAGGATCTTTACCTGAAAAAGCGCCGCCACCGTGACTGCCGACACCACCGTAAGTATCCACAATGATTTTTCTGCCGGTAAGTCCTGCGTCCCCCTGAGGGCCCCCAATGACAAAACGACCCGTTGGATTAATGTGGTAAATGATACTTTCTTGATCAATCATCTCACTTGGGATGACAGGTTTAATCACTTTTTCGATAATATCTTCTCTAAGCTCTTTTAATGTGATATCCGGACTGTGCTGACTTGAAATGACAATCGTAGAGACTCGCACTGGTTTTCCGTTACGATATTCAATCGTCACCTGTGATTTTCCATCGGGTCTCAAATAGGGTAAAATATCATCTTTTCTCACCTGTGTGAGTTGCTTTGTTAATTTATGCGCAAACATAATCGGCATGGGCATGAGTTCTTCTGTTTCATTGGTCGCATAACCAAACATCAGCCCTTGGTCACCTGCGCCTCCCGGATCGACGCCCATCGCAATGTCGGGAGATTGATTATGAATTGAGGTGAGTACAGCGCATGTTTCATAGTCAAAACCAAACTTTGCTCTTGTATAGCCAATCCCTTTGATTGTCTCACGCACAATATCCGGTATTTCAACATATACAGATGTTGTAATTTCCCCGGCGACAAATGCGATACCTGTCGTCACAAAGGACTCACAAGCCACTCGACATTCTGGATCATCCTTAATAATGGCATCCAAAACAGCATCGGATATTTGATCAGCGATTTTATCAGGGTGCCCTTCTGTCACTGATTCTGAAGTAAATAAAAAATTATCTCGGGTCATTATACCTCCTATAGGGATGATCTTTTGTTTCAGTCACTCTTGAAATGAGTAAAACATTATACCTATTTTTCAAAAAAACTTCAGCACTGGGATGTAATTTTCACCCGCTTACTGGCAAAACAAAAGGGTGGCTACCTAAATACTCGGTAGCCACCCTTTTGTTTTAAACTACGTTACTGTTTTATTTAACCTTCTTCTCCTTCATGATCTTTCTTGAATTGAATCGCTGCAGCTCGCGCCCAGCTCAACAAACCAATCAAGACAAAGAAGACAATCGGAGGATAAATGTAAACTGTAGTTGGAATCGGTGGCTCCATCATTAAGTAATAAAATGTGGAAAGCGCCATACGACCACCGACTTCACCGGCATCTCCATCCCAGGCAAAAAAAGTCATTGGGATGTTTGTACCATTCACAAGCTGTGCTGACTTTTCTTTATCTTCTGTCAACAAAGTCCGTTTCATAATCACTTGCCAACGACCATTTTCCCATTTGGCATAAGTGACTTTGACGTTTTTATCCTCTCTCACTTGCAAGGCATCAATGCCGTGACCTTCGATTTCTTCCACGGTCCCATCCGCCTGCCATTTCCAGATATCCACGCCATGTTTCTCATCACCATGCACAAAATATGGTTTTAATGGCGGAGCGAGTGTTTCCCAAACCTGAGGAAACTGAACCGCAATGCCATCATTATAGACACCAACGGGCTCTGGATTCACGTCTTTCAAAGGTCCTCTTTCGCCGTCATTTTCATGCGTGTACTGTGTCGTGTTGATTGCAGGAAAAGACTCTGAAGAGAGACGTTTGAAGTCGTATTTGGCTTCAGCATCCGGATTCAAATGACTTTCAGTCCGATCATCCCACTCAAATAAAAGTGCCATTTCCGTATCGTTGTAAAGTGAGCGAATACGGATATCATCCACTGTTCGGATAAAATGACGTGGCGGCTGAATAATCTGGCTTGCCATTCCCACAAACTGGGCAGGAACCGTCAACCATTTTTCATCTGTTGGTGTATCTGGCACGATACCCGAATCTGGGACATATCGGGATTTAATGACAAATCCAATCATCGGACGACTCGTTTCAGGGTCAATTGGCCGTTTGACCTCTGTCAATGAAATGACAAAGTTCGCGACATGCCATCTTTCTTCTTCCGAAAGCTCATCCCTAAAGGAAGGCATCGGAGTACCATTCAATCCAGTGGAAACCTCACGAAAAATATTTCTTGGATTGTAAGGATCACGTCGATTTCCCCTCAAATTCCAGGGCTTCTGAAGGTTCGCCGGGAAGATGGGAAAACCCCAGTCATCTCTCTGGGTCAAGTTACCATTTCCACGACCTTCGACACCATGACATTCTACACATTTGGCCTTGTTCATAAAAATGTCACGTCCGAGCTCAATGCTTTCTGGAGAAGATGGGATCTGAGTACCATAGTCAATGACGGTTATTTCTTCATCCGGGTCATCAAATTGTCGATCTTTCACCAACTCTTTTTTGATAAACGCGATAACATCTTTTCGCTCATTGACCGAAAGAATACTTCCCCAAGCGGGCATCACTGAACCTGGAAGACCATGAGTCACCGAGTTAAAAAGGTCTTCATCCGTCGGCAATTCACCACTTGCTGTATGACGAATTTTAAAGGTTCCCTGATTAAAATTCCTCGGTTTGGTCACCAAGCGAATCGCTGAAGGCCCATCGCCAGCACCATCCGGCCCGTGACACCAGACACATTTCCTGAAATACACGCCTTTACCAGACTCCGGATTGCCGGAGAAGGTACCTGTCGTATATTTTCCTGGAGATGGTTCCATGGGTGCTGGATCCACTCTAAATACCTGTGCTTGTCCGGGGATTGCCAATCCAAAGACCAAGGTTGTCGCAATAACAGCCCCCATCCCCAAGATTGCCCCTTTCAGGCCGCCTTTTTCTTCTATCTTTTCTATCATTTTTCTAATTCCCCCTATCAAATCTCATCCCGTTCAAAAGGGATAACAAATCGTCCAAAAAGAGATTATCCCCAAGTTCTTGGAAAGAATCCTGTGTGCCAGTATTCAAAGATAATCACTTTCCAGATCTCGTTTGTCGTCAAATGTTTTTCCCATGGCGGCATTGCTGAGGCCCAAGGAAAAGCTTCCCGAGAAAGATCCGGGCCACCTTTAGCGACGCGCCAGAACACGAATGTTTCCTGTAACTGAGAAATCGTCCCAGGATCCGCGAAGTTTGCGGGAATCGGATTAAAGGCAAACGAGAAGGGCCCTTTACCATCCAAGTTATCACCATGGCAAAAGAAACAACCGGCTGTTCCAAAGAAAACAACACCACCCTGCTGAACTTCTTGAAGAAATTTTGGCACATCACCTGTCCAGGCGTTGCCACCAAAATATTTCTGTTCGTCTCCAACCTTCAGGTAGTTGCCATCATCTCCAATACGAAAAGGGTTTTCCGCTGTTTGGAGTGTCACCAACTTTTTATGAACATTAATGCTTGCTGGTGGTGCGGGATGAACCGTTCTCAACTCAATCGGCTCTCCAAATTTCGGAAGCATTTGATTGTATGTTTGAGCGGCAATCAAGCCCGGGATAATCAAAAATGTCGCATAACGAGACATCTTTGCTGTTGCGTGATCTTCTCTCAACATCACTGCGATGGGGTGTGAAAATTCCTCCCATGAAGGCCGCGTGAGGGAGCAGTACAGAAAGATACACACCGTACAAACCCCCATGTACATTGCAAGCAATGAAAATGGGATGGGCGGCTGCAGGATCACTCGAAACCCGATGTAACAGATAATCCATAACAATGGCGCCTGGATTAACTTGGGGAGCGGAAGTCCCATTTTATCTTTAATCAACCACGCGGAAAAAATTGCAAATACCACCAAGCCCACTTTAATGGCGGAGAATGTACCGGCATCAAAAGGGCCACCTCCACCACCGGCCCAGGCGATCATCGGTGCAGCCAGGATCAGCGCCAGGAGCTGGGCAAAGAAAGCCTTTATTTTAAACTTACTCATAACTAATTTGCCTCCTTTATCGTTCAATTGCTTAATTCAAGCCGATAAACGTTGAGTTTTCGATCAGCTTTTTGTTTGAAACCTGGATCGTCATCTCATTTGTTTTCGACTGATTTTTGGCGAATGCTTCACCTGTCTCGACTTTTGCTTCCGGTTTTTTGATTGGGCCTTCTTTTTCATTTGCAAGACGGTCTAAACCATCGGCAAGCGCCGCCGCTTCATCCTGAGCAATCAAATGATCTACAAGCACGTCCAGACCAGACACAGTGAATTTATGCTTAAAATCCTTCATCATGTCGTCGGCAAAACCAGGAACAATAAAGGCTCCCGGATCCATAATTGATTCAATGATATATTCACGTGCTGTCGTCGCATGGGCGGTACCCGCCTTCATCGCGGCCTTGTATTCAGGTGACTTAATCCGATTTGGCGCATTTGTTCCCTCAATCAAAAGAGGACCAATCGCTCCGGTTTTGGCCACTGAGATCCCCGGAATTTTATGACAAGCATAACAAGTCATTTTTGTCACAATTTCTTCCGGTGTTTCAGAGCCTAAGGCAACAGGCGGTCCGGCAGGTTTAACTTCTGCAGGTGCTTCATCTCCACCTTCGGAAGCCAAATCCTTACCAAAATAGGCTTCCCAGTCATCCTTTGCGGTCCATTTGGTAGGATCATCCCTCATCTGCAGGAAGCTTACGACAGCGACAATCTCGGTATCGACCAGCAAAATTGGAGGTTTATTGATAATCGGCATTGGGCTTTCGGTATCATTTGTTCCCTTCAAGCCAAAACCCTCGACCACAAAACAGTTCGGGCAGTACTCAGATTCGATCAAGTACTGTCCACCCGTTTCCGCGTGAGGAACATGCCCGGAGTTCTTTTCACCATCCGCATGCAGTTTCTTAAATTCTTCATAACGCGGTTCTTTGACACGTTCATGTGAACGTTCCTCTTCGCTAACCTGAAGCAGCAATTGAGGCTCTGTTTTTAATGCGATCAGGTTCGGACAACGATCCGCTTTTTGCTCCATAAAAAAACGATGACAGAGCGGACACTGACCTTTTCCAATCGGACCTTCTCCTCTCGCGAGTGTACCGAGGGGATCATCCGTCCCGAAAATAATCATCCCGCCCATTTCCTGCAAGCCTTCAGGCGTAATCGCTGAAACATCAATTGCTTCAGCGGCTTCCGGGGCATCTCCTCGAATCTGTGGCAGCCAGTTGGTATACGCTGCAAAAATACTCAAAATGGTGATGTACCAAAGCGCAACCTTTACTACTATGACTCCTGAACCCTTTTTCTTAGCCATACCTTCTCCTCTATTCCTTTCTTCTATCTCTAATAAAGGGGGCCAACTTGGCCCCCTTTATTAAACTAAATCCCCGTCAGTGACTTCCAGCCGGGACGGCCTTTCCAACTGCCGCAGCCGCTGCCTCTTCAGCCTCAACTTTCTTCTTACCTGCACCAGCAAGGGCGCTTAACCAGAAGACAAAGAGCAACATCGTCCAGAATAGAAGAACATTCAACGAGTTAATATTCCCTGCATAACCGAGCGGGTTTGTAAACGCCCAAGGGGAGTTATCTCGAAGAATCTCATTGACATGCCAGTGAAGGCGGACAGAGGAGCGAAGATAACCCATCACAGCCATAGTCCAGGTAAATGCCACAGCGAGCATAAAAAGCGCATAGGCTCCCCGCACAGACATTTTCCCCCAACGGATCTCTCCGATAGACTCAGCGCCTTTCAACATCTTCGTATTAACGGCGACACCTATAAACAGCACGCTCAAGGTTGAAGCCACCTGGGGAACAGACAGTCCAATACGGACGTTTGCCGGAATAAAGTATCCGTATACGCCCAGGAACAGGATATTGACTTCCGCTCCTAAGATCAGCATGGCAAGAAAGATGTTTCCCTTCCAGGCCCACGGCACTGTAAGTTTAAAGTTTGATCGTTGATAGATAATAAAACTGACCACCGTCGTCGTAATCATGGTATTGATGGCTGTATTCTTTGCCGACATCACCCCATAGTTTCCGACAACCGGATGCTGTGCGCCACCCATGGCTTTCAATTCTGCAGGTGTCATCACGAGCGTATGAGGAGTCAACCAGGCAATGGTGGCCACCACCAAAATAGCCAACAAGACCTTGAAGTACTTGTAATACCGTTCGGAACCCGGCATACGACCCATGGCCTGAAAAAGATAATAGTTCACTGTAATGAACAGGGTTGCAATCATTGTCGCCTGCATAATAAACACCCAAGCCAACAATCCACCCATCAGGGTAATCCCCATCTGCTGACGATAAGCATAAATTTCTCTCATCAACCAATAACCCGCAAATGGAAGCGGGATCAGCGCAAGAATCCCCATAAACATGGCGATATAGCTCATCCAGTCATAATGCGCTTTTTCTTCAAGTGTTTTAGCTGAAAGAAACTTAAAGGACGCATAAGCGGCAACAACACCACCACCAAAGGCGGCATTCCCAAGGATACGATGCACCACAACCGGCACCATCAAGGGGTTATGCATGACCTTCCAGATATCTCCAAGAAAACGCCCTTCCGCATCAACCCCGGCGGGTGACATCATAAAACTCACCCAGGTGTTGGCCATCACCATCAAAACAATACCGACGGCATTTAAAATGGTTCCGAGAGAAAGATGACTCCATTTCCAGTCACCATTTCCGTCATTCATGCTATCCCATCCGTAGTAATAGACATATAAAACACCACTTTCCAAAATAAAAAGCAGTGCATAAATGTGCATTACAGGTTTAAAGATTCCGGAAAGATAGCGGAAGAAACCTGGATACAAAGCGAGAAACGAAAAAATCAAAATTCCGCCCAAAATAGCGGTCACGGAATAAGCGGTCAAACTAATCTTCATCATTTCGTGCGCAAGATCATCAAACTTTTTACCCACCTTCGGGTTCTTTTCATATTGAAGAATCCCGATCAGCTCCATAACCCATACAAACATAGGCACAGCCAAAACAAAACTTCCAAAATACAGATGCTGCTGGTTTGAAATCCAGATTATCGTACGACTCTGAAAGTCGCCATAAGAACCATAATCATCTGGATACACAAGCTCTCCGGCTGGAGGACCTGAAACAATACCAAACTCACCCTCTTCTTTATAAAAAACGTCTTTTGCTTTTTCCGGCTCCTTCGCCTCTTCCACTGCCGCCTCTTCTGCTGCCATAACGACAGCCGGGGCAAATGGGAGAAGAACGAGCATGCCGATCATGCTCAGTAAGAGCCAAGCTCCTACCTTCTTTTTTTTCTCGCCACTTAGATTTAACATCAATTTTCCTCCTCAAGGAAATTCGGGAAAAGCTAACCGACCCACTTCTGCCCGCTTCACTATTAAAACCTAACGATCTCGAACTGTGCTGCTTCTACCTGTACATGCGCCTAAATTGAGCGCCTCAATGCATTAATAGGGATACGCGAGGTTTTGCAACACCATGAGCGACTTATTCAAAAAAACAATGTAATAAAGGCCCGATGCAACAAACATCGCCAATCCGAAGACAATTTTTTGACCAAGACCTACTTTTGCCTCTTCTTTGTTATCTGACATTTTCTATGCCCCTCTTTGATAAAATATTTTTGTTCTTTGACTTGCTCTCTTTATTAACCTTAATCTCCTGTAAAAACCCAAATTCATCTGGATTTAATGGATAAACCCAGGTGGTGCATGCATTGAATACCAGCTAACCCAGCACAAAAACGCTACGGATAGCCAAAAGAGCTTTTTCCCGATATTTGCCTTTGGCGTACCTTCTGCCATGTCTAGACCCCCCTTTAAGAATGTGAATACAGTTTTTTTGGCCTTGAAATGACGGGACTATAGACCAAATAACAGCCCTTGTCAAGTTCAAATACAGCATTTATTTTTCCATTGAGACTTGACTTTATTTATGGATTTATGGTTATTTGCTACACTATTGATTTGAGGAGGAATACACATGAAATTACCTGAAAAACACGAAGATGCCGCCTATTATTCGCATAAAAACTCGCCTCTTTACGACATGTTTATTATCATAGGCCTTATTTTCAATGTCTTGATGGTTATTTTCTTTCTGCTTTACTGGTTAGACCTTATTTAATTAAGGATATTTACAGTTTTCTCTGACATCCTATAGGTTTTTGCATAATCTTATTTTTTTACCCTGCACTCTTCGCGCATCTAAATCCGACCGCTTCATATCGATAACCGGGAACCATTTGCAAGCGTCCCGTTGCTCTCCCCGAATAGAGAGAATCCCTCCACGAGGAACCTCTCATGACCTTCATTTCGCCGCGCTCTGGACCTTGAGGGTTTTTTAGCGGGGCATTGGCATAATATCGATCATCATACCAATCCTGGACCCATTCTTTAACATTGCCCGCCATATCATAAACCCCGTATGGACTTTTATCTTTTTCGTATGATCCAACGGCCGTTGTAAATACCCCGTGATCCTCTTCCCCTTTAAAGTTTGCAAATGTTGGCTGATATTTTTCGACCCAGGGCCAGGACAGGCCTTCTGTGCCTCTCGCCGCTTTTTCCCACTCTGCTTCCGTTGGCAAACGTAATCCGGCCCATTGACAATAATCATAGGCATCCAGCCAACTGACATATATAGCAGGCTGATTTGCGTTATTAAAAAAATGGATGTCTTTCACATAGCGGTTTAAAGGCTGTCTGTGACCAGTCGCAACAACAAACTCATTGTATTGATATATCGTCACTTCATATTGATGTATGGCAAAAGCATCGAGATAAACCACACGCTGGGGCTGCTCATCGATACCACCGTCATTTGCTCCCATAATAAATTCACCTGCCGGTATCAGAATCATCGGATTTTCTATTATCGGTTCGGTGAAGTTAATGGGGTTTTTGGCCACGGCATCGGTCTTGTCCCCTGGTCTCGACTTTATAATCATAAAGACCCCGATACCGACAAAAAACAGAATAAAAAGCGTGTACACCCTGACAAAGATCTTATCCATATTTTTTTTTTAGACCTCACAATTATTTTGAAATCAGGTTAGCATAAAGCAAGAAATGGAAGCAAAGTTACCTCGATCCCTACAGGAAGATAACCCCTTTCTTCAGCTTGACAGCTACGTGGGCACCCGCTATTATCCCCACTATTCTTAACTTAGAAATTTCATACTTGGACTTTTAATGATGATTCGTCGCCAAACTTGGATGGGACTCTCTCTTTCTTTTCTACTGCCAGCATTGGTACTGCTTTCAACAACATTCATTTTTGCGAAAGAGAATCCTTCGCAAGCCAGCGCGGCTGAAGTGGCTGAGGATATCTACTTTAAAACGCCGGGCACCATATCAGGGCCTCCCGCACCTAAGCTCAGCTATCCGCAAAGTTATGATCGGGGAGGCAAGCTCGACAACCGTTCCATCCTTTGGGTGCTTATTCAACAACACTTTTTTCTCGGAAGCTTTATTTTGGGTGTCCCGATGATCGCATGGATGCTCGAAATTTTCAGCTTTTTCCGTCGAAAAGCAGATCCATCCCAAGCCAGTAAACATGATGCCCTGGCCCATGAATTCATGCGAATTGGACTGCCTTTTTACCCGCTCACCATTGTTTTCGGATGCGCCTTGCTCGGCGCATTTATTTTCTTGTATAGCGAATTTTCGAGATATATGTCTTCTGTTTTCAAACCTGTGCTTTACCTTTATGTGCTTGTCTTTTTTCTAGAAAATGTACTGCTCTATGCCTACACAAAAACATGGGATCGCTGGAAAACAGGCTCTGCAAAATGGCGGCATTTGGCTTTGGGCGCCGCGACCTGCTTCAATGGCCTCGCGATTATCTATCTGGCCAATGCCCTAATGGCTTTTATGATGTCGCCCGCCGGGGTCGATTCCGAGGGTCGCTACCTTGGAAATCTCTGGAATGCGGTCAACACCCCCCTTTGGAATCCCTTAAACATTCATCGCATATTGGCCAGCATCATGTTTAGCGGGGCGGTCATTGCGGCATACGCCGCGTTTCAAATGCTAACCACCCGCGACCCTGAAAAACGCGCACATTACGACTGGATGGGGCATGTCTCGATTATGATCGCCATCGTCAATCTGTTTATTCTTCCTTTTGCCGGCTACTGGTTTGCAAAAGAAATTTTTATTTACCGGCAACGGATGGGGGTTACTTTAATGGGAGGCCAGCTGAGCTGGCCCTTCATCATGCAGGCGATGCTGATTGGACTGATTTTTATGACGGTTACTTATTATCTCTGGCAGGGTACAACCCGTATGCTAGGGTCCGAGCGCTACCAGCATCTGGTCAAATACACGATGTTTATCCTCGCCGCCGCCTTTCTGATTTGGGCCACCCCGCATACCCTCCCCGCCAGCCGGGGTGAATTTGCAGCGATGGGCGGAACCCAGCACCCCATCGTCGGGTACTACGGAACAATGGCGGCAAAAAATACGGCCATCAATACCATGATTCTTAGTTTCGGGCTTTGTTACATCATCTTTCATCGCTGCAATAAAGAAATCACGGTGTCATGGGCCCGATGGGGAAACTGGGCGATGGCGCTGATGTTTATCGGGGCGGAGGCTTTTGTCATCTTTATTGGCGTTTACGGTTTTTTCATTCCAGCCAATGTCCGGGTGAACCTGGCCTTTCCTCAATTTATGGCCGCTATCGGGGCCTTGGCCGGAGGGATGATCCTCAATATTCTGATGCTAAGGAAATCAAAAATGATCGGGCCAATTCAGTGGGGAAAACTGCCCAGCTCTGGCGCGTTTGCCCTGTTTGCGCTCGCCGTCTTTATTTCCACTACGATGGTTTTAATGGGATATATTCGTTCCTCGGTTCGACTGGATTGGCATGTGACTGAGATACTCAAGGATGTGACGCCCTGGGCCGAAACCCCTTCCCTCACTTATGCGGTTGGAATGGTCATTTTTAATGTGGTGGTTTTTTGGATGATTACCACGGCGATCTTTTGGCTCAGTAATCGAAGAACAACAAAAACCTATGCAATGAAAACCCAGCCCGTCACTTCAGGGAGTACAAGTCCCTCAGCCGAAAAATCGTCCTTACCCTAATCAACGATTTTCGGAACAATCTCGGCCGCTTTTCCGACCAGCGTGACATCCGACAAGCCTGAAAGAGAAGGTACTGGATTGATTTCCACGAGGTAGGCGCCCGCTTCTTTAGCGATTGAGGCAAACGAAGCGGCAGGTTGCACCACCGCAGAGGTTCCAATCACCAGCATCAAATCACAGGCTCGGCAACTCTGGATACTTTGCTCTAAATCATTCGCATTGATTCCTTCTCCAAACCAGACAATATCGGGTCTCAAAAGGGCCTCGCACTTTAAACATCTGGGAAGCTCAGGTAAATCCGGGTCATGATTTTCTATTTTTTCTCCGCAAGACGTACAACGCATCCTCCAGATATTCCCATGCAGCTCGATCATTTTTCGGCTGCCAGCCAATCCATGAAAACCATCCACATTTTGGGTAATTAACTGATATCTGGGCATGCGCGCTTCAAGCCGCACCAGTCCCTCATGAGCCGCATTGGTTTTTTTTGAGGCAATTAAGGCCCGTCGCCACCGATACCAGGCCCAAACCAGCTTGGGGTCACGCTGAAAAGCCGCAGGGCTTGCCAAATCTTCCGCGCGATGGTTTTTCCAGAGCCCTTCTTTTCCCCGAAATGTCGGAATCCCACTTTCAGCGGAAATCCCTGCCCCGCTTAAAACAAGGACAAACTTCGAGGCTGAAATTTTTTGACGCAGGCTTGCCACTTGCTCTTCCAGAGACTGACCTCGTAATGAAAAACAAATTTGTAATCGTTTTTAAAAAGTAATTTTTAAAACGCAATCTATTTTAAACACGAAGGCGTTTAAGGCTGGATTTGACAGAAACAAATCTGGTGGTACTATTTCTATGTTCATGGTTAATTCTCCTTAACTATTATTGAACAAAAGCAGACACCGGCCCCCTTCAGAACAGCAGACTGGAGGGGGCTTTTTGTTACACATTGTTAAAGAAGAAACGTCTAAAAAAAGGAACAGATTAACAGCAAGACAAGCGCTCGATTCAGCGTACTGGATTTTCAGGTCCACGCCCCCGGAAGGCATCCACAAACTGAAGGACTTTTTCCTTTTCAAGACTTTCGAGCCGAAGAATCGCACGCCAGGCAGTGACGATAACAGGGTATTCCTTATCTTCGCGGGTCACCATCAACATGCCATCCCACTGGCCGAGATATTTTTGGGTTAAATCCTTCATCCATTTCAGGTCTTCTTTTGACAAACGTGAACGATCAAAATAGATCACGATATTGCCATGTTCCAAGTTATGGACCAGCAGCTCCGGACGTGTCTCACTCGCCTCGTAAACACTCGGTGGCAGCCAGCGTGGATCGTGCGGACCGGAAGTGGGGGGATCTGTTTTATAAAAGGAGCGTGTCCCTTCGGGATGATGTTCATGGCCTTCATTTTCGTAAAACTCAACCCCTTCGGGAACATCTGGCGGAACAGGCTGCTCCTTTTGAGCCTGCACATCAGAAAAAAACAGGACAGAAACCACCGTCATGACGATCAAAAAAACATTCCGGCCTTTATTCAGATCTACACTATCCATGCTCGTCCATTTACGCATCTTCACGTCCTCTCAATCCAAAAGCATCTATTTTTTCTATATTTTAAGGTAGTTCACAAACACGCTTAATCAAGGCCGAAACGGCGGCTTTATCTCCGCCCATCTCCTCGAGTTCTGCTTTCGCTTTTTCAACAGCCGGAATCGCGGTGTCGGGCAAAATGACCGATTCTCCAGCCTTCCGTGCACGCGCTTCCACAATGACCCGAATCACAGCGCGGGACATCGGGGTCAGGGCATTCAGTTCTCGAAGGGCTCCCTTGCTCCAATCCATCTCGGGTTCGGGAATAAGGAAGACGGCATCTCCCTGAATCATCGTTTGGCAAGACAAACGAAAAGGCGTCGGCAGCTCTGCCTCTTCCAGCATATTTTCCTCATCAAGGTCGATTTCCGACAGGTTTTCAACTCCGTCCACGATCATGACCCGACAGGTACTGCATGTTGCAAATCCCCCGCAGTCGTGCCGAAGTTCCAAACCCAGTTTCTCCGACGCATCAAGAACAGACATCCCTTCCGGGACATCACCATATTTATCCGCTGGATAAAATGACACCTTTGGCATTGATTAACTTCCCTCCAAAAAATAAGACGATTATAACGGACGTCTCGACCCAGTTCAAGACATGGACCGCAAAGCACACCTCACACATCCGCAGAGGACGAATGATTAGAACTTGGCCTTAAATCCACGTTCAAGCAGAGCGACCTCAAGATTCATCAAGGCATCACGGCCCGTATTTCCTTCAAAAATATTCGCAATGGAATCATCGGCATAAGTCGCATTTTCCATTTTTTTCATGGGATCGCGTACAGGCCCTGATTTATCCTTCCAGGCCTTGAGACAAGCCTTGGTGATCATTTGCCCCAGGGGCGGAGGATTATACAAGAGTTTTTTGATCATCAAGGGGTTCATCGACAGGGGATCATAATCTTTAGGAAGATAGCCTGTTTCAATCAGTCGTTCAGAAAGCCCTGTGTTCGGCTGAATTCCCAAGAAAAAAAGGGCTGGATACACCTGGGATTCGCCCATGATGCCCACAATTTTTTTATAGGAGGCCACACTTTCCAACAAGGTCTCTTCGGTATCCCCTGGGGAATTTAAGGAATAATTGAGAATAATACGGCCCTTATACCCCGCTTCTTTCAGGTAACGACAGCCTTCGTAGAGCTTGTCGAGTCGAAAGCCCATCTTCATCCCATCCAGAACCTCTTGAGAACCTGAGGTAATCGCAACTTCAGTATCACCCAAGCCCGATTTCACCATCAAATCTGCCAATTCTGGCGTAATCAGACTGGTTCGAATATACCCGCCCCACTCGATATCCATGCCGCTCTTGATGATGCGTTCCAGGGTTTCTGTGCAGTGCGGATAGTATTTCGAACCGGGAATCCATTGGGCATCCGCAAACCAAAAACGACGAACGCCCCACTGATCATAAAAAGCCTTCATTTCGTCCACGACATTTTCAGCGGGCCGGGTATAGACCCGTTTTCCTTCGATGTAGGTGTAAAGGCAAAACTGGCAATCGTAAGGACAGCCACGTTTCGTCTGAATACCGATCGCTTCTCCTTTATAGGCCGCATACTGAGGAAAAATAGATTCGATGTATGCCGGATCCTGCACTGAAGTATCCAATTTGACTGGCCCCGCCTGCGTCCCCGTAATGATCTCATCTCCTTTACGGTAGATACAGCGATCCTGCATGACGGACTGGCCCTCATAAAGATGAAGCAAGGCGTCTTCACCCTCTCCGATAATCCCGATCACCCCTTCCGGAAGTCGTCGGATCACCTCTTTTGAAAAAACAGAAAACGCCCCGCCACCGACGAGCATTTGAAGATTCGGGTGTTTTTTGGCAATTAGATTAAAGTACGTAAAATGCTCCCGCAAATTGTTGTAATACAACCATAGGGCACGAAGCCCCTGAACCGCGGCAACCGCTTTTTTAAGGGGGTTTAATGAATAATAGAAATCAAAGGCATATTGAAGCGAACCATCGCCTTCATGTGGTGCGAACATCTGGATATCACGCCACGAAAAAGCGATCAGGTCGGGTTTAAAGCGTTCAACGGTTTCAAGTAAAACAGCATGACGCTTCGACGATGGAATAAGGGATAAATCTAAAATATGCTGTGGTGCATCAGGATGGTGCTGATGCAGAAAATGCGCAAGATAAGTCACACCCAAAGGGTAGACCTTTTTACAGGGCAAGAAGACGTAAAGGACTGCTTTTTTTCTCATCTTTTCCTCAAAGGTCATTAAACTACCATGCCATACAGCTCGGCTTCAAGCACATAGCCTGTTCCAGATCATTTGAAATCTTTTAATTGACAAGGGGAAGAACGATCAGATAGATTTCGATATAGGACGGCTCCGTTACCATTTTGGAGCCATTCAATAATCCAAATCATCTCAAACACTTTGACAGGAGGATAGAAACAAATGGTATTAGTTAACCAGGAAGCACCCGATTTTACTGCGAAAGCCGTTATCGGCGGTAAAACCATTGAAGATTTTAAGCTCTCGGATCAACGGGGCAAGTATGTCGTTCTTTTTTTCTACCCGCTTGATTTCACATTTGTTTGTCCAACCGAGCTGCACGCTTTTCAGAACAAGCTGGAAGAATTCAAAAAGCGCAATGTCGAGGTGATCGGCGTCTCAACCGACTCATGGTTTTCCCACCATGCCTGGTTGAACACACCCAAAAACCAGGGCGGCATTCAAGGCGTCACCTATCCCCTGGTTTCTGATTTTAATAAAACCATCGCGCGGGACTACGATGTGCTTTTTGAAGGACTCGGCGCGGCCTATCGCGGTCTGTTTTTAATCGACAAAGCCGGGATTGTGCAACATCAGGTTGTGAACAACCTGCCTTTGGGCCGGAGCATCAATGAAGCCCTTCGTATGGTGGACGCACTCCAGTTTACAGAAAAACACGGCGAAGTATGCCCTGCGGATTGGAAAGAAGGCGATAAATCCATGAAACCAACCGAAAGCGGCTTAAAAGAATATTTCTCAGAATAATCCATTTTTTAGGGGGACATCTTCAGGGATGTCCCCCTAAAAAAATCCTGACTTCGTCATTCAATCTCCCAAATACAAAACCCTTAACCCACAATTCACTCCTGAGATCAATCTCACACAAGAATGACTTGACAGGAGTCCTTCAGATGCTGTTTAGTTGAGGGCTTTTATGATCATCGGCTCTCTTTTATTGATTAAGGATTGATTTGTATGAATACACCACGTACACAAAAATTGCTCACACTCTGGAAATGGTCGGCAATCATTCTCACAATTCTGGTCGTGGCCGTCGTTTTTTTTAAACAGGAAAAACCAACGGCAAAAAAACAGAAGCCCATGATCATCAAAGATAAAAAAGAGCCGATTCCCCAACAGGTTGCGGCCCCTTCGCTTGACCCTGCCACATTGATGACGCCGGAAGCCCTTGTTAAAGCGGGAGAAGAACTCATCTTCACAAGTGATGGACGAACAATGAACAGCATGGGACGCTTTCCCGTCGGGAAAGGACAATGTGCTTTTTGCCACCTTTTTGCAGACGAACAAAAACTAGCACGTTGTCCCGACCTCAGAAATGTCGAAAAACGCGCTCAGGAGAGAATCAACGACCCTCGTTATGCTGAATTTTCAGCACGTTATGCCAAAGTGCCCGAACCAAGCTCACAGCTCAAACCCCAGGCCACGACCGGAGGAGAATATTTAATCGAATCACTCTATTGCCCCAGTTGTTATATTGTGGAGGGTTATGAGAAAGAAGGTAGTGGAGAACATCCAGAAAGCCAAATGCCCTTTGTTTCTGAAATGCCCATGATGCTCAATGATTATGAAATCGTCGCCACCGTCGCTTACCTGCAAGCCATGGATACGCCGGGAGATTATTCAAAAGTTACCGCAAAAGCCGATTGGGAACGTTACTTCAATAAAAAACTTGAATTGGGAGAGAACAAAAGACCAGTTGCCTTACCCAAAGAAAACCTCACAAAAACAGCACTTCTTGAAGATAGCCCGGAGGTCATGATCGAAAAAATGGGGTGTTTTGTCTGCCACAAAATCCCAACGGTTCCCATTGCCACAACGGGACTCATTGGCCCAGAACTCACCATGAAAAACAAGGCGATACAACGTATCAATTCTCCGGAATATCTCAAAGCCGTCGAAATGAATCGTGCCAGAGCCGTCACCCCCAAAGAATACATCCTCGAATCCATACTGGATCCGGCGGCATTTGTCGTGCCCGGATATGGCGATGGCGACGGGATGCCGACGGATTACGGGATGAAATTTACTGTGGGTGCGCTCAACAAATTGGCTAATTTCCTCTTGGAGCTGGACGAAAATGCGGGCAAAGAAGAAAGCGTTTCGGGTCCTAAAAAACCCAGCAGCGCCTCAAAACGAGATTAGATTGTGAAGGACGATTCCTGATGATTCACTGCCCATTGGCTTTTCTTGACATCAAATGGGCTCGATGATATCCTCCCCTCCACACAAGGTTCGATGGGGCTGTAGCTCAGCTGGGAGAGCACAAGGCTGGCAGTCTTGGGGTCAGGGGTTCGATCCCCCTCAGCTCCACCAATCTTTGTGTCAGTCTCCTCACACCTCTTTTTTCAAAATGACTGTTTTGACCTTTAAAGTCTTTTCTTTTGTTCATATTTTTTCATCATTCGATATAATAAGCCTTATATGAAGAGATCCCTTTACATCCTCGGCATCCTGTTTCTTTCGCTTCAATCGGGTAACAGCAGCGCTCAAACCACATCCACCCCTCTCAAAAAAGATCATTATGGGTTCACGCTTTGGCTGGATTGTGATATACACCATGGCGCAATCGCTTTTTATTATGAACTGGGAAAAGACAAGGGAAACCTTGACCTTAAGGGAAAGCCATTTCGATTTGACCCCAAAGTCCCGGAAACCTGCCAACCTCAAACCTGGCGCTCTTACAATACAACAACCGTGAACCCCTCCGAGGGCACCTGGGACCGGGGCCAGCTCATTCCAAGTAATCATATGGACGGCCATCGAACGGCCTTGAAAGAAACATTCTATCTAAGCAACACCCTACCCTTGAATGCGATCTTCAACCAGGAAGGCGGTGCCTGGGATACAACCATGCGCATTTCAGAGTGTTATCGAGAAATCACTCCCTTAAAAATATGGGGCGGCGTAATCTGGGGAAAAAATAGGGACAATGATTTTTTTACTGTTACCCACGGGATCAAAACCCCCGATTTTTTATGGAAACTGATTTACCGTGAAGATAAAAAAGAATATCTTGCCTGGCTTTTTCCAAATCATTGGTCTGCAAAGGACTCCAAAATGGATCAATACTTAATCACCCTAGACAAGCTCAAGGCTGCTGTCAATTTTATGCCTGAGATGCCGTTTCTGCTCGAATCAGAACCACAGGCCGTCCCCTCAAAAACAACCTGGCCGCTTGAACAATCCGGGGAAACACTCCACTGTGAGGGTCGGAGCACTTCAAAAGATTAAACAAACCCTAAAACGCAACAAAACAGGATAACGTTGGATACATTACAAAACACAGCCACACAAAACCTTCAAGACATCACAACCCTGATATTTGGGCATACTGCTGGGCATCGCGCCATGATTGTTTATGACGAACGTTCCCCTCTTTCTCAAATACTCACCCAAGCCTATCGAAGCATTTTGCCCGAGGCGACGGTAATTCATTTTGATCAAACAGAGCCGGATATCATTTTCAGCCAGTTTGAGACCTTAAAACCCGAAGACTTGGTTATTCTCATTCAATCATCCAGTTTTCGCTTAAGCAAGTTCAGAATTAGACTGGAACTCTTCCACCGAAATCTGAAGGTAATCGAACACCCCCATCTTGCCCGTATCCGGGAGGAAGAATACAAGACCTATGTTGCGGCTCTCGCTTACGATCCCGGCTATTACCGCACGATCGGGCCTCGATTAAAAGAACACATCGACCAGGCTCAGCAAATCAAGATTATCGGGGAGAATGCCGAGTTGCTGTACGATACGCCTTTTTTGGGGGCAAAACTCAATATCGGGGACTACAGCAATATGAACAATATGGGGGGACAATTCCCGATCGGCGAGGTCTTTACTGAGCCAGCCTTTCACACCCGATCAAGCGGAACCGTGGAGATTTTTGCCTTTGGTGATGCCAGCTTTAGCGTGGATTTCCCTGAAAAGCCCTTCTCGGCAGTCATAGAAAACGGGCAGCTGGTGTCCTGCCCTGATGCGCCCAGGGCTTTTCAGGAAGTGCTTCAGAATATGAGCGAAAAGGAAGAAGTCGTCTGGGTCCGTGAATTAGGTTTTGGATTAAATCGCGCCATGACCCGTGAACAGCACCTCACAGACATCGGAGCCTACGAACGGATGTGCGGTGTCCACCTTTCTTTAGGCAGCAAACACCTGCAATACAAAAAACCGGAATTTCCGAACAAAGGAGGGTTTCACGTCGACGTTTTCCTTGTAACCAAACGCGCGGAAATTGATGGCGTCTGTGTTTACGAAGAGGGACGCTACCTCTAAAAACAATGCTTCCTTAAACCCCATCACGCGTGATGGCTTCTATCTCCTGTTTTGCGCGAAGCGCAAGAGGGCTGTTCGGATCAAGCAAAGCCAAGGCACTCTGAAACTGAGCAATGGACTTGATCGGTTCAAGATTCAATCTGTGATACCGGCCGAGATGGAACTTCTCTTTTTCCGCCATCGCCACCGCATGATAGGAGCGGGCCAACTGGAGATGAACAAACGCGTAATCCGGGGCACGCTTATTCGCCGTCTCAAGATACTCCAGCGCATTTTTATGGTCATTCTCAGACTGGGCAATCATCCCCAAAACCAGGTAGGGGACAGGATTTTCCTTAGAAAGCCGGAGACTTTCCAGGGCAGATGCTTTGGCCAGAGCCGCTTCTTGCAACCGCATCCAAACATAGGAAAGATCCGCATGATAAATCGCTTGATCCGGATCACGGCGAATAACTTCCTGATACTGCTTTGCCGCTTCCTGCAATTGACCCGCACGGGACATCGATAAAGCGCTCAAATAAAGCTGCCGCAAGGCGTCAGACGCTTCACCCAAAACAGCCTCGTCTGTTAATTTCGGAGACTGCTTTGCCCCATTCTCACCCTTTAATATGGCGACCAGGCGCTGCCAATCCCTCTCCCAATTTTTTGTCGGCTCAGCATCCTGCCGTTGTTTTTTAGGAACATCCTTCATGAGGGCTTCGACCATAAATCGTCGATCACCTAATCCGGGATGGGTCGAAAAATAAGGCGGTTCGACCCCGCGTGTGAATCCGGCGTAGAAAGACAGGGTTTCAAAAAATTCAGAAAGCCCCGAGGGATCGTAAGATGTTCTTTTGAGGTACTCTATCGCATGAATATCCGCATCTTCCTCATTTTCACGGCTAAATTTTAATTGCATTGAAATGTTGGCCGCTGCGGCAATCGTTCCAGTCGCCCCGATTTCCTGCCCGGTTATGCCTGCCAAAATAATCGAGGCAATCGTGGCCAGGCTCATCGCCGTCATCTTTTTTTCATCCTTAAAAAAATGGTTCCGCTGCACATGGGCGATTTCGTGCGCCAGCACGCCAGCTAAGGCATCCACCGTTTTTAACTCTTTCAGCAAACCATCAAAAAGAAAGATGTACCCACCGGGAACGGCAAAAGCGTTCAGTTGATTTTGCCGTACCACAAAAAAATGAAATTTCGATGGGTCCTCTCCAATGCCCTCCAAAATACGGCTGCTGACCTCGTTCACCTGCGTCAGCACTTCATAATCTGTTACAAAGGTAAATTCCTTTAAGGCCGCTTGAATAAATTGCCGCCCAAGGGCCTTTTCCCGGCTCATAGGAGGGGCGGTCGGCAACTCGGCGGCTTTGCTCGTTTCAGATCTGTGCACAGGGGATTTTGAAACAGGGGCACCCCCGGCACAAGCCGTCAGAAAAACAAGACCCACTAAAATCAACTTTTTCATGATTCCAAACCACCGTTTCGTAGGGGATAAGCGCCAAGACAGGCTTTTTTCATCGGTAATCCATGAGGTGTATTCATGCTACCACCCGGATGAAAAATATGTCAACTGACTGTCCGCGATTCAAGCCTGCCCTGAAAAGAGCCATTTAGAAACATTGGGGAAGTACTTTTTTTTTGGAATTCATTAGCCTGCCCTTCTTTTGGGCATTTTGCTTTCCGGCCTGAAAAAATGAATACCTGTTTGATTAACCACCAACTTCTCCACAGCTTTTCCACGCTTTATGTTGAAAACTCCGGCTAGAGACCCTATTTAAGACCCCTCAATTTCAAAACCTCAGAATACGCATGTGGGGCTTTCGTTGACTTCGAAGAGAGAGACTCCCTATAATTCATCTTTTTTTAAATCAAATCATTTCATTGAGGAAACACACTGTGGCGCAAAGAGGATTAGAAATAGAATCGGTCGAAGCTGAAAGTATTGCAGCGGAGATCGGGATACAGCCTGGCGACCGATTGTTGAGCCTGAATGGGCATGTCATTAAAGACCTGCTTGATTACCGTTTTCATGTCGGGGAAGAAGCCTTGCTTCTTGAGATCGCAAAACCCAACGGCGAAGTATGGGAAGTGGACATCGAAAAAGAATTGGACGAGGATCTCGGCATTGATCCAGCGGAAATGAAAATTCGCCAATGCCCCAACAAATGCCTCTTTTGCTTTGTAGATCAAATGCCGGAAGGACAGCGAAAAGCCCTTTATATCCGCGATGAAGATTATCGATTTTCCTTTCTATTCGGCAACTACATTACCCTCACGAATCTTTCCCGAAAAGACAAAGAGCGCATCTTTGAGCAAAAAATGAGTCCTTTGTACATTTCAGTCCACACGACTGACATTGCGCTTCGCCAAGATTTACTGGAAAACCCAAAGGCACGGCCGATCCTGGGTGAGATTGACGAAATGATAGAACACAACATTGTTCTGCACACGCAAATCGTCCTTTGTCCTGATTTAAATGACGGCCACTACCTTGAAAAAAGTATTTTGGAATTGTCGGAACGTTACCCAGGCGTCGAATCTCTCGCGGTTGTCCCCGTCGGACTGACCCGTCACCGTGAAGGACTCCCGCCCGTCAAAACCATTGATGCAGATTATGCCCGAGCAGCCATCACACTGGTCGATACCTGGCAGGAGCGATTTAAAAAAGAACTGGGAGACCCTTTTGTTTTCGCCGCCGATGAATGGTATGTCATCGGCGACGTGCCTTTTCCACCCCTTGAAGCCTACGGCCCTCTTCGACAACTTGAAAATGGGGTGGGAATGCTGCCGCTGTTTATGGAAACCTTTGAAACAACCGACTTTTCAGAACCATTTCAGACGCCGGTTGCGACCCAGTTTATTCTCGTGACCGGAACCTCTTTTTCAGCCTATCTCACAAAATGCCTGAAACTGATCTCCTGTAAAAACATGTCCCTTAAGGTGCTGACCATTGTGAATCATTTTTTTGGAGACTCCATCACAGTAGCGGGCCTCGTGACCGGTGGCGATATCATTAATGCGGTTAAAAAAGAGGTGGATCAATCCCAGAACCCGGATCAAAAAATACTGCTCATCCCTGATGTTATGCTTGCAGAAACAAAAACAGATTTCCTGGATGCCAGTACGAGAGAAGGAATCGAAGAAGCGTTAAACATGCCAACCTATATCGTCCCGACCGATGCTTCAGGCTTTATCCAAGCACTGAAACTCCTGGCAGAGTTCCCCCTTGAACGCAATCTCGCCCAATTATTTTTGGAGGATAGCCCTCCTGTGCATAAATTCATGGATCAGGGGCTCGGAATGGTCTCATGACCCGCCCCCAAATTTCTGGGAACACCCAGGTTTTTGGGATCTTTGGGTACCCGGTCCGCCATACGCTCTCCCCTCAAATGCAAAACGCCGCATTTGAGGCCATTGGCTTAGAGGCAAGTTACCTTCCCTTCGAAGTTCATCCGAGTCAACTGCAAAAAGCCCTCGAATCAATCATGCCCCTGGGTATTCAAGGGCTGAATATCACGATCCCCCACAAACAAAATGTCATCCCCTTCCTTGATGACATTGACCCCGAAGCAGAGAAAATTGGGGCAGTCAACACCATTAAAAACGATGCCGGACGCTTAATCGGCTACAATACGGATGGAAAGGGCTATATAGACTCATTACGCGAAGCAGGCGTAGAGCCCGCAGGGAAAACGGTCATACTGCTCGGAGCAGGGGGTGCCGCAAAAGGAGTCGCCGTCTCCCTGATCGGGGCCGGAGTACATGAAATCATCATTCAGGCCAGACGCGCCGAAGCGGGAGCGGCTTTGGCTAAACACCTCGATCATATCAGTGGACACATCCCGATTACAGTATCGCCTTTTTATCCCGAAGAATGGATCAACACAGATCACCCCATACTGCTTATCAATACCACGCCTTTGGGCATGAGTCCTGACGATACGCTCCCTTTTCCCGCTTCTCTCATCAAACCGGACTGGGTCGTTTCGGATCTTATTTATCGTCCCTTTGAAACCCCGCTGCTCCTGGCCGCCAAAAAAGTGGGGGCAAAGCCCGTTTCCGGCCTAGGGATGCTTCTTCATCAAGGCGCCCGTGCTTTTGAAATTTGGACTTCACAAAAAGCCCCTGTTCAAGTCATGCGTCAAGCCCTCATCACAGCCTTTTCCAAAGGCTAAACCCCTCAAATTAGAGCACTTCATTGGCCTCCGATTTGTTTGACAGTACACAGGACATCGGATAAGCTTTTTTCAGCACTAACAGGCTTTTTTCATCCCCAGAGCACGTGACGAGAACCTCACAGGCTTAATGATAGGGGTATTTTTATCTGTTTTTTTATTCTTTTATGGGGTTTTGCCATTGGTTACAGACAGGCTGGGGGCAATGCTTGTCAAGGCCGAACTGGTCTCCGAAGAGGAGGCTCAAAAAGCCTTGCTTGTCCAAACAAAACAGGGGGGACGAATTGGCAGTATTCTGATTCGTCTTGGATTTATTGATGAAGTCAAACTGCTCGATTTTTTAAGCCGTCAATATGGACTTCCCGCTGTAGATCTCACCACAACCGATATTGATCCTGACGTCATCAAACTGGTTCCGCTCGACTTGGTCAAAAAATACCGAATTGTGCCGATCAAACGCCGTGGGGCAACCCTTTGCATCGCGATGATCGACCCAAGCGATGTCTTTGCCATCGACGATATCAAGTTCATGACAGGCTACAATATTGAACCGGTCATTGCGACCGAGTCAACCGTTATTGAAACGATCCAAAAGTTCTATGGGAAAGACGTTGCGCCGCAAGTAGACGAATCTTTTTCGCTTGAAGCAAAAGATTACACGCTTGCAGATAACATGGACGACGATGACTTTCTTGAGGACAGGCAAGACGGTCCCCTGGTTTCTGTTGAAGACTTTGACACCGTTGTAGGCGATGCACTTGAAAATGTAGATGTCGTCGAAGAGGAGCAGGAAGAAGGCGGCATGCAGGATGTCGCCGCGCCCATTGTGAAGCTCGTCAACGGCATCTTGGTCAATGCCATTAAAGTCGGCGCAAGTGATATTCATATCGAACCCTTCGAAACCGTCTTTAGAATTCGCCTGCGTGTGGATGGCGTCCTGAAAACCATTATGAACTTGCCGCCCAAAATTAAAAATGCCGTGGTCTCGCGAATGAAAATCATGTCAAAACTCGATATCGCGGAACGACGTCTTCCGCAAGATGGACGAATCAAACTGAAACTGGGCAAAAAGAAAGAAGTCGATTTCCGCGTCTCGACACTCCCTTGTCTTTTTGGCGAAAAAGTCGTGATGCGTATTCTGGATAAAGGGAACCTCACCTTTGATTTAACCAAGCTTGGATTTGAACCCAAAGCCCTGGATAACTTTAACGCCGCAGTACATTCACCTTATGGCATGGTGCTGGTCACAGGACCGACAGGAAGTGGAAAAACAACAACGCTTTATTCCGCGCTCAGCACCATTAATACACAAGAGATTAACATTATGACAGCGGAAGACCCGGTTGAATACAACCTGCTGGGCATCAACCAGGTTCAGATGAAAGATGAAATTGGACTTAATTTTGCGGCGGCGCTCCGGTCTTTTTTGAGGCAGGATCCAGACGTCGTCATGGTGGGTGAAATTCGGGATTACGAAACAGCCGAAATCGGGGTCAAAGCGGCGCTCACGGGCCATTTGGTTTTATCCACCCTCCATACCAATGACGCGCCTGGAACTATTAACCGACTATTAAACATGGGGATTGAACCTTTTTTGGTTGCCTCATCCGTCGTTTTAATTCTTGCCCAGCGCCTGGCCCGCCGGATCTGCCAAAACTGCAAAGAAGTCCTTTCGATGACAGAAGAAGCATTGATCGAAGCAGGATTTGACCAAAACAAACTAGAGGGCCTGGTCGTCTATAAGGGAAAAGGATGCCCCAAGTGCAGCCAGACAGGCTATAAAGGCCGTGTCGCCCTATATGAAGTCATGCCCATTAAAAGCAAAATTCGGGAACTGATCCTGCAAGGCGCCACCACTGAAGAAATCAAAACAACAGCAATCGGCGAAGGGATGAAGACGCTCCGCATGAGTGGACTGGAAAAAATCCTTGAAGGCGTCACAACGATTGAAGAAGTGCTGAACAACACCATGGCAGACCGAGACTAGAGAGATTCACAGTCCATAGGAGACACCATATATGCCTAATCTACACCAACTGCTTCAAGCCATGATTGAAAAAGGAGCCTCTGATCTCCATATCACAACAGGATCTCCGCCCATGGCGCGTATCAACGGCAGCCTGACCCCTCTCGATTCCGCTTCTCTTGGACCTGCGGAGACAAAACAACTCCTTTACAGTGTTCTGACCGATGCCCAGAAACATCGTTTTGAGGAAGAGAATGAACTCGATTTTTCCTTTGGATTAAAAGGTTTAAGTCGCTTCAGAGGGAATATTTTCATGCAGCGCGGTGCGGTGGCCGGTGCCATGCGGACCATCCCCTTTAAAGTGTTGTCTTTTGATGAACTGGGGCTTCCGCCTGTTGTCAGAGAACTGGTAAAAAAACCACGCGGACTCATTTTGGTCACCGGGCCGACCGGCAGCGGAAAATCAACCACCCTCGCCTCAATGATTGACCACGTCAATGAGTCAAGACATGAACACATTATTACCATCGAAGATCCGATTGAATTTCTTCATCCGCATAAAAAATGCATCGTCAATCAACGGGAAGTCACCTCGGATACAAAGTCCTTCAAAGCGGCGCTGAAATACGTCCTAAGACAAGATCCTGATGTGGTTCTTATTGGGGAGTTACGAGATCTTGAAACCATCGAAGCGGCGTTGACGCTTTCAGAGACGGGACATCTGACTTTTGGAACACTCCATACCAATTCTGCCGCTCAAACCGTTAATCGGATCATCGATGTTTTCCCGTCTCATCAACAGTCTCAGATCCGCGCACAGCTTGCGCTTGTGCTTGAAGGCGTGCTTTCTCAACAACTGATCCCTAAGAAAAACGCACAAGGACGGGAAATGGCCCTGGAGGTCATGGTTCCCACCTCAGCCATCCGAAACCTGATTCGTGAAGACAAGGTCCATCAAATCTACTCTTCCATGCAGACAGGACAAGGCCAAAACGGCATGCAGACCATGAATCAGTCCCTGTGCGACCTGGTCAAAAAAGGAAAAATTTCTCTCGATGATGCCATGGGACGCTCCGATCATACGGATGAGCTGACGTCCCTGATTCAACGGAGCCAAAACGGCGGAATGCAAAGCCCTCCCGGAGCGGGGCAACCCATTCCCCGGCGGTCAAGCAGCATTAAATATCAGTAAAAAAACGTACCCAATTAAGGAGGGTCAGTAATGGCAACTTTTGCATGGACGGGAAAAACGCGGCAAGGCAATATCAAAAAAGGAGAAGTCCTCGCGGCAAACCGTGATGAGGCAATGACTCTGCTTCAAAAAGACCATATTCTTGTCACTTCTGTAAAAAAGAAAGCCGCTGAGTTCAATTTTTCTTTCGGTGAAAAGAAGGTTAAAGACAAAGATATCGTCATCTTTACCCGGCAGTTTGCAACGATGATTGATGCAGGTCTGCCCCTGGTTCAGTGTCTCGAAATTCTAGGAAACCAATCCGAACATCCGACGCTGGCCAAGGCCATTAAAGAAGTACGGGGAGATGTGGAGTCCGGTTCAACATATGCGGATGCGCTGAGAAAACATCCCAAGGTTTTTGATGAGCTCTACGTCAACATGGTCGCAGCCGGTGAAACGGGCGGTATCCTCGACACCATTTTAAACCGACTTTCCCAACACATCGAGAAGTCCATGAAACTCAAAAAACAAATCAAGTCGGCCATGGTCTATCCGGTCACTATTTTAACGGTTGCTGTGGCGGTGATTATCGTTCTCATGGTTTTTGTCATCCCTATTTTTGCCAAAATGTTTACAGATTTTGGCGGTACGCTGCCGAGTCTGACGCAAATGGTCATTGATATCAGCCATTTTACGCAGCGTAATATTGTTTACATGCTCGCCAGCGCTTGGGGGATTTGGTGGGCAATCAAGCGATACTACAAAACACCTCAGGGAAACTTCAATATTGATAAATGGGCATTAAAAACACCCGTCATCGGTGACCTCATTCAAAAAGCGAGTATTGCCAAATTCACACGTACACTGGGCACGCTGATTACCAGCGGCGTCCCTATTCTTGAAGGTCTGGGCATTGTCGCAAAAACATCCGGGAATCGGGTGGTTGAGCGGGCCATTATGAATTCACGCCAAAGTATCAGTGAAGGAAAAACGATTGCGGACCCCTTGTCAAAAGAATCCGTCTTCCCGCCAATGGTCGTCCAAATGATCGCTGTGGGAGAAACCACCGGCGCCATTGACAGCATGCTCGGTAAAATTGCGGATTTTTATGACGATGAAGTTGATTCAGCCGTCTCGACACTGACCGCAATGCTTGAACCGGCCATGATGGTTTTTCTGGGGATTACGATTGGGACGATTGTGATCGCGATGTATCTTCCAGTCTTTGAAATGGCCAATATTGTGGGTTAAGGATTTGTAAATCCCGACTTGCAAAACCTAAAAAAACAGAGCCATATTGAGCAATGCCTTTCCTCCAGAAGGGAACCTGACGGATTGAAATGAAACAAGTCATGAATCAAAGCGAAAGTCCCCTCCAAAAACGCCTCCTTTACATGATGGCGATACGGGTCATATTGGTCACCCTTTTTCTCGGGTTGCCCCTCTTGCTTCAGATAGAGACCATAAAAAACCCCTGGTCCATTGCGACCTTTTATGTCCTGATTGGGGCCACGTATGTCCTCAGTCTTGCCTATGTGGTTTTTCTCAAACTGAAAGGCCCCTCGCTCTATTTCACCGCCTTCCAACTATCGATGGATCTCCTGCTTGAGACCATACTCGTCGCGGTGACCGGAGGACTCGGAAGTCCCTTTCCCTTTTTATTTATCATTACAATCGTTTCGACCGCGATTTTTTTTCAACATCGGGGCGGTTTTTTCATGGCCGGATGCTCAAGCCTGTTTTTTGGCGTATTGGCCCTGGCGCAACGTGCGCACATTGTGCCGTTTGAAAATGCCCTGATTTTAGGAGACAAGGAGGTTTTTTATGGGTTCTTTCTTTACACAATCGCTTTTTTTACCGTCGGGATCTTAAGTGGCCGCCTCGCAAGACGACTGCGTGAAAAAGAAATCGGATTTTCAGACCTTCGCATCTTTCACGAAGATATCGTCCATAGCATGCCGAGCGGTCTCATTACGACCGATTTAGAAGGAAAAATCACCTCCTTCAATCGATCAGCCACAGAAATTACAGCGTATGCTTCGGAAGAAGTTATCGGGAAAGTCTGGTGGGAAGAATTTTCATGGGTAGACATTCAAAACCGGTTTAAAGCGCTCGCACAGACCGGAATGCCTCAACGCTTTGAAGGAAAAATCAGGAACAAACACGGAGAACCCTGCCTGCTCGGCGTAACAATCTCGGCTTTGCGGAATGAACAGGGAACGCAGACCGGCATTATTGGTACTTTTCAGGACCTCACAGAAATCAGAAACCTGGAAGAAGTGGTTCATCGAAAGGAACAGCTCGCCACCATTGGGGAAATGGCCGCAGGCATGGCACATGAAATTCGCAACCCGCTCGCCTCTCTCAGCGGTTCCATTCAAGTACTGCAAAACGAACTGGAACTCGAAGGTGAAAACCGAAAATTGATGGAGATCGCTATAAAGGAATCTGAACGCCTTAACGCCTTTGTCACGCAGTTTCTGAAATATGCCAGACCGCTTCCCCCTCAAAGGGAATGGGTCAATCTGCAGCACCTTTTATCCGAAACCACACATTTAATACAGAACAATCCCGCCTATACACACGACGTAGAAATTGTTTTTGAAGAAGCTCTGGAGCCTACCTTAGCCTTTGTAGACCCAGACCAAATGAAACAGGTCTTTTGGAACCTCGCGAATAACGCGTACCAAGCGATGCAAGGCAATGGCACACTCACCCTCTCAACGCAGCATATTACACGTCACATGGCAGAAGATTATATTGAAATTCTGTGTAAAGATACGGGCAAAGGCATTACAAAAGAAGACTTATCCACTATATTTGAACCCTTTTTCACCACCAAAAGCGCTGGCTCCGGATTAGGGCTGGCCATCGTTCAGCGGATTATCGAAGAACATTCCGGAGAAATTTCAGTTTCAAGCCAACCAGGAGAGACGATTTTCCAAATCCGTCTCCCCTTTTCATCTGCGGAAGCCCCTCCGATGATCGATTCTGACTTTATAGCTCATCATGAACATGCCCTCTTCGAATGCGACCCGATTGAGAATGGCAAAAAACCCCATCTGACTTCCATAGAGAAATGACAGGCATTTAAATATGAACCAAATCTTGATTGTCGATAATGAAAAAAGTATGCGGGACTTCCTCTCCATCGTCCTAAAAAAAGAAGGTTATCGCTGCAAAACGGCAGAGGATGGCGAGCAGGCCCTGAAAATGGTCGAAAATGAAGGTGCCGACCTTGTCATTACCGACATCAAAATGCCAAAAATGGACGGACTCAGCCTGCTCAAAGCCTTAAAAGCGTCTTCCCCGGAAACCGCAACGGTCATGATGACGGCCTTCGCCTCGACCGAAACGGCCATTGAAGCCATGAAAGAAGGGGCTTACGACTATTTGACCAAACCTTTTCAAATAGACGAAGTCAAGCTCATCATCAAAAACGTCCTGGAACGAAAAACCTTACGCCAAGAGAACAATCAGCTTCGGCGGGAACTAAAATCACATGCGGATTTCACGCAAATCATTGGTAAAAGCCATAAAATGCGTCAGGTGCTCGCCTTGGTCGAAAAAGTGGCTGACAACAAAAGCAACGTCCTCATCACTGGAGAATCGGGTACCGGTAAAGAGATGATTGCCCGTGCAATCCACTACAACAGCAGCAGAAAAGACCATCCTTTTGTCACCGTCAACTGTAGCGCCCTTCCCGAAAATCTGCTGGAAAGTGAACTTTTTGGTCATATGAAAGGCTCGTTTACAGGTGCAATTTCAAATAAACCCGGTCTTTTTGAAACGGCTGACAACGGAAGCATTCTCCTTGATGAGATTGGGGAGACCTCTTTGGCCATTCAGGTCAAGCTCTTGCGCGTTTTGCAGGAACGGGAACTCCGCCGTGTCGGCGGGACAAAAGACATCAAAGTCGATATCCGCATCATTGCGGCCACCAATAAAAACCTTGAAGACCTCATTGCTGAAGGTAAGTTCAGGGAAGATCTCTATTATCGCCTGGATGTTATCCCAATTCATTTGCCCCCCCTTCGTGATCGGCCTGAAGATGTACCGCTTTTGGCCCATTTTTTCCTTCAGAAATACAATGAAAACCTGGCGAAATCAATTGAGGGGATCGCCCCGGAAGTCCTTCATCTGCTCATGCAACATGAGTGGAGAGGGAATGTTCGCGAATTAGAAAATGTACTTGAACGCGCCGTGGCACTCACCACGAACAAAACACTTTCACTTGAAGATTTCAGTGGCAATTTAATGAAAGCGCCGCAAAGCATCCCACTCCCTTCAGATATTCCGGAAGAAGGACTCGACCTGGAAGCCTTAATTTCAAAAATAGAAAAAGAACTTCTCATAAAAGCCCTCCACGAAACACACTGGGTCAAAAAAGAAGCGGCAAAGCGCCTTCACCTCAACTTCCGCTCCTTTCGCTACCGGCTGGCTAAATATGACATCAAACGACACCGCAAGGAAAACCGTGATGCGAATCTGCTGGCCTCATAAGCCATAAAGTCCATCGCTTTTTCAGTCACGCAATGATATGATCTTCCTCCTATGAAACAGGATCTTACGCTTCAGGCCCCTGCAAAAATTAACAGTTACCTCAAAGTACTCAAGCAGAGGACCGATGGTTTCCACAACCTGTCTTCGTTGATGCACATGGTCGGCCTGTATGATCGCCTCACCTTTCAAGAAAAAGAGTCAGGCATTGCCTTGCACATTCCAAACAGCCCACTTCCATCGGATGGATCAAACCTCGTGATTCAAGCCACAGAGCTTCTCCAGCAAAAAATGGATGAAGAAGGCTACCCGAAAAAAGGCGTTTCCATCATTCTGGAAAAAGAAATTCCGCTTGCGGCAGGGCTCGCGGGGGGGAGTAGCGATGCGGCAGCCACATTAATCGGACTCAACCGGCTATGGTCTCTTTTTTGGCCGAAACAAAAACTCGCGGCACTTGGCGCAGCATTGGGGAGTGACGTTCCCTTTTTTTTTGATGGCCCCACAGCCTGGGTCTCCGGCCGGGGAGAGATTGTGAGACCAATACAAAGTGACATTAAGGGGTGGATTGTCTTAGTGCATCCTCAAATACCTGTTTCAACCGCATCCACATTTAAGGCCTATTCCGAACGAATCGGGTTGACAAACCAGGGAACAGCCCTTAATATCAGGCCAGAAGAACGAGGGCTCAGTTCAGAGGATGTGTTGCGCTCTGCGTTAAACGATCTTGAATTAGTTACCTTTGACCGCTTTCCGATACTTAAAGTGATCAAAGATCTCCTTCAAAGTCTGGATGGGCAATTGACCTTGATGTCTGGAAGCGGGCCAACACTCTTTGCCCTTTTTGGAGATCAGGAAAAAGCAGAAAAAGCCGCAAGACAAGTAGAGCAAGGGATACAAGGGATTTCATTCAAACTTTGGGTCATTCCTTTACTTCGGCAAACACCGTTTGAATGGGTTTTTTAAATAAGAAATTGACTGGGGCGTCGACAAGTGGCAAGTCACGAGATTTTGGATCTCGCATTCCCAGGTTCGAACCCTGGCGCCCCAGCCATTTTTCTTCTACTCACAAAACACGATCTCACTTCATTTTCAATCAAAAACAAATCAATTCCGCACCCCAAAACTTTTATTTAAAAAAATCAGGCGATCACGATAGGAGGAGAATATGACCATCGCAGATAACCATGTCGTATCCATTCATTATAAATTGACAGGAGATGCCGGAGAAATCATTGACTCCTCCGAAGGGAAAGACCCGCTGACCTATCTACACGGGACAAAAAACATTATTCCCGGTCTGGAACAAGCTCTGGCCGGAAAAACCGTCGGAGACAAACTTCAAGTCACCGTACAACCTGAAAACGGTTATGGCGCCATAAATCCTGATTTGATTCAAACAGTTCCTCTCAGCGCCTTCGAAGGCATGGATAACATCCAACCCGGCATGCAGTTCGAGGCAAAAGGCCCTAAAGACCAGAAACAACTGATCACCGTTCAAGAAGTGAGGAAGGACGGCGTCATTATTGATGGAAACCATCCCATGGCAGGAAAAGTCCTTCATTTTGACGTATCGATCGAATCCATTCGGGAAGCCAGTCCCGAAGAACGCTCCCACGGCCACGCGCACTGAGGCATTGGCTCACCCGTTTTCACCCATTCAGGGAGCGTCCATCTGGAAGCTCCCTGAATGAACATAGCGCTCTGCGATAACAAAACTTGTACGGACGAGTTAAATATAGAGAAAAGGGTGGTGTGTTGTAGCCTGACGATCCGGCTTTTTAGGTATCGCTTCGAACCGGGATTTCAACAATAGGTTTTGCGGCCGCTTCTCGCTCTTTAAAGTGGCTATCGTTTGAAGCGAGGTAGGCTTTATAGTGCCGCATCACTTTGTTTGCATATCGCGTAGGAATGCGTCTTCCACGTCTCAACCAACGCTGCACCTTTGTCGGGCCAAAGTTATACGCCGCCAAGGCCACGTGGAGATCTCCAAATCGTTCATTCAAAGAATGAAGATAATGAATGCCAAGACGAATATTCACATAAGGGTCGAACAACCTCTGATTTTGTTCGTTCCAGGCGATTTGATTGATTTTTGCAAGCGCTTTTCCGGTTTCAGGGATGATTTGCATCATACCCAATGCACCTTTGTTTGATACGGACCAGTTATAAAAGGAACTTTCGGTGGAGATGAGGGCGAGAATAAGTTCAGGTTCAAACCCGTACTTCCTGCTTTCCTGAGAAATAAAGGCAACCAGTTTTTTGTCCTCGGTAGGATGCAAGCCCGTATGGAAACGGGATAGAATTTGCGTCATGTTTTCTTTACGAAATAGATGAACCTCATCAGAACGGGTCGTGGGTTTGCCCGTTCTGGACTTCATCTCAATTTTGGTCATCTTGCTTGGAGAAGATGGCATTTGACCGGGAATGGCCAGGTCATTATTGAGGGTAAGCAGTGACCCGAAACCCAAGAGAATTGCCATAAAGAGCTGCTTTTTCTTTTTGTTTTTTAAGTCATTCATATCAGCGTAGGGTAACAGGCAGACCCTCACAGGGTCAATCCCCCCATCCGAGGGGCATTTTTGTGTTACTGATCGACCTTCAATGTCACGATCGTCACAGCATCTCCACCTTCCCAAGGATCTCCGGGGCGGGAAGAAGACACATAGGGGGATGTTTTGAGGTAGATCCGGACGGAAGTTTTTAAACGGCCATCCCCATGCCCGTGAATCACCTTCACTTCATTTTCAATTGAAAGTATGGCGCGATCCAAGAAGCGTTCGAGTTGTTCAAGTCCTTCTTCAACGAACTCACCATGCAAATCTATTGTGGCAACAAAGTCATCAAAATCCACCTTCTATCCTTTAAATTCAAAGCGTTCTTTCGACCTGCAAGAAAAACAGAACATGCGATGAGCCTTGCAGAATCCCTCCTTGATGGTTAAACTCACGCTTTGGCCCTGGTTAGCAAATTCGACAATATCAGATTCAGGGATAGAGGACAAGTCATTGGGATTAAGCGTCACACAAGTAACAGAAGTACTGTCAGAATTTCCATCTGAATTCATCGGTGGGATGATCAAAAAAATTGATCAGCCCACGCCAATAACCATTCTTTTTGAAATAGAGCATCACCGACAACGCCGCCGACTCCTTTTTTCAGCCCATCCCAGATTTTCACGTTTTCATATTGTTCATCAAAAACCCTCTAACCCCAAAGTACCGCCTAATTTCTGTCAATTATTGCGCGCACACCTTCGCTATAAAAAAATCGCCGCAATCAAACAAATAAAAGACGACCGTATCATTCAAGTGGCTGTCACCTGGTCAAATCATGATCAAATACGGATGACCTTCGTCGCGGAACTCACCGGCCCCGCCTCCAACTTGTTCTTATTGAATGAAAAGGGGAATATTATCGGCTGGCTGAGCACGCCTCACCAGAGCCGACAATTGGCCCAAGGATCGCCTTATTCTCCTCCCCCAGGCATTCAAAGCTCACAGTTCAAGGAAACCCTCATTCCGAGATTTAGCGCTGAGCAATACCCCTTCAACGCCTCACTCGAAATCTATTATGCAGCATTGGAAAAAGCAGAAAATGAGGAACAGACAAAAAAAGAAATCCTTGCGCGATTTGAAAACAACATACGACAAGTCAAAAAACGCCGGGATCGACTGACGGCACGCTTCATAGAAGCGAAAAAATCGGTAAAATACCAGCAATATGGCGAGTTTTTAAAATGCCATCTCCATGAAATTAAAACCGGCGCCGATCATTTTTTATATCTCGATCCTTCCTTGGATGCACAAAAAGCAGTGCCTTCGATACAACCTGTCGCACTGGATCCAGCATTGTCTCCAGTAGAAAACATGGTGCGATTTTTTAATCGTTATAAAAAGGGCATGAAAGCAATTGCAAACATGAACCCGATCCTTCAGGAAACGAAAAGAGCACTCCTCCAGCTTGAGAACGGGAAACAAGATTTTTTGGAAAAACAGATATTTGATCCGGCAGATTTTCCTTTGAAACGCATCGGACAAAAACAGGCCGCTCAAAAAGGAGCGAAAGGGCCGCCCTCCTACCTTTCGTCTGACAAGTTCCGCATTATTGTCGGGCGCAGTGACCTTGAAAATGAAAAAGTCACCTTTGGCCTGGCACGGGGGAACGACCTTTGGCTGCATGCCCGTGGCGCTCCCGGAGCGCATGTACTTATCCAGATGGCAGGACATAAAGAAGTGCCGCACCACACCCTTCTTGAAGCTGCAAATCTCGCATTACATTTCAGCCCTTGCAAAAAATCAGGGAAAGGCGAGGTCATGTACACTTTTAAAAAATATCTTCAACGACCCAAAAAAGGGAAAACCGGGAGCGTGATTTGCTCACAGGAAAAAACACTTTATCTTGAAATTGAGCCGAAACGACTCGATCAAATTCTACAGAACCGAATTGATGTGATTCGGCAATGAACAATATGAGATTATTTGGAGGCAACCGAGACCATGTCACGGCCTCTCGTTTTTGATTCGTACATCGCCCGGTCTGCAAGATGAATCAAATCCCTCCGATTATTGGCGTGTTCTGGATAACTGGCAATACCAAAGCTGGCCGTAATCTGCCAAGACACGCCTTCTTTTTCTAAAAATTTATGCTCACGAATCGCGGTACGGACACGTTCGGCCACCTGTCTCGCCGTTTTCAGATTTGTATTCGGAAGGAGAACAACAAATTCATCCCCTCCATATCGAACGATCACATCAACAGCGCGCAAACTGTCAATTAATATGCGGGCCATCTCCACAAGCACCTGACTTCCCATCAGATGTCCATGCGTATCGTTCACTTGCTTGAAAAAATCAAGATCAATAAAAATAAGGGAAAGAAGGCTTTTGTATCGACGGCTTCGTTTCATCTCCACTTCCAAAACTCGATCAAGATACCTCAGATTATAAAGATGGGTTAAATCGTCGGTCGTCACCAAGTCAGACATTTTTCGATAAATATCAGACCGCTCAATCGCCGGACCGGCCTGGTCTGCCAGCATCTCCAATAAAGACAGATCATATTGGGAAAACGCGGGTCGCCGAGCCCCATTCACCAATTGGATCACTCCCACCACCTGCTTCTTACACAAAATTGGAAAACAAAGCACGGATTTCACCTGAAGATGCGGGTAAAACTGCTTTGCATCATAGGTCTTTTGTTTTGAAAAATCCGGAATAATGATCGGAAGGCCTTTTTGGGCAGCCTCACCTGCAGGCCCTTCACCCATCATGTACGATATTTTTTTAAGTACATGAATCGTATCCCCTTTTGAAAGCACGTAATGAAGCGACTGAACAGGTTCATCAATTAACAACAAAGACCAATCTTCACAACGCACCAAACGTCTTGCCGCAGATAAGATCACCCGGAGGACACTCTTAAATTCAAGCGCCGCAGTGAGTGCTTTTCCAGTTTTGACAAAGAAATCGAGTTCCCATTTCTTTTGTCGTAAGAATGCCTTCAGACCTCTATTTTCTTGGCGTAGAGAGAGATTTGTTTGCGAATGGGGGATACGATTACGATTCTTCGGGGGGATTTCTTCTTCCACACCTATTTCCCACAACACTTCTTATGTTTTTTACCACTGCCGCAAGAACAGGGATCATTTCTTCCCACTTTTTTCTCTTCACGGTGAATCGTCTTTTTGGCTGGTAATTCGCCTCGGTTCATTTGCATGGATTGCGTTTTTTGGAAAACAGAAGCAAGCTGCTCCACTTTTTCCTCTTCATTCACAACCTGAACATGAAAAAGGTGCTCGACAGTATCCCGTTTAATCCGGTCGATCATGCCTGCAAACATGTCAAAACCTTCTTTTTTATATTCGCTCAAGGGTTCTTTTTGTCCATAACCCCGGAGCCCAATCCCCTCTTTCAGAGAATCCATCGCCAGAAGGTGGTCTTTCCATTGGGTATCAATCATTCTCAGAAAAATTTGCTTTTCGAGTGTGTGAACAAGCTCCGTGCCAATTGTTGCATGCCTCTTTGCATATAAAGTACGGACGCGTTCCATAATCTCTTCCCGTAAAGCTTCTCGTCCGGTCGTTGAAAAGTTGAACACTTCCTTTTCAAGGGCAAGCCCAAACTGATGCAACAGTCCTTCAGAAAGACCCTCTTCATTCCAGGCCTCGGAATAGGACTCTTCGGGACAATGAATATCCAGTAATTCATCTACTTCCTCCTCGATCATCTCCTGAATATCTTCACTAATCTCGTCCCTTGAAAGCACATCCCGTCGACGATCATAGATCACCATTCTCTGCTTGTTCATCACATCGTCATATTCCAGGAGCTGCTTTCGAATATCAAAGTTATGTCCTTCGACCCGCTTTTGTGCATTCTCAATGGCCTTTGTCACCATGCCGTGCTCAATCGGAATCCCCTCTTCCATGCCCATACGGCTCATGAGGTTTGAAATTTTTTCAGAACCAAAAATACGGAGCAGATCATCTTCAAGCGAGAGGTAAAAGCGAGACGAGCCGGGATCACCCTGTCGCCCTGCCCGGCCACGCAACTGATTATCGACACGCCGCGATTCATGGCGTTCTGTCCCAATAATATGAAGGCCGCCCAACTCGAGCACTTCCTGTCTCTCGGCTTCAATCTCCTGATCGATCCTGAGTCGTGCTGCTTCCAGGGCCTCCGGCGTTGCATCGGGATGCTGATGTTCGTACTGCTTGAACAAAAAGTCCGCATTGCCTCCCAAAAGAATATCCGTCCCACGTCCAGCCATATTGGTCGCAATCGTCACAGCACCTTTTCTTCCAGCTTGAGAAATAATATCGGCCTCTTTCTCGTGATATTTTGCATTCAATACAGAATGTGGTACCCCGTTTCGCTTTAGAAGAGCGCCAATTTGCTCCGATTTCTCAATAGAAATCGTTCCCACGAGTACAGGCCGTCCAATTTTGTGGTATTCAATGATTTGCTCGACAATGGCATTAAATTTCTCTTTTTCCGTCCGATAAATCACGTCCGCTTCATTTATTCGGGTCAGGGGGCGATTTGTGGGAAGCACAATCACTTCAAGGTTGTATATTTTTTGAAATTCAGCCGCCTCGGTATCCGCCGTTCCAGTCATCCCCCCTAATTTTTCATAATGTCGAAAATAGTTTTGAAAGGTAATTGAAGCTAATGTCTGGTTTTCGTTCGCAATCTTCACGCCTTCTTTGGCTTCAGTTGCTTGATGAAGACCATCGCTCCAGCGTCGGCCCGGCATCATGCGTCCCGTAAACTCATCGACAATAATAACTTCACCGTCTTTTACGACGTAATCAACATCCCGTCTAAAAAGGACATGGGCTTTTAAAGCCTGAGAAACATGATGTACCAGCGAGATATTCGATAGGTCATACAGGTTTTCTATTCCTAATAATTTCTCAACCTTGGCGTTGCCCTCTTCGGTCAATGTGGCTGTTTTTGTTTTCTCTTCAATCGTATAATCTTCCTCTTTTTTCAAATGAGGAATAATCTGGTTCACTCGATAATAAAGCTCCGTCGAGTTTTCCGCAGGACCGGAAATAATAAGCGGGGTTCTCGCTTCGTCAATTAAAATACTGTCTACTTCATCAATGATCGCAAAATAATGTTTTCGCTGCACAAACTGCTTGGGATCAAATTTCATGTTATCGCGAAGATAATCAAAACCATACTCGTTGTTCGTCCCGTAAGTCACATCGGCATTATAGGCTGCCTGACGGTCTGTATCTGCCTCATCATGCTGGATAATGCCCACAGTCAGTCCTAAAAAACGATAAAGCCGCCCCATCCACTCAGAGTCACGTCCCGCCAGATAATCATTGACTGTCACCACATGCACACCCCGGCGCGTCAATGCGTTCAGATAAACAGGTAAGGTAGCGACCAGCGTTTTTCCTTCGCCCGTCTTCATCTCGGCTATTTTCCCCTCATGAAGCACAGCCCCCCCCAGTATCTGGACATCAAAATGACGCATCCCCAGTACACGCCTCGAAGCTTCACGAACAACAGCAAATGCCTCAGGCATGATGGCATCCAGCCCTTCTGAGAGCGCTTTCAGATCCATCGTTTCTGGCAAATCACCTGTTTCGGGAATATTCAGCCTTTTACGAAATTCGGAAGTTTTCTGTCGTAACGCCTCATCCGAAAGCTTAGAAATGGTCTCTTCCAAGTCATTTACCTTTGAAACAACAGGCCAAAGCCGTTTTAATTCACGTTCATTTCTACTCCCGATCACCTTCCGAACGAGGCTTCCGACACCTAACATGATGTTCTCCTTAAAAAGCAAAAAATAAGCAAAAATACTTCTGATTATTTTAGCATAGGCTTTTTTTTCTTGCCATTGTTTTAAAAAAAAAGCCCCGGCAAAAGAATACCTGCCGGGGCTTGATCATTCTCTTCTAATTTTTTCTATTCGGATGGAACAACATCGGAGGCTTGTGGTCCTTTCTCCCCTTGGATGACCTCAAACTCAACCACCTGTCCTTCAGATAATGTTTTAAAACCCTCGCCTTGAATCGCAGAGAAATGAACAAAGACATCATCTCCTTCTTCTCTCTCAATAAATCCAAACCCCTTTTTCTCATTAAACCATTTTACTTTTCCTTTGACCGCCATCTGCCCTACAAACCTCCTTTTCCCCAAATACGACACACTTTCACATGTGACATACTAGTGTTGATAATCCAAGAAAAAGCGCGCACTCAGACTCGATTAATCCACCTTTTCTTGTTTTGCACCAGGGTGAAGTTACCACCCTTAAAAAAGATCTCTCCTAATTAAGGATATATCGCATTGGATCAATCGTAACTTTGTTCACGGAGACTTCGTAGTGGAGATGCGGCCCAGTCGAAAGGCCAGTATTCCCAACGTAAGCAATCACTTCGCCTCGTTTTACTTGTTGACCGACTTTAACCGATATTTTAGAAAGATGTCCATAGTGAGTTTTAATACCGTACCCGTGGTCTATCTTCAGAAAACGTCCAAACCCGCCATTAAAGCGAGAATAACTGACAACCCCAGACGCTGGCGCGACAATAGGGGTACCAGGACGTGCCGCAATGTCTATCCCGTTATGATTCTGGAGTCGTCCGGAAAAAGGAGAGATCCGCTTACCAAAAGTAGAACTTAACCAACCTGATGTTGGCCAAATTGATGGTGTAGACGCCCAAAGAGATTGTCGATCTTGAACAACTTCTTCCAGTTCCTGGTAACTTTTTTCCTGTTCGATGACCCTAGACTGCAACAATTCCAGCTCCCGACGCATTGAGTCTTCCATCGAAATACCAGACTGTGCAGCGCTTCCGTCTTCGGAACCTCCGACGCCAAAAGAATTGATACTCCCTTTTGGCGGACCAATATCAGTCATCACACGTAACTTTCGGTCAAACTCGACCAAACGCAGTACTTGACTTTTAAGGTCTTCAATCGTACCGGAAAACCCCTGTATCTGAATTTTTTGTGCTTTGTTTTCTTTGCGGAGCGGGCCGAGGTCTTTGACCTGTTGTGCTACTTGGTAAAATTGAACAGAAATGACAACAAAAACAACGAAAAAGGAAATAGTCGCTCCGAGGAAGAACTTCAGAAAACCTTTTTTCAGTGAAAATCGACGGGGCTCTGAAGTATTAGAACCCGAAAAAACGACTACAGTATATGAATCACCAGACTTCGCCATTCTAATACTCCGGATATTATCTCAAAAACCCTACCATGCAGGTATTTTAGTGTCAAGAAGGGGCTCAAAACACCTACTATTCACTAAAAATTCTTACTATTTTAAAAAAATAAATTCTTTTTACCAGCATATCAATATGACTTATATTTAATGGTGGGCGCGGCCAGAATCGAACTGGCATGAGGTTACCCCCGGCAGTTTTTGAGACTGCTGCGTCTACCAATTCCGCCACGCGCCCAAAGAGGCTCAACTTCTATCATATCGCCCCCATTTAATCAAGAATTTGGGACTTGTAATCGCGAAATAATATTAACTGTCAATTCAATGTTTAAACTGTCTCCGCCTCACATATAAGTAGCCCAGAACAATGAAACTCACTATTAAGAACACTGTTCTAATATTATGAGGTGGTGGAAGCCTCAAAAAATTCACGCTAGCGCTGATAATGCCATAGAGGGTAAATCCCATAAAAAGAAGATAAGACCATCTCCGGGCCAAAAGAACACCATAACCCACAATAAAATGGATCACAGGGAAAAGCAGGTTCAGGTACCAGCCCAAGGGTCCTTCCAACTTCATTCCAAAAATGGGCAGCCGATAATCAGGGTTGGCTATAATCAGGTAGGTGTCCATAATCCCAGAAACAATCATCACAATACCTAGAATGGTGAGATCATAAGGAATAGACCGGGTTCGCAGCCGGTTTTCTTTTGGAACAAGTTGAGACACAGGCCCCTCTATTCGAGCGCCACACGTTTCAAACAGCTTCAACGTGTTTTTTTAGCAGAGTTTAAAAAGTATAATTCAGTTGCGAGCTATATTAAAAGAAAAATCATACACCAAGGAGCGCTGAACGTTTTCAAAGTTTGACAGCCGGGGGGGGGGGTTGAGTAAAAAAACAAACACATATTGAAGGCCCATAAAATCGGCAACCATCCCACTACATTGCTGGGCCTAGCCTCTTATGCTATCCTTTTTTTGCGGAGGAGTGTCTATGCTTGATCTTTCCATTTTTCTTTTTGGGCTTGTTGTTGGGAGTTTTGTCAATGTCTGCATCTACCGACTTCCTCGTCATGAATCGATTGCCTTTCCGGCCTCACACTGCCCAAACTGTAAAACACCTGTTCGTCCCTGGCATAACATTCCAATCATTGGTTTTTTGATGCTCATGGGAAAATGCCGGGCGTGCGAATCTCGCATTTCATGGAGGTATCCGCTGGTCGAGCTGCTCCATGGGCTGGGTTTTCTTTTTATACTGAGACAGTTTGGCCCTTCGCCACAAACACTCGTTTACCTGGCTTTTTTTTCATCACTTGTTGCGGTCATTTTTATCGACCTTAGCCATCAGATTATCCCCGATGTCATCACCCTTCCTGGCATAGTCATTGGTGTTGTTGCGGCCTCAACCATTCTCCCTCCAGGCCCCCTTGATTCGATCATCGGTCTTTTCTTGGGAGGCGGGATTTTCTACCTCGTTGCCATTTTATCTTTAAAAATCCTCAAAAAAGAAGGTATGGGGGGCGGAGATATCAAACTCATCGCAATGATTGGCGCGTTCCTCGGCTGGCAAGGCGTACTCCTTACGATTTTTCTTGCATCCCTGTCCGGGGCGATTATCGGCATTTTAATGATCCTCCTGCGTGGCAGAAGCCGGGCAGACCTCATCCCCTTTGGACCCTACCTGGCCTTTGGCGCGGTCACTTCCCTCTTTTGGGGCAGCGGCATCTTGCATTGGTACTTTTCCCTGGGCAGATTATAAGTCTCAATCGCGCCGAACATTGTAAAAATGGATCGGAATAAAATGCTCCTTCAAACTAAAACCAGCTTACGAACCCGGATTTTCACTGCCACTTCTCTGGGAATATTTCTCGGTTTGGTCTGTGTCCTCCTGACAGCCCTTTTTTTTCAGATTTCGGTCATTTCGAGTCCGGTCAAAGGCACGACCAGCAGTGATTTTCTCCTTCGTTTTCTTCAAATTTTTGGTGTCGCTGGCACCCTGCTCTTTATGTATTCCCTTGTTCGGGTTTCTCGTTCAAAAAACAAAATGACCGATTACGAGGATTATCGAGACAAAACGGGCTTTGTCATCGATACCTTTGAAGGCTTGATACAGGAACTCAAATCAAAAGAAGAAGAACTGGAAAGACTCAAAAAAGAAGCTGAAGACCGGGCAAAACGGATTGAAAGTTACAACGAAAACATTCTTCAGAGCGTTCCAAGCGGGGTGCTGACCTTTAATCGTGAAAAAAAAATCACAACCTTCAATACGGCTGCGAGCACGATTCTCGACCTTCCCGCAGAATCCGCTTTAGGAAAATCCTATGAAACCGTATTTGAACAAAACGCCAAAATGCGCCAGCTGCTCAACCGTACCCTTGAAGAAGAAAAAGACATGCTTCGCCAGGACTGCGCAATCGAACAATCGGACGGGAAAAAAGTCTGGTTAGGGTTAAGCACCTCTCTGCTTCGCGACCGCAACTCTGAAATGATTGGGGCAACGCTTGTTTTTACCGATCTCACCGAAAAAAAAATGCTGGAAGAGCAGGTTGAACTTAAAAAACGATTAGTCATGATGGGAGAAATGTCCGCCTGGGTCGCACACGAGTTTAGAAGTTACATGGGCACTATTTTAGGGTTTTCTCGTTTACTTGAAAAAAAACTGGCGTCGGACAACCCGGGACAAGCCATGATTCAATCCATCACCGAGGAACTCTCATCAATGGAACACCTTATTTCAGAGTTGCTTTCCTACAGCAAAAAAACAGTGGTCGAAGCAACTCCGATCGTCCTGACCGAAATGCTCCGGCGCATCACGGCCCAGTTTCAAGAGAGCGGACAATACCCAAAAATCACATGGGAAATCATTTTTGAACAGGACTTCCCGGAGATCAAACTCGATGCAGTCTTAATGCGGCAAGCCTTTACAAACTTGATTCAAAACGCACTGGATGCTATGAACAAATCAGGAAAACTCAAAATCTATGCCTTTTTACGGCCGGCCGCACGACGGGTACAAATTGAAATTTCAGACACCGGGGCTGGCATTTCGGAAGATGCGCTCGACAAAGTCTTCCTGCCTTTTTTTACCACAAAAAACAAAGGGACCGGTCTCGGCCTGGCGCTCGTCCACAAAATTATCCTTTCGCATAACGGACATATCACGGTCGAGAGTAATAAAGAAAACGGCACCCTTTTTACCATCATTCTTCCTGTGAACCGGCAACAGGTCATTACAAAGGAGCCTGAATGGAAACAATTTTAATCGTCGAAGACCACGAAGGCCTTGCTAAAATGCTGACTCAAGCGCTCTCGGATGCCCATTACGAGGTCCTTTGGGCAAAGGACGGACGGGAAGGCATTGCCTTCATACAAACAGAGCGCCTGGACTTGGTCGTCACCGATCTAAAGCTGCCTTATAAAACCGGCATTGATGTGCTTCATGCGGCAAAAGAACATTATGCGGCGATGCCCGTCATCATCATGACTGCACATGGCAGTTTTGATATCGCAGTCAAAGCCGTTAAGGAAGGCGCTTACGATTTTATCGCAAAACCCTTTGAACCCGACCATCTCTTGCTCCAGATTGAAAAAGCCCTTGAAAAACAGCGGCTGCTTAAAGAAAATCTTGTCCTCAGAGAAACCTTTTCAAGTCACTTGGCTTTTCCAAAGATTATTGGAAAAAGCCCGGAGATGCTGAACATTCTGGAACAGGCCCGTAAAGTGGCACAAGGAAAAACAACGGTCCTTTTACTCGGTGAAAGCGGGACAGGGAAAGAACTCTTCGCCCGTGCCGTCCACATGCTCAGTCCTCGAAAAGATGAAAGCCTCATCACCATTAACTGTGCCGCAATACCGCATGATCTGCTTGAAAGTGAGTTATTCGGACACGAAAAAGGCGCCTTCACCGGCGCCATTGGGAAAAAAATCGGAAAGTTTGAATTGGCGGACAAAGGGACCATCTTTCTGGATGAAATCGGGGACATGGAACTTTCGCTTCAATCCAAGCTGCTTCGTGTGCTCGAAGAAAACTCATTGATCCGGGTGGGCGGCACCACCCGGATACCGATAAATGTCCGAGTCGTCGCAGCAACAAATCGCGGACTTCCGAAACTCATTGAACAAAAAAGGTTCCGCGAAGACCTCTACTATCGTCTGAATGTTTTTCCGTTATCCATCCCGGCGCTGCGCGAAAGAACCGAAGACATTCCCGCAATGGTTCAGCATTTTGTGGATCACTTTGCACGAGAGATGAATAAAGAAGTCAAACCACTTTCAAAAAACGCATTGAACCTTTTAATGGAACACCCCTGGACAGGGAATGTCCGTGAATTACAAAACACCATTGAGCGGGCCACTATTCTCAGCGACGGGAACATGATTTTACCCGAACATCTCGCACTGAGAACCCGGGCAGATCAACTCACCCACATCAAAGAAATCCCTCTGGAAGGCTCTCTCCACGAAGTCAGCAGCGCCGCAAGCCGCATGATTGAAACCCGAATGATCAAGAAGGTGTTAATGAAAACCGACGGCAACAAAAGTCGCGCCGCAGAAATTCTCCAAGTCAGCTACAAAACCTTATTGACTAAAATAAAGGACTATGCTATAGAAAAACCCACTCAAACTTAGGTCATTTTTCTATAATATTAGTCAATAAGTAGTCTGAGGTTTTCATGCGGTTGAATGGAGGATATACCGCCATCGAAATGATGGTTGTAATGACCTTGGTCGGATTGACCTCAACAATCGCGCTTGTGAACCACACAAAACAACTTCCGCAACAAAACTTACGATTGGCCAGCCGCCAAATCATCTCTCACCTCAGACAGTTACGACAAAAAGCCATTACCCGAAATACAAGGACTTCGGCGGATTTTCACGTCAACGGAGATCCTCTTCCCGATAATCGGTATGCGCTCTGGGATGCAGGAGAAAAACAACTCCCCGCCCATATCCGGTTTGGCTACAGCCCGGAAGTAAACCAAACCCCGAAGTCAGGGCCTCTTTCAGCAAGCTCAGAAGACGGAATCTCTTTGAACGGAAATCAGGTCGCCTTCGAACCGAACGGCACCGCAAGCGGTCTGGGCGGATATATCTATTTAACCAATGCCCCGCTCTCTTTCCCCGATACACAACCTCCCGGCCCTCAATATCAGACAGTTGCCATTTCCGTGAACATCACGGGACATGTCAAACTCTATCAATGGAAAAACAGGCGATGGGAATAAAAAGCCAGCGCGGATTTTCGATGATTGAAACGGTTGTCGCCTCCGCTGTGCTCTCTGTTGGATTGCTGGGATTTATCGGGATGTTTGGCGCAGGCTACAAAGCCCTGGATGCCGGAGACCAGCGCACCGTTGCCGCAAAGCTCGCGCGAGACCAAATGGAACGACTCCGTGCCACACCGCCAAGCCCTGTGGCACGACAGGAAGCAATGCTTCCTAACGGCATGAAACAAAGCTGGACAATTCTCAAAGACCCTATGGATGCCAATATATGGATGATCCGCGTGAGTGTCTCCTGGAAAAACATTCAGGGACAAACGCGAGAAATCGAGATTAAAAGCTTTCGTGCATCATAAAGAGCAAGAGGAAAAATAACAGACACCGCCTTGCACACGGACACATGCTGAATGCAGATTGTCACTCAAAATAAAAAAGGCATATCTCTCCTGGAAACCCTCTTTGCCATGGGGATCATATTGCTCATGTCTGCCTCATTCTATCAATTATTAACCTCTTTCTATCACAACTATGAAGTCCAGGAGGCCATTGCGGAAACACAACAGCAAGGTCGTGTGACCATCGACTTGTTCTGGCAGGAAATACGAAATACGGGACTAGACCCCACAGGGACACTCTTTGCCGCAGGCCATTTAAATACGATCAAAAGTCATAGAAAAGTGTATCGCGGCCCAGGCTGTGTTCGCGGCGCACAGCCCGTCGAAAAAATCCTTGTGGCCACACCCACTGCTTTCCACTTTATTGCCGATTTAAACCAAAATGGCAAAGTCAATCGGACTGATGACTCAGAAGAACAAATCCATTACGAGTGGGTGGGAGACAGCGCCGCCGATGGCAAAACAGGGAGCGACCCAGACCTCTGTGGCACCGAACGCCCTTCATACACACTGTACCGGGACAGCGGCAACGGGATGCGTGAAGCCGCTTCATCTATCGTGGCTTTTCACCTGAGCTATTTTAATGAAGACGGGATTCAGCTCCCCACTGGCGTTCTCAGTCAGAGCGAGAGAGAACAGATTCGAAGAGTCGTCATTCAACTCACCGCCCGAACAGAAAACCCTCTCAACGACGCGTATGGAGAACGACAGATCCAGACTGAAATCTGGCTAAGGAACCTGTGAATTGACTCACGCTTGTTTCAAAAATCAGCAGGGCATTGCCATGTTTGTCGTCATCATGATCCTCGCCCTTGGCTCGGCTTTTGCGCTGCTCGCTTTCCAGGTTTCCTCGACAGAACTCGCAATCGCACGTTATGGGGAAGACGAAGTCACCGCGCAATACCTGGCAGAATCCGGGATTGAAAAAGTCCTCTCCTGGGCCACATCCCCAAACCGCTCTCCCCGTCCCGTTTTCTTTGCCTCACTCTCAAAAAACAACTGCACCGGAAACAGGGAAAGCCCGGATTTTCCAAAACCCGAATTCAAAAACGATCGCGATTTCATGGAAAATACGAGTGCCGCCGCCCCTTTTTCAAGTTTTAAAAACCTGGGAAAAATTGTAGATCTTCGGCTTTATGCTCCCACGCATCTCGCCGAGGGGATCTGTACTGTTGAAGTCACCTCAGAAACTGCCACGGGAGCCCGCGCAAAAGTCCGGGTCAATATTGCCCTGAATCCCCTGGGAAAAATCACAGCCGGCATCCAGGGTGCCGGAAATGAACACAGCCCTTCCCCCCTTTGGGTCCACTGGGGTGAAATCCGATATATAAAAAATGTGCACTTAGGGCCTGATCTTGCCAGAGTCCCCCTCCTCGATTCATCTGCCTTTCCCACAGGAGAGCCCTATTCGATTCAAGTGGAAGATCCCTTTATGACCTTAAATGTCCAGGGGAAAATCCTGAGCCCGATACCGGATAACCAAGACACCTATCTCAGCAGACCCAATGCCACACAAAACAAGGGAAGCAGTCTCACACTCGATCAGATGAAAACCCAAGGACTTCGATCTTTTATCAAAAAACAGGGCGACTACTACACAGTCTCGGCTGACGGCCAGCACTTACTCAAAAATGGCGCCCATATTTTGGACAAGGATGGCAATCACATCGACCACTTCGACGACATTTACAACGGGGAAACCGGACGAAGCCACCTGGTCTGGATCGACAATCACAACACCCCCGCCTTAAAAATCTCCGGCGGAAAGTTCAAGGGTTATTTTTACTTTTCAGGGGCGATTGTGATTGAAGGCGGGGTGCAAGGCAGAGAGGTCTCCGCCCAATCGCCACCCGTCGCGAGCTATCCCGACGGACTTGAAGTCCAGCTTTCAAACATCAACCTTGAAGGTCTGTTTGCCGCAAAAGACGTTATTGAACTCAAGGATCGTTTCACGGCCTATGGTGCTTTATACGGATTAAAAGGGTTTAAGGGCAAAGGCGCAAGCGACCTTGAAGTATGGTACAACGCCCGTTTTGCTCAATCAATCTATCCCGGCATCCGAACCGTCACACCCTTAATCGGCACCTGGGTTTCCGTCCCGATTGATGCGTCTTAACAATCTTCACTTTTGGTTGGGCTAAGAATTTTATAGAATTGCAATAGAAATAAAGCATAAGGAAAAGTCCGTCACAATTTTTTACCTCTTTTTGACAGAAGATTTTACTTATAAGTGATACGACTTTAGTGAAGGGCTGGCGTTTATTGTCTTATATTTTAGGATGTATCAAAATGAATTCAACTACACTTTGTATGTTCAATTGTTTTCAGGTTTTGGATTGTCTCGATTTATTTTAAGCGTTAAGAACCCAGACAATCATACGTAGCCTTGCATCGCCCCGAAAGGCGATGCAAGGCTCTAGTTCACGGACATTACTCCGTGGGCCAGGATCGCTCCGCAACTGCTTTCTTGACGGCCGCAAGCAAAACTTCTTTTTCTACGGGTTTGACCAAGTATTCTTTAACTCCTTTTTTCAAGAGGTCTATCGCCATTGAAGTTTCCGGGTAGCCGGTAATAATAATAATGGGAAGGTGAGGGAATTGCTCTTGAAAATAGTTAGTAGCCTCAATCCCATTGATTTTGGGCATTCGGATATCGCATATGGCAACGTCGACTTCCAGCGGATTGCTCCCTTCGTTAATCTTACGGATCGCCTCTTCTCCATTACTCGCCTCGACAACCTCGTAGTTTGCTTTGACCAGGTGATGTTTGACAACCTCTCGAATTTCTTTTTCGTCTTCAATGAGTAGTACTCTTGGCATGGCGTGGTTCCTCCTTGTTATATGGTGATGTTGTGGTTGTGAAAATACACACTCGATTGCGCGTAACCATTAAATTCTGGAGATCCAGGTTTTAATGGTTCCCTTGACGGACTGTCTGATCTTTCCCGATCCGGGTTTTCCTCCTTGCCCTCCTGTGTGATCTGATGAAGGAAATTTCAATACAAATGTGGCTCCCTGCCCCTCTTCACTTTCGACGCTGACCGTCCCTCTGTGGTTCTTGATAATATTGAGAACAATATTTAATCCTAAACCTGTCCCCTCTCCGGGGTCTTTTGTGGTAAAAAGCGGCGTAAAAATTTGCTTGAGGTCTTCCTTTTTTATCCCGGAACCTGTGTCCTGGATTGTGACCACGACGAAACCATCCTCATATCGAGACTTAACGATCAAGCGCCCTCTTCCCTTCATGGCTTGAACCGCATTGTTGATCAAGTTAAGGAAGACTTGTCCGATCTCTCCCGCATTTCCCCTGATTGGGGGGATGACCTGGCAATCGGTTATCACCTCAACGTGGGTAAAAAGGTTTGTATAACCCGAAAGCTTGATCGCCTCCTGAAGTTGATCGTTTAGGAATATCTCATTCTCATCGGGAGGTGTGGTGGCTGACCGCGAGTATAAGGTGATCCCTTTGACAATCTCGGACGCCTTTTTTGCGAACCGGATAATATCCTTGGCATATTTTTTAATCCGTTCCGGATCTTCTTCCTCTAGGATCATTTCGGCTTTGCCGAGCATGGCGGCAAGAGGATTATTGACCTCATGAGCGATACCAGCGGCCATGACACCTATCCCAATTAATTTCTCTGATTGAATGTGGTGATCCTGTTGCTGGCGGATG